>CAMJDT010000024.1 GCA_946404495.1 uncultured Bacteroidales bacterium
TGGCGATTTTGGGCGTTGACGATTTAGCGATGAGCAATCCGCTGCCCCACGAACAGAACGAGGTGAACGCGATCAGTAATAAGAAGCGCCAATTCCACCAGCCGTAGAAGACATAACTGGCGATGACAACAAACGCGTTTTGCAGCCGCAGTTTGAGAGTGTCATTTATGTGTGCGTACCCGATTGCCCAGTAAATCAAAAACACGATGGGCAAATAAAGTGCAAATTCAATAGAGTTAAATAACATCGATTGATAGTAATAGCTTATAGTTGTGCATACTATCAATCCGCGGCGCATAAAAAGCATGGTACTTCTTATGCGTTTACCAAGGTAGCGTAGGAAAAGAAACCTTTATCATCACTAAGAAGCCCATGCTATTCAGCACGGCATTACATTATATGATGATACGAGTGTTCCTTTTGTACGAACCCTCTTATTATTCCTTCGTTTTATATCCTTTAAAGTTTCCTACGCTTTAGGTAAACGCGAAATAATAGTAATGCTTGTTAATATGTGGCGCACGCTTGCGCTCTGTCTTTACCCTGTTTTACGTCATGGATGGGACGGTATTTATGTCATCACAATTTGTGATCTCATCTTGAGGTCGCAAATTGCGATCTCAAGTTTATCTAACTTCTTTTAAAACCACATCCGGATTCCAATCCATCTTCATGATGGCGGATAGTTTCTTGCCTAAGTCCTTAACAGAATGACCGCAGTGGTACAGCGTATCGTCGATAATCACCCAACGGTCATGCGAGGATTTAGACCACTTATGCGTATTCACCGGCTGCTTACCCTTACCGGCATTGTGCATATCACGTAGCGACTTATGTTCTCCATCCGAATAGATATCCGCCGTCACACCCTTTGCACGCACGTCGAGCATATCAAATGTCTCTGCATCAATATAGCCATCAATGATGATGACACGCTTTGTGGCTGTCTTAATAATTTGTTCAAGCAGCAGACGTGCCTCGAAGAACTTCCCTTCAAAGAAAATAGCTTCTTTCGGAGTAGCTGCTCCTTCATCCAAACGCCTGAATACCTCTTCGAACTTCTTATCGTTTTCGGCAAGATGCACATTGAGCGCCAACTGGTTACATTCAATGATTTCTAGACGTTGAAAAGCTTGTGCATTAGAGGCGATAAAATGGCGCATTGCATTAAATGCACGCATGATTTGGATATTCATGCTGATTGCTTGCGGTGAACGGAGGACACCACTGAGCATGGCTACGCCGTTCTCAGTAAAAGCGTAAGGGAGTTTACGAGCACCCATCTTAATGGAATTGGATATCGCAAATTGCGATTTCCATTTTTCTTCATCATCCGACATCGCAATTTGCGATCTTGAAGAATCACCATTGGATATCACAAATTGTGACTTCCAATTCTCGAATTCCTCCTTGGAAAGTTGGAACATGAAGTCTTTTGGGAAACGCTCAATATTACGTTTTACTTGCTCATTAAGGCGTCCTGTCTCTACTCCATACAACCTAGCCAAATCACGATCAAGCATAACTTGCTTTCCCCGAATGACGTGGATGAGGTTCTCAATGTTCTCCAACGGCTGTAACGATGTCTGTTCCGCCTTAACTATTTCGTTCTTTTTTGCCATAGTCTCATTTTTCAGCCTGCAAAGGTACAACATTTTTCTGACATATGCAAATAAAATCGCAGAATTTCAGTGAATCCTGCGATTTTATGGTCGGCCGCCCGTTCGGTATCCCGATATCACGGTATCCCGAGAAAGAGAAGTTAGGAGCGATCACTTCTTGATCTTGGCTTCGCCGGCGATGACCTGGGTGTTGTTTTGCATGATGGATGCCATATCAACGCCGGTGGCTTCCTTGATGACCTCCATGGTTTGGCGCATGACAACGGGGACGTTGCCGCTGATGCCGGCGGCTTCGGAGCCGGAGGTGCCATAGACGTGCACATCGTTGATCGAGGTAAGGGGTTCGGCCACCTTGGCGGCTACGTCGGGCAGGATCTTGACCATCATCTCGGCGATCGCGGCGCCGTTATACTTCTTATAGGCCTCAGCTTTCTTATCCATCGCTGCAGCCTCGGCTTCACCTTTGGCACGGATAGCGGCTGCTTCGGCTTCGCCGACGGCCTTGATACCGGCTGCCTCCTGCTGTTTGGCGAAGAGTTCGGCCTCGGCTTTGGCTTTGACGGCTGCAGCCTGCTGTTCGGCCTCGTAACGCTCGGCTTCGGCTTTGCGCTTGCGTTGCTCGAGTTCGGCGGCAGCGTCCACTTCCTTCTGGTACTTAGCGGCATCGGCCTGCTTATTGATCTCGGCATCGAGACGTTTCTGTTGGATAGCTATCTCCTGTTCGCGGAGCAGCTGTTCCTGCTTGGCTTTCTCGACTTCGGCCTCGATGGTGAGGCGGTTGATCTCCTTCTGCCGTTCCTGCTGGCGGATGGACTTGGCAGCCTCCGCCTCGACGGTCTTGATATTGATCTCCTTGGCCTGTTCCTGCCTCTGGATCTCATAGGCGGCATCGGCGATAGCGGCCTGGGTGTCGGCCTGTTTCTTGAGGTCGGCCTGCTTGACGGCGAGTTCGGTATTGCGGATCGCTATCTCGGTCTCGGAGGCTACGCGGGCGTCGTTGGACTGCTTGGCAGCTTCGGCGCGGGCGATAGCTACGTCACGTTCGGCGTTGGCCTTGTTGATAGAGGCATCCTTGGTGATCTTGCAGGTGTTGTCGGCACCGAGGGCGTGGATGAGTCCTTCGCCGTCGGTGATAGACTGGATATTGCAAGAGAGGATCTCGATACCGAGTTTGGCCATATCGGGCGCGGCTTTCTCCTGGATCTGGTTGGAGAATCCGTCGCGGTCGACATTGAGCGAACGCAGATCCTGCGTACCGATGATCTCACGCATATTACCCTGCAGGGAGTCGCGGATCTCGGCGGCAATCTCCTGGCGGTTCTTACCGAGGAAGTTAGCGGCGGCTATATCGATATGCGCGGGGTCGATACGCACCTTAGCTACCGCGTCTACGTCCACATTGATAAAGTCGGATGTCGGCACAGAGGAGTCGGTCTTGATATCGACGGAGAGCTGGCCGAGGTAGAGTCGGTCCACCTTCTGCAGACCCGGGATACGGAGTCCGCCGGTACCGATGAGGAACTTGGGGTTCTTACGCGGCCAACCGGAGATGACGAGTGCCTGGTTGGGCGAGGTCTTGACGTAAGAGATAATAATCAGAAAGAGCAGCAGCAAGGCCACCACAACGATCGTAACAATAGCTGATTCGGACATAACGGTAGGATTTAAAATTTACTATTTAAAATTTAAAATTCGCTGCAAAGATACAACAAATAATTCAAAATTCAAAATTTAAAATTAAAAATTATTATTTTTTTGCGATATATTTGCATATTTCAAAAAAAAGCAGTATCTTTGTCGGC
This sequence comes from uncultured Bacteroidales bacterium, assembly GCA_946404495.1. Lineage (GTDB taxonomy): Bacteria > Bacteroidota > Bacteroidia > Bacteroidales > Paludibacteraceae > Colicola. The sequence goes on from CAMJDT010000024.1 coordinate 3,425, forward strand.
CCAAATGATTTAATATTTAAGATTTAAAATTTAAAATTACTATGAAACGAGTGTTTATGTATTTGGCGGGCGCGGTGATGGCGCTGAGTGTCGTGATGACGACGCAGTCATGCAAGAGCGATGAGCCGGTAGTGGATGACCCGGACTCGACCATGATTCCGGGCCCCGACCCGGCTCTGTCACCGATAGCGTTGAGCGACAGCTTAGGTTGGTACTGGGAAAAGGACTGTCCGTGGAATCTCGCGGAGGCTACCTACTCGACCAGTACGGAGGCGATGCGGCTGCATTTCTATGGCTGGGAGTTGGACGAAGACACGGTGTTCCACGTATCGTTTCCTGCCTCAACGGAGCAGTACACGCGAGCCGTGCTGACGTATAGGATGTGCGGTTGGAACCAAGGTCCTGCGGAGTGGGACATGACGACGATGATCAAGATATACGATAAGGAGAACGATGCGTGGATAGAGTTCGTGCGGGCTATCACGCCTTACGGCGGATCGTTTGGACCGGACTGGGAGAAGAAGTTCTACCTAGATATCACGGAGTTCCTCCCGCTGATGCAAGGCGAGACGGACTTCCGCATCTTCTACTGCGGTTGGGACGCTACGGACGAAAGGGCACACGCCGTGCAGTTGACTTTCTCCTTCTTTGAAGAGGCAGGTCGCACTCCGCAGCGCTGTATCGGAAGGCAGAAGCTGTACGACTCTACCCTACCCAACGACGGCAGCAACGGCTACAGAGCCTGGTCGTACGGCGTGGCGGGTTGGAGCATTGAGGATCCGAGCCGATTGGGAGAGAGGACGATAGATGTGCCGTTAGGGACGGATTATATCATCCTACGCGTGTGCATCACCGGTCACGGTCAGGACAGCTACAACGGTACGGGACGCTTCCCCAACCGCAAGAAGACGAAAGCTACCAGTTGTGCGGAGTTTGACCACAACAGATACGAAATCGTCCTCAACGGCGAACCGACCGGGCAGAGCGGCTATATCTGGGAGATCAACGAGGGCGGCAAGAACTACCCGCAGGCCGGTACCTATAAGTACAACCGCGGAGGCTGGGGTCCCGGTAAGCCCTGCAACGTGCAGCACTGGTTGATCAAGTGGAATCCCCTCCAGAGCAAGACAATCACGCTTGATTTCAACCTGGAGGAGTATGTCTCGCCCTGCACGGAGCCGAATCAGCAGTACGTAGCGTGCTACTATGTGATGGCGGATGCGTTTTTGTACGGGGAAATTAAAAATTAAGAATTAAAATACCAGAAAAACACATTATACAAAACAATGACAGAGGAAGTAAAATACCTGAAGCTGCTGAGCGAGAAGTTCCCGACGCGGAGCGCGGTAGCAACCGAGATGATCAACCTGACGGCGATATTGAGTCTGCCGAAGGGTACGGAGCATTTCGTGAGCGATCTGCACGGTGCGAGCGGAGCGTTTGTACACATGGTTCGTAACGCCAGCGGCGTGATACGCCGTAAGGTGGACGACATATACGGCTACCGCCTGACGGAGGACGAGAAGCGCGCCCTATGTGCGCTGATCTACTATCCGGAGGAAAGAATCGAGATAGAGGTGCACAATGAGAAGAAGCCCCTGACAGACAGGGAGCGGGACGACTGGTACAGACTGAGGTTGCACCAAGTGGTGGATGTGATGCGGGCGGTGACGGTGAAGTACACGCGTTCGAAGGTGAGAAAGTTGCTGCCCAAGGCCTATGCCTATGTGATCGAGGAGTTGCTGCACGAGAGCAGCATCGAGCACGACAGGAGCGAATACTTCCGCGCGGTCATCGACGGCATCATCCAGACTGGAAGGGCAGAGGAGCTGCTGACGGCGATAGCGGGTGTGATTCACTCGCTGACGATCGACACCTTCCACATCGTAGGCGACATCTACGACCGCGGCCCGGGTGCAGCGGATATCATGGAGGAGCTGAAGCATCACAGAGACTACGATATCCAGTGGGGCAACCACGACATCGAGTGGATGGGAGCGGCTGCGGGCAACAGGGCGCTGATCGCCACGGTGCTGCGCGTGTCGATACGCTATGCCAACATCGAGACATTGGAAGAAGGCTACGGCATCAACCTACTGCCGCTGGCAAGCTTCGCGATGCAGACCTACGGCAACGATCCCTGCACGATATGGCAGACCAGTGACTTTGAGCACAACGCGCGTCTGAACCGCTCGGCGGAGATGATGGCGAAGATGCATAAGGCGATCGCGATCATCCAATTCAAGCTGGAGGGACAGACCATCAAGCGTCACCCCGAATGGGAGATGGACGACAGGCTGCTACTGGATAAGATTGACTATGAGAAAGGAACGATACGCTGTCAGGGCAAGGAGTTTAAGCTGACGGATACCTATCTGCCGACGGTGGATCCAAAGGATCCGTACCGATTGTCGGAAGAGGAGGAGGAACTGATGGAGCAGTTGTTAGGCAGCTTCAAGAAATCGAGCCGCATGCAGAAGCACCTCAGGATGTTCTACCGTCACGGTTCGCTCTATCTGGTTCGCAACGGATTCCTACTCTATCACGCGGCGATCCCGATGAGCAAGGACGGGGAGTTCCTGGAGATGAATATATGCGGCAAGGTCGTGAAAGGCAAGGCGCTGATGGATGAGATCGACGCGGCCGTACGCCGTGCTTACTACGGCGAGGGCAAGGACAAGGAGAACGCGTTGGATCTGATGCTGTACCTGTGGGAAGGTGCCCGCTCGCCCTTGTTCCACAAAGATAAGATGACCACCTTCGAGCGCTACTTCATCGACGATAAGGACGTTCAGGCTGAGGAAAACGGCGCGTACTACACGCTGGCCAACGAGCGTCCGATCTGCGAGAAGATACTGCGGGAGTTCGGATTGGATCCGATTGAGGGCAGAATCATCAACGGTCATATACCCGTTCGGACGCTCAAAGGCGAGTCGCCGATGCGTGCCGAGGGCAAACGCTACGTGATAGACGGCGGGTTCTCGAAGCCCTATCAGAAGAAGACGGGTATAGCGGGATATACGCTGATCTACAACAGTCACGGCATCCAGTTGGTGCAGCATGAGATGTTTGAGAGCCGCGAGCAGGCGATCATGAGCGGCAGCGATATCCACAGCCGGACGCTGCTGCGCGATTTCTCGGCGCAACGTATCCGCGTACGCGATACGGATAAGGGCAAGGAGCTAATGCAGCAGGTGAGCGACCTGAAGAAGCTATTGGAGGCGTACCAGAATGGCGTGATTAAAGAGGCAGAATAATTGATAATTGAAAATTGATAATTGAAAATTGATAATTGATATTATATGAATCTGAATGAAAGAAAGATTGCGGTTATAGGCCTGGGATATGTGGGTCTACCGCTGGCAATTGAGTACGGTAAGAAATACCGCGTGATTGGTTTTGATGTCAACAAGAATCGCGTAGCGGAGTTGGAGCGCGGCGAGGACCACACAATGGAAGCGGACCTCGTAGGCATGAAGGAGGCGCGCGAAACGTTTAAGGCGACGGGTAAGATCGGACTGAGCTTCACGAGCGATGCCGAGGAACTGAAGGCCGTGAATACGTATATCGTGACCGTTCCGACGCCGATTGACCGGTTTAACAACCCCGACCTGACTCCGCTGATTAAGGCGAGCGAGACGATTGGTAAGACGCTCAACAAGGGCGATATCGTCATCTACGAGTCGACCGTCTATCCGGGATGCACGGAGGAGGACTGCGTGCCGGTACTGGAGAAAGCCTCGGGCATGAAGTTCAATCAGGATTTCTTCTGCGGATACTCCCCCGAACGTATCAATCCGGGCGATAAGGTCAACACGCTGACCAAGATCAAGAAGATCACCTCGGGTTCGACGCCGGAGGTAGCCGACATCGTGGATGCGATGTACAACAGTATCCTACTCAACGGTACGCACCGTGCGCCCAATATGAAGGTGGCCGAGGCAGCCAAAGCCGTAGAGAACAGTCAACGGGACGTGAATATCTCGTTTATGAACGAGTTGGCACTCATCTGCGACCGCGTAGGCATCGATACCAACGATGTAATCGAGGCAGCGGGCACGAAGTGGAACTTCCTCAAATACAGACCCGGATTGGTAGGCGGTCACTGCATCTCGGTGGATCCCTACTACCTGGCGCACAAGGCCAAAGCCTTGGGCTACAACCCGCAAGTTATCCTGTCGGGTCGCGCCGTGAACAACTCGATCGCCAAGTTCATCGCCGATAAGGTGCTGAAGCTGATGATTCAGAAGGATCATAAGATCAAGGACTCCAACGTGCTGATCTTAGGTGTGACCTTCAAGGAGAACTGCCCGGACTGCCGCAACACCAAGGTGGTGGATATCGCGACGGAGCTGGAGGAGTTCGGCTGCAAGGTGGATATCTACGATCCCTGGGCCAGCCCCGAGATCGTGCGTCACGAGTACGGCAAGGAGATGATCAGCGGCATCGACCCCGATAAGGACTACGCTGCCGTCATTGCTTGTGTGAGTCACGACCAGTTCAAGACCTTCGACTTCAAGAAATACCACGACCGCGGAGCCGTTGTATTTGATGTGAAGAATTTCGTGGATCGCGAGTTAGTAGACGGACGCCTATGAGAATAGCAGTAGCAGGAACGGGATACGTCGGGCTGTCGATCGCCACGCTGTTGGCGCAGAAGAACGAGGTAGTAGCCGTGGATATCGTAAGCGAACGCGTGGAGAAAATCAACCGCGGGGAGAGTACGATACAAGACGAATATATCGAGAAGTACCTACGCGGCGAGGGAACGACGGCGAACGGGGAGAAAGTGACGCTGAATCTGAGCGCGACTCTGGATGCCAAGAAGGCGTACGGAGAGGCGGAGGTAGTGGTGATAGCCGCACCTACGAACTACGACCCGCAGCGCAATTATTTCGACACCTCGGCCGTGGAGACGGTGATCCGTTTGGTACAGGAAGCCAACCCCGAGGCGTGGATGATCATCAAGTCGACGATACCGGTCGGATTCACGGAGCATATCAGCCGTGAGACGGGTAGTCGCAAGATCCTGTTCTCGCCGGAATTTCTGCGCGAAAGCAAGGCGCTGTACGACAATCTATACCCTTCGCGCATCATCGTAGGCTGCGACATGGCGGATGCAGCGCAGAAGGAAGCGGCAGAACGTTTTGCCGGTCTGCTGCAAAAGGGCGCCATCAAGCAAGATATTCCTACCCTACTGATGGGTTCGACGGAGGCCGAGGCGGTGAAGCTGTTTGCCAACACGTATCTGGCGCTGAGGGTCAGTTACTTCAACGAACTGGACACCTACGCCGAGATGAAGGGACTGGATACGCAGGCGATCATTCGCGGCGTGTGCCTGGATCCCAGAATCGGCGATCAGTACAACAACCCCTCGTTCGGCTACGGCGGATACTGCCTGCCGAAGGACACGAAACAACTGCTGGCCAACTATCAGGACGTGCCGGAGAACCTCATCGAGGCCATCGTGGAGAGTAACCGCACGCGTAAGGACTTCATCGCCGACCGCGTACTGCAGAAAGCGGGTTGGTACGGCTATTCGGCCAATAATCAGTACGGTTCGTCGAAGATGGCAACCGACCAGAAGGAGTGCGTGATCGGCGTATACAGGCTGACGATGAAGTCCAACTCGGATAATTTCCGTCAGTCGTCGATACAGGGTATCATGAAGCGTGTCAAGGCCAAAGGCGCCAAGGTGATCGTATATGAACCTACGCTGGAGAACGGAACGACCTTCTTCGGCAGCGAGGTTGTGAACGACCTGCAGGAGTTCAAAACGCGCAGTCAGGCTATCATCGCCAACCGCTACGACGCCGTGCTGGACGACGTGAAGGATAAGGTGTATACCCGAGATATCTTTAAGAGAGACTAATTGAGTCAAGGGGTTGAGGATATCGGGAGGAAGGATATCGTTTGGAGTTATGTAGCCACGATATTCATGGTCGGAGCAGGTTTACTGCTCCTGCCGTTCATACTGCATAAAATGTCGGCCGAGACGGTCGGTATATGGCAGATATTCCAGACGATCACGCTCCTGGTGACGCTGTTGGACTTCGGCTTCCGTCCCACCTTTGCCCGCAATATCAGTTATATCTTCTCGGGCGTAAAGGAACTGAAACGCGAGGGAGTGAATGTCACCCAAGGCGAAACGGACTACGGCCTACTCAAAGCCACGATCGGCGCGATGCGACGCTTCTACCGATGGATGGCCATCGGAATACTGGCGCTACTGGCTACCGTCGGCACGGGATATATGCTCTATATCCTCCATAAATACACCGGCGACCGAACCGACGCGCTGATTGCGTGGATACTGCTTATCTCAATTAACAGCTACAACCTCTACACCTTCTACTACGACGCCCTCATGCAGGGTAAGGGCTACGTCAAGCGCACGCAGCAGATCATGATCATCGGTCAGACCTTGTACGTAGGCGTAGCGATCGGACTCATCTATGCCGGATTGGGACTGAGCGCGATCGTGAGTGCGCAGTTGCTATCGACGCTGGTGAGGCGGGTGATGATGAAGCGGGTGTTCTTTGATAAGGCAATGCAAGAGAGCCTGGCAACAGCCGAAGGCGAACACGATGAGAAAGAGCTGCTTAGAATCATGACCCCCAATGCCGTTAAGATCGGCCTGACGCAAATGGGCGCCTTCCTCATTAATAAATCTGCTATCTTCCTCGGTTCGCTCTGCCTGACGCTGCAAGAGATCGGTTGCTACGGCGTGACGTTGCAGGTAATGGATATATTGGTGCACTGTGCAATGGTCTATTGCATGGCATTCCAACCCAAGTTAGCGGAGTATCGCGCACGGCGAGACATGACGGCGCTGCGGAACAAGTACGTGCTGAGTGTGCTGTTTCTGAGCGGCACTATGCTGCTGGGCGGCGCGGTGTGGATGCTGTGGGGCAATCCTGTGCTGGAAATGATCGGCAGCGAGACGCGATTTGTAGCTACGGGCGTATTGGGCGTGATGCTACTGATCCGCTGGTTGGAACAGAATCATGCGACGGCGGCCTTCTTTATCATGTCGGATAATACCGTGCCGTTCTTTATCCCCTCGCTGGTAACGGGAGCGGCAACGATCGTGCTGCTAAGTATCGGACTCTGGGGACTGAACGGAGGAATGTGGGCGCTCGTACTGGCGCCCGGTATCGCGCAAGCAGCGTACCAGAACTGGAAATGGCCAAGCGTTATCATTAGAGAGTTGATAATTGATAATTGATATTTTTGGCACAAGGAGTTGAAGATATTGGTAAGAGGGATGTAGCGTGGGGCTATGCGGCTACGATTCTGATGGTGGGAGCAGGCGTGATTCTGCTGCCCTTCATGCTCAATAAGTTGCCGGAGGAAACGATCGGAATTTGGAACATCTTTCAGGTCATCACGGCGCTCGTGGCGCTGTTGGACTTCGGTTTTCAACCCTCGTTTGCCCGTAATATCAGTTATGTCTTCTCGGGCGTAAAGGAACTGAAGCGCGAGGGAGTGTCAGAGGCGGCTGCAGGCAGCAAGACGGACTACGGATTGTTGAAGACGACGCTGAGAGCCATGCAGGTGTTCTATCGGCGGATGTCGCTGGCAGTCTTTGTACTGCTGCTGACGGTCGGAACGGGCTACATGTACTACGTACTGCAGCAGTACGAGGGCGATAGGACGGAGGTGCTGATCGCGTGGCTGCTGCTTATCGCCATCAATGCCGTCAACCTCTACACCTTCTACTACGATGCGCTGCTTACCGGTAAGGGCTACGTGAAGCGGGCGCAGCAGATCAATATCGTAGGTCAGCTCTGTTACCTGGTACTGGGTATCGGATTGCTGTATGCCGGATTCGGATTGGTGGCTGTCGTGCTGTCGCAGTTGGCGGCTATCGTGACGAAGCGTATACTGATGTACCGAACGTTCTACACCCGGGAACTGCGCGCCGCGCTGGACTCGGCCGAGGAGGGCGACTACCGCGAGATACTACGTACGATCATGCCTAATGCCGTAAAAATGGGACTGACCAGCCTCGGCGGATGGCTCGTATATAAGTCGGCGGTACTGATCGGTAGCGCGATGTTGCCGCTGAAAGTAATGGCGGGATTCGGTATCACGCTGCAATTGATCGACATCTTGATCCGCTGCGGAACGGTAGTCTATCTGTCGTTCGTGTCCAAAATCTCGCAGTACCGCGTGGAGCGCGACTACGGACAGTTGAGGCGGATCTACAAACTCAGTATCGGTTCGATGTGGCTGATCGTCGTGGCCGGCGGATTGGGAATGATCTTCCTCGGCAATCCGATCTTGAGACTGCTGCATTCGCAGACGATGCTTATCGCTACAGGCCCGATGATTCTGCTGCTCGTGGTGCATCTATTGGAGCGCAACCACGTCATCTCGTGGGGCTTCCTACTGGCGGACAACCGCGTGCCGTTCTTTATCCCCTCGCTCATCGCTGGCGGAGTGACGATCGTGCTGACCTGGCTCTTCGTGGGACCGATGGATTGGGGTATCTGGGGACTGATTGCCGCGCCCGGCATCGCCCAAGCTGTGTATCAAAACTGGAAATGGCCATATGTGGTCATAAAAGAATTATTTATAGAACATGCGAAATAAGTACGATTATATATTGATTGGTCTTCTGGCGCTGATGGCGTTCGGGATGATCGGCGGATTCTGGCAACCGATCCGCATCGCTCAGTTGGGTCTCCTCCCCTGGATGACCTATGATATTATGCGCACGCGTCCGCGCGTAGGGAAAGCGAGTTGGGGAGTGATAGGCTTCTTAGGCTTCTGGTGGCTGTGGGCTGCGGTGAGCATAGGCTGGGCGTGCGATTTGACGGAGAGCGTCAAGTACGTGATTCACTTAGCAATCTATATGCTGAGTTTCGGCGAGGTGATATGGCTTACCGGCAAGGCCGGAAAACCGTGGCAGAGCCTGATGTGGGGGTGGTTCATCGCCGCCGCCGTGACCGTGCCGATTGCGTTGTGGGAGTACGTGACGGATCATCATCTCGCGACCTCCGTCAAACAATGTATGTACATCAAGCCTACCCCGACGGAACATATGCCGCGTCCCTTTGCAACGGCTACGATGAATAATCTGAACACCTACAACATGCTGCTCTGCTGCACGTTTGTGATGCTGACGCTGGCTATCCGGCGGAGCCGCAACTGGTGGACCGTGGCCTATACGGCGCTCTATGCATTAGTGATCGTGATCGTAGTGAGCAACGGTTCGCGCGGGGCGCTGATGGCCATCATCATCGGCCTGATTGCCTTGACGCTGTCGGCAGAGCATCCCAAGAACCGTGTCATCGGCGGAGTGCTGCTGTTTATGGTAGGCGCCTGGCTCGGCTTAGGCATCGCCGGAAAGCATGTGCCTTCGTTCCTGGATGTGTGGAGCGAAGAGACCAAACAGGAGTGGAGGGAGAAGATGGATCTAAGTTGGGACGAAGAGAACGCCCAATCGGCTATCGCGGGACGACTGCAGAACAACGGCCTGGAGGATCCATCGCGGATGGCATTATGGACGGCTTGCTGGGAGGAGATCTGCGACAGTTACCTGCTCGGAGTCGGTGCTGCCAATTATCCCTGCGCACTGGAGAAACACCCCGAGAGCCTGTACAAGGCACCGCATAACTTATGGCTCGAGGTGTGGCTGCAGTTCGGCATTGTGATCCTCGCGGGATTCGTTCTAATGTGGATCTGGCCGCTCATAAGGTGTTGGAAAGACAAGCAGCGCCGCAACGCCTACCTCATCGTGCTGGCCGTGATGCTGCCGATGACAATCGTGGATAGCACCTTTATATTAAAGGCCTACTTCTGGATGCTGCTGAGTAGCGTATATGTACTGACAAGCGATGACCGACTACTGGATTGAACGATATCGACGTTGCACGAACCGCTACACGCGCTTCCTGGTAAGGCAGACGGCCAATGTCGTGCTGCCGGTCTACTATGCGCTGACGCGAAGGCGGGTAGCACAACGGACCGTGCCTGTGGAGGTATCGATTGCCTCGTTCCCGGCTCGGATGCCGCGTATATGGCTGACGATCGAGACGCTCATGAGGCAGACGGTGCAACCCGAACGCATCGTTATTCGGTTGGCGCGAGGTCAGTTTTCGGAAGGCGAGAAGAACCTGCCGAGGAGTCTGAGACGGCGGCTGAGTAAGCAGGTCATCATTGAATGGCAGGAGGAGGATCTGAGGTCGTATAAGAAGTTCTTCCCCGCGTGGCCGACCAAGGAGGGAGAGGTGCTGATGACAGCCGACGACGATATCTACTACCCCACCCGCCTTATTGAGAAGCTGTGGGAACGACATGAGCAACAGCCTACCGCCGTCATCGCGGCGTATACGCACGAGATGCGCTACGATAGCGATGGACGCCTGCTGCCGTACAATGACTGGAAACTGCGCACAACGGAGGACGGCAAGCATCTCTTCTTCGGCAGCGGCGGCGGAACGCTCTTCCCCGCGAGTTCGCTCTATGAGGATGCCGTTAAGCGTGAGTTGGCACTACGTCTCTGCCCGCAAGCGGACGATATATGGCTCAATGCCATGACGCGCCTTAATGGTACGCCTATTCTCCGCGCCGACATCTTCCCGCACATCTTGCCGGTGCTGAATCCCCGCACCGAGAAGCTCGCAAGCACGAATATGGACGAGGGACTCAACGACAAACAGCTTGCAGCACTCCGCGAATACTATATTCGCACCCTCAATCGCGACCCGTTCGCGCTAAAAAACAATGCCTAACACGAATTGAAATAACACAATATGCAAATCACTCACATCACACCGGAATACCACGAGTCGCCGCTATACGGGCTGCTGATCGATGCCCTCCAAAAGAAGGGAATAGCGAGCCGCGTATACGTAGCCGACAACTGTGGACTGGAGCACGCCAAGCCGGGCGAAGCCGACAACGGTATCATCACCTACCCCAAGCGATTCTCGCGGTTGGCGAGGTTGTTCTTCAGAAGAAAAAGCCGCAAGATACGGCGCTATTTTGAAAAGGATATGACAGCGCATCGTCCGGATATAGTGCATGCGCACAAGCTCTTCGCCGGCGGCGCAATCGCGCTGCGATGGAAACGCGAATACGGCATCCCCTATATCACGGCCATACGCAATACGGATATCAATACGATGATGCCGATGATGCCTTGGCTAAGAAGATTGGCGATACGTATCCTGCAGGAGAGCGAACAGATCATATTGCTCTCGCCCGCCTTTCGCGAGAAGCTGCATCACTACATCAAGAACCCGCAGAAGTGGGCCGCCTTGGAAGAGAAGATGCGGGTGCTGCCCAACGGCATCGATCCCATCTTTCTGCGTCAGCAATCGCGGCATAAGAAGGACGAGAAGACGCTGCGCCTCATCTATGTAGGCCGCATCGACGACAATAAGAACGTGCGCGCCATCATCGAGGCAGCCGATAGCCTGATTCTGGCGGGACGCAAGGTGACGCTACGCTTGGTAGGCGAGATCATGACGCCGGAGTTGGCACAGATGATGGAGGAGCGCGACTACATACAGCACTTCGCCCGCTGCGGACATCAGACCGTCATTCACCACCTGCGCGAGGCCGATATATTCGTCATGCCAAGCCGCAAGGAGACCTTCGGATTGGTCTATATCGAGGCGATGAGTCAGGGACTGCCCGTCATCTATACCCGAGGACAAGGGATAGACGGTTATTTCCCCGAAGGAACGGTAGGGTACGGCGTTAACGCCGATGACATAGAGGGCCTTGCCCGTACCATCGAGGCGATTGATAGGGACTACGAGCGCCTCTCCGAGGCTGCGTATAGGGCGGCCGGAGAGTTTGATTGGAACAGAATAGCAGAACAATATATCACGATCTATGAGAATACGAGGAGCTGAATTCAGCGTCATACAATTGCTGTGCCTGGCGTTATACTACGGCTGCGGGCAGTTCGTACCGGGCAGACGCTTCGGGCGGTGGGTGAGATATCGCCTCTGCCGGCATATCTTCCGCCGCTGCGGCAAGGATGTTCACATCGAACGCCGCGCACATTTCGGTTCGGGACGCCAGCTGGAGATAGGCGACCGATCCGGCTTGGGTATCAAGTGCGATATACCGTCGAATACCGTGATCGGAAACGATGTGATGATCGGTCCGAACCTATGCATCCTGCCGCACAATCACCACTTTGAGCGCACCGATATCACGATGCTCGAACAGGGCATCGAGGCGCCGCGCGTGACGCGAATAGAAGACGATGTCTGGATCGGACGCAATGTGATCATGACGCCCGGACGCACCGTTCGCCGGGGCACGATCATCGGCGCTGGCTGCGTGCTGACCAAAGATTTCGAACCCTATAGCATCGTGGGAGGCAATCCCTCACGGCTGATTCGCAAACGAAAGGAGGAGGTATGACCGGCCCGCTGGTGTCAATCATAATGCCGACCTATAACTGCGGCAGGTTTATCGCAGAGTCGATAGAGAGCGTCATCAATCAGGTCTACGACAGTTGGGAACTGCTGATCGTAGACGACTGCTCTACGGACAATACAAAGGCCATCGTAAAACGCTACCGCGAACGCGACCGTCGCATTCGCTATCTGCCGAACAAAACAAATATGGGGGCGGCACTCTCCCGCAACCGCGCGCTGCGCGCAGCCAAAGGGCGCTATATCGCATTTCTGGACAGCGACGATGTGTGGATGGAGGAGAAACTCATAGAGCAGTTGACCTTTATGCAGCGGCATAATTACGCCTTCACCTATCACGCCTACAAGGAGATCGAAGAACACGGCTTCCCGCTCCATGTTCGCGTCAGCGGTCCCAAAAGAATCACGCACTTAGGGATGATGGCTTGCTGCTGGCCGGGATGCCTAACCGTCATGTACGACCGCAAAAAAATCGGACGTATTCAGATACCCGATATCAAGAAGAACAACGACACCGCTATGTGGCTGCAGGTTTCCAAGAAAGCCGATTGCTACCTGCTGGGGCAATGCCTGGCTCGCTATCGCCGCCGCAAGGGTTCAATCACACCTCCGAGCATCACCCAACGCATTAGATGGCACTATGTGCTCTTCCGCGAAGGCATGAAGATGAATCCCGTAGTCTCCGCGTTCTGGACGTGCGTCAATATTGTCTGCAACAGTTATAAGAAACTGCGCTACGTAGAACACACCTTTGACGGGCTATAAGAGGTTTTCAGAGTAGCGTCATCACATCGGTAATGGATGGAACGATATAGGTAGCCGTCTCCGTTGCGGGAGTCGGATGAATCCATATCTGGTCGATGCCCGCGGCTTGGGCTCCGAGGATGTCGGAGGAGTAACTGTCGCCTATCATCACCGCCTCGTCGGCCGTGACGCCGTTGAGTTGGAGGGCACGGAGGAAGATGCCGGGCTGGGGTTTGTTGATACCGATTTCATCGCTGATAAGCGTGTGGGCAAAGCAATCCTGCAGGCCGGAGTGCGCGAACTTATAATACTGCACCTCGCGAAAGCCGTTGCTGACAATCGTCAGCGGGTATTTGCTCGCGAGATAACGTACGACGCGGTCGGCATCAGGGAGGACGGAGAAGTACCGGCTGGTCAACGCCAGAAACTCATCGCCTATCTCGCGCGCCAGTTCCTGCTTGTCGCGCCCGCCGAGGGAAGGCGAATCGGAGGCCAGCAGCGGATGATAGAAGCGCGAGAAATGGAGGTATTCTTTGCTTACCTCGCCGCGTCCGTAGCGTCCCCAGAGCTCGAGATTATACGGCTTGTAGGCCGCGAGATAGTCCTCGTAGGAGGGATAGAGTTCATCCAGCCCGTAGCGGGTATAGATATCGCGCAGCGCCTTATGCTCCGCAGTGTTCCAATCTCCGATCGTATCGTCCCAGTCCAAGAAAACGGCTTTGTAGTGTTTCATCGGTTGCTTCCATTCAAAAATCATGCAAAGATACGGAATTAAATTGAAAAGTGAAAATTGAAGAGTGAAAATTTTTATTTTTTATACAAAAACCGCGATTTTATTTGTATAATTGGAAAAAAAGCAGTACCTTTGCACCCAAATTGAGAAACTATGCGCACAAAAGAAGAATTAGAGGGAGTAACGCTGTTGGGCGACCACGGTGTGAAGTATCCTACCACCTACGCGCCGGAGATACTGGAGGCGTTTGAGAACAAACATGCAGAGAATGAATACGTCGTATCGCTGGACTGTCCGGAGTTCTCGTCACTCTGTCCCAAGACCGGTCAGCCGGACTTCGGGCACATCTTTATCTCCTACATCCCCCGCAAAAAGATGGTGGAGAGCAAGTCGCTGAAGCTGTACCTGTTCTCGTTCCGCAATCACGGGGATTTCCACGAGGACTGCATCAATATCATTATGAAGGACCTGATCCGTCTGATGGATCCGCGCTATATCGAGGTGTCGGGACATTTCATGCCGCGCGGCGGTATATCCATTATCCCGTTTGCCAACTGGGGTGACGAGGAGCATCAAGATATGTGCCGCTTGAGACGGATGCAGATCATGGCTAAAGGCGAAGGAAGGATGGATTGCGTACTATGAAAGACAGTATCCTGATATACTCCGGCGGTCTGGACTCCACTACCCTGCTCTATGAATACAAGGAGCGCGTGGCGATAGCCGTGTCGTTTGACTACGGCAGCAAGCATAATACGAAAGAGATCGCGTGCGCCGAGCAGATATGCCGGGAGTTAGGCATCCGGCACATCGTCATTAATCTGGCCTTCATTCGCGATTGGTTTCACTCGTCGCTGCTGCAAGGCAACGAGGCTATTCCCGAGGGACAATACGCGGAGAGCAATATGCACTCCACCGTGGTGCCGTTTAGAAACGGTATTATGCTATCGGTAGCCGCCGGTCTGGCCGAAGATAACGGCCTGAAGTATATCATGATGGCCAATCACGGAGGCGACCACACGCTCTATCCGGACTGCCGGCCGGAGTTTGTGGAGGGCATGAACAGCGCAGTCAAGGCCGGTACGTGGAACGGCGTCGAGCTGGTAGCTCCCTACACCCACCTGACGAAAGCCGACATCGCCCGCCGAGGCAAGGAACTGGGCATCGACTACTCCAAGACCTGGAGTTGCTACAAAGGCGGCGAACACCACTGCGGCGTGTGCGGCACCTGCCTCGAACGCAAGGAGGCACTACGCCTCGCAGGCATCGAAGACCCGACAATCTACGAGAAATAAAAATTTAAAATTTAGAATTGCTGTGTATTACGTACAAAAGACTATCGAGATATCGGCGGCACATAATTTGAATCTGTCGTACGAGAGTAAGTGTGAGAACCTGCACGGTCACAACTGGAAGATCGTGGTCTATTGCCGCGCCAAGGAGTTGAACCGCGATGGAATTGTGACGGATTTCACGCATATCAAACGCATCGTCAAGGACTCGTTTGACCACCAATATATCAACGCCGTCTTGAACCCCGGTATGCCGGCCGACCACCCGGAGGCGGAAGGATTCATCAATCCCTCGGCGGAGAATATCGCACGCTGGATCTGCGACAACGTACCCAACTGCTACAAGGTAAGCGTGCAGGAGAGCGAGGGAAACATCGCCATCTATGAAATTGACAATTGATAATTGATAATTGACATTTCTTGTACAAAGTCAACGAGATATTCTATTCCCTGCAGGGAGAGGGCTATTGGGCAGGAACGCCGAGTATATTCGTGCGCTTCAGCGGCTGCAATCTCGCGTGCCCTTGGTGTGACACCGACCATAAGCAATTCCGCTCCATGTCGGCCGAGGATATCCTAACGGCAATCCTTACATTGTATCCCGATACCAATTCCCGCAAGAAACACATCGTGCTGACGGGCGGCGAACCCGGGCTGCAGGCAGACGACGAACTGATCGATTGCCTTCATAGCAAAGGCTGCTACGTAACTATCGAGACCAACGGAACTTGCGCATTACCTAACAGCATCGACTGGATCACTTGTTCGCCCAAGAGTCCTCAAGGGCTCCAGTTGGAGCAAGTCAACGAGCTGAAGGTGGTCTATACCGGCACGACCGATCCGGCGGAGATGGTACAGAGTATCCGCGCCGACCACTATTTCCTGCAGCCCCTGGAGAAAGACGGCAAGATGAATACCGATCAGTGCGTCGAGTACATCAAGCAACATCCGCTCTGGCGGCTCAGTCTGCAGACGCACAAACTCATCGGAATCAGATAATTGACAATTGATAATTGACAATTGACAATTGATATTTAAAATTGGAAGGCGATAGAGCCTTTTGCCCAAATGCCGGGTTGGAGGATACCTCCGTAGTCGTAGTAATGGCGATTGGTAAGGTTGGTGCATTCGGCACTGACCTTTATTGTAGGGTTCTGCCAGAAGATCTGTCCGTCGAGCAACAGAACGGGTCGGAAGTCACAGACGGCTCCCTCGGCGTTGTTATACTGCCCTATCCGGTCGCGATAGCGCAGCGTCCAAGACGCGCCCAGCGAGCCCTTCTTACCGCCAAAATGCCATATCCCGTGCGCCAGATGCAGCGTCAGGCTATGCCGTAAGATATCCAAATAGCGACTGCCGGAAGCCATCAGGTCGAGGTCCGTCCAGGTATAGGCATAGCTGAGCGAGACGCAGGGAATCCACTCGTTCCACGAATAGCGCACAAAAGCCTCCAAACCGGCGGAACGCACGCGGTGATGATTGGAGGCATGATAGGGTCGCTTCGCATCGTCGGAGACGTACGTCCAGTCGATGATATTCTCGCCCCAACGAAACCAACCGTCGGCTCCAAGACTAAGGGTATGGTCGTGCACAAAAGAGCGCGACCACTTCGTGCCGAGCGAGAGGGTCCAAGCAGTTTCGGGTTTCAGGTTCTGATCGCCTTTCTGGTTGCCGGCATCGTAGTAGAGGTCGGTAAAGGTGGGGAGACGAAGCGCACGGTTGGCATTAAGATAGATCTGTCCGTCCTTGTCGTAGCGATAACCGATATTCACCGAACCGGTAAAGTCGTGTCCGAAATCGGAGGAGTAGTGTCCTGCCACGCCTACCCCGGCGATCAGGTCTTCCCAGATAAAAGACTGCGCCGCGAGGTAATTGACGAGCAGGCGGTTGTTACCGTTGACGGTATCCCCAAGATTCGTGGATCGAAGGTGTTCGTTTCTGAGTTCCACCCCGATAGTCGTGCGCCCGATGCGCGATGCATAGGCGCCCTTCAAGGAGAGCGCCGCGTTGTGACTGAGATGCCGATTGCTGTAGAGCTCCTGATTGCGATGCCAATGATAGTGATCCTTGTTGAGTCTGTACGACCCCTGCACATCGATGGACCACACATTCCAACTCTTCTGATACCGCGCCGAGAGAAAGGCAGTGCGGGTAGCATCAAACTGATCCTGGCTGCCAAAACCGTAGTACATACCCGCGCCGATGTCCTTGTACTGCGCACCGAGTTGGACGTCTAATCCCTGCCAAAGTATCTGCGAATAGATATTCGCGATTCTATAATCAGAGTTTTCGCAGGCCGTTTTCTCCTTATCAGAAGGAGAGGGCGCATAGTAGCCGTTCGCGTGAGTATACTCAGCTCCGAGGTTGACGTGGCAGCAGGTTTGGGTATTGAAAGAGGTGGATAGTTCCGGATTGACGAGGCCGTTCATGCCGGCAGAGAGGCGTCCGTAGATGCGCGCATCCGACTGCCGCGTAACGATATTGACAGCCCCCGTGAAGGCATTCACGCCAAAGACGGCCGCTCCGCAAGACTCCAGCACCTCGATGCGTTCGATGAGCGAGAGAGGGATCGGCAGGTTCATCGTGTAGTGCCCCGTTTGGGCATCGTTGAGCGGAATGCCGTTGAGCAGTACCAACACCTGGTCGAACGTGCCGCCGCGCATCGAGACATCGGTCTGCGTGCCGGCTGCTCCTCGCTGCCGGATATCGAGTCCGGGGAGATAGGTTAATAACTCGGGCAGCGTGGAGACGGGCAGACTCTCGATATCGAGCGTTGTGAGGGTAGCTACTACGTGGAAAGAGCCGGACAATCGGTCGGCTCGCTCCGCCGAGACCACAGTTTCCGGCAGATTCACTTGCTGCAGGAAAATATCCTGTGTGACTCCCTCATCTGCTTCCGTTTCCTCTGCCCACACACTTGCGGATGCCAGCAGCAAACCGCTGCTAAGCAAAAACGCACGTCCCGCCTTCACCAACTCGAGGTTGCACACGGCGCGACTAACGCGACCTATCGTGACCTCGCGGTGCATCGAGACGAAAGCAGCATACGCCTTGTGCGCAAAGCGACGAAAGCGTAGTGCTCGACGGGTAGGAAACAGATTCTTATTCATCTATGATTAGTCTAATAATTCGCTTACTTGGCGGATGATCTCCTCGGCAGGCAGATCGGGCGAGAGGATGAGATCGGGCTGCTTGAAGACATAGCCGCCGCTCATCGCTTCGCGCATACCTCCGCCGGTGCAGTTGAGCATGATATATTCGTCCGGTTTGACGCTACCGTCCTTGACCGCTTGCGCGAGTGCCGATACAGCCACGCAAGCCGCAGGCAGCAGTTCGTAGCCCTCGAGGTTGCGGAACTGGAGTTGCCAGTACATGATCTCGTTGTTGTCGGCCAGATAGAAATCGCCGTGGCTACTGGTGAGCGTATCGTAGAGGCCTCCCGGCAGGCTATAAGGCGGTTTGCGGTTGGAGAGCACCTTCGCCATAATGATCTCCGCCTGCCGCCTACCCTCTTCGGGCGAGAGCGGAAGCAGCGCGCGCGATTGCGCCTTCCAGGAATCGTACATCAGCGTGAAGGGAGCATTCTGGGCTACATAGACACGCATCTTATTCTCGCCGAATCGACCGTCGCGGGCAAGACGTTCCGCGTTCTCCCAAGCAGCGATAGCGCCTGTGCCGGAACCTACTGCCTGGAAATAAGCATCCGGGATGCGTCCCATCTTCTCCACACAGGAGAGAACCGTCGTTCCCATCCCGTCTCGGCGAGCTACGTTCTTGGCGCCGCCCTCCAAGAAGAAACGCGGGTCTTGCGCCAGTTTCTCGCCCAAGGCAATCGCATCGTAGTAATCGCAGCCGTGCGGCACGGCAATGAGACGCACACATTTGTGCAGCGGTGCCGAGAACCACAAGTCGTGCAGACTATCCTCAGGCACACAGATCACGATAGGAATCTTATTGTCGGAGCACACCTGCGCAAAGGCGCGGGCGGTGTTACCGGCCGACTGTACGATGAGCGTGCGTTTCTCGTTCTTATCCATCCGCGCCAGCACCGAATACGCCTCCGTCTCCTTAAAGGAACAGGTGCGGAACGTAGCACCGATAGCGGGGTTCCAGCCGGAGAAGGTGATATAGAGGTTGTTGAGCCCAAG
Source organism: uncultured Bacteroidales bacterium (assembly GCA_946404495.1). Classification (GTDB taxonomy): domain Bacteria; phylum Bacteroidota; class Bacteroidia; order Bacteroidales; family Paludibacteraceae; genus Colicola. The sequence goes on from CAMJDT010000024.1 coordinate 22,749, forward strand.
ATGCTTCGCCAAGCCCTCGGACTTATACGTCACGGGCGCGCAGGAGCGTTTGAGCGTGCGCTTGATAGGCAACCACTCGGCATAGCGATAGATACCATCTAAGTCCTCGCGAGGTGTGAAACAGCGGTTGGCATACTCCGCACGAATCAGCGACGGATCGCCGCCCTTAGGATCGGCCAGGGTCCAACCTTTGTCATCAAAACGACGGTTGTTGCTCACATTCAGGAGCTGATACTGTGTAGGTTTGAAACGCATAAATATATTTACTATTTAGTCATTTACAATTTACCATTTAATCATTTACCATGTACCATTTATTGGGCCATTTGGTCATTTAGGTGCGGGCATCGATGATCTCGGCCATATCGTGAACGGGTCGGTCGCTGTAGCGGGCAAAGGTCGCCTTGCAGAGCGGGCACGCTGTTGCGATCGCGTCGGCACGCGAGGTGTAGAGGTTGTCGAGCGCCGCCTTGGTCATTCGTTCGCGCTGCTGGAAATTGAGCGAGAGCGAACCCAGCGAACCGCCGCAACAGATGCTCTCCACCTTGTTCTTATCGGCCTCCGCGATAGCGGCTGCGCGACCCAGCAGTTTGCGCGGTTCGTCGTAGATACCGCATCCGCGTCCGAGCTCGCAGGGGTCGTGATAGACATAGCAGACGTCACTCTTGCGCAGCGTCAGCCTACCCTGCTTAACCAGATCGTACATATAGGGGATATAATTGACCACCCGGATACCCGGCAGGTGGTAGTTCTCGAGGAACATCTTATAGCAGATCGGGCAACTGACGAGCAGCGTGTCGGCGCCGGAACGGATAATGATCTCCTCGTTCTTGGCGACGAGTTGTTTCGCCTCCTCGATGCGACCGGCGGTAAAGAGCGGTCGTCCGCAGCAGAGGGCATCGTCGCGATCCATCCAGGTGCAGTCCACTCCGGCTTTCTTCATCACAGAGAGCACACTCTCAGGGATGACGGGCGTGAGACGCGACATACAACCTGCGAAATAGAGCACCTTACTGCCTTGCGCGGCAGCTATCATCGGTTCGGTATCGATATCGCGGAAGTCGGGCGAGATACGGTAGCTACGCGTAGCGCGTTGCATGAGCCTCAGATTCGGTCCTTCTACGCCTACCTGGCATAAGGCCTCGCACTTGCCGCACATCAGGCACTTATCGCTGATCTCATCGATACGGCGCTCGTTGTTACGGCGAATCTGACGCGTGAGATAGACGGTGCAGTCCTTTACGTTACCGCGATTGACCGTCATTGGGCACGCGTCGATACAGACACCGCAGTTCGGACAACTCAGTACCTGCACGCGGGCGAAACCCTTGCGGGCGCTGCGTATCTTGAGTCCGGCATTTCGCATCGGGATCAGCAGCATCTCAGCCGGAATATGCATATAGCGCGAGAACGGCAGCACGAACATAAAGACGCCCAAAGCGATTGAGTACGCCCACCAGGTAGGCAGCATATTCAGATCGTTGCCCAAGAACTCCCGGAAGAGATAGTTGGCGGGGACGGTCAGGAAGGAACCTCCGCTGATATGCGCCGTGAAACTCTCAGCCAGCCAGCGGAGCGGGAAGATCGCCCAGAGGGCATACAGTCCGATATTGTTCATCACCGACGGACGCGTCGTACGGCGCATGCCAAACAGACGCGAACTGATGCGCTTGATCATAGCCAGGATAATACCGCTCAGCACGATCACCAGGAAGAAGTCCATCAGAAAGAAGAGCAGCGATCCTCGCAACGTCACCGCATCTTCGGCTACAAAGTAGTTAAAGAAGATCGGATAATAAAACAGGTTAATACGTCCCGGCACAAAGAGAAAGACCTCCAGATGACCGAGGACGATAAGCATGAACCAACCGAACGCGATGCTCGAGTGCATGTAGCCGAGCAGTTTGTTGCGCTTCCAGAGCTTGACGTGAATGAGGCAGTCGAGGAAGATATCGCGTAGGTTCTTATAGATATACTTGGGATTGATGAGCGAGAGGAAGAGTTTGCGTCGCTCGGCCCAACTGAGCTCATAGATGATCTTCACTACCCCTAAGATGCAGTAGAGGAAGACGAAGCTCATACCCGCCAAGAACGGTATGACGAAAGGATGAAATCCGGAGGGAATGCGATCAATCATAGAGCTTGCAGACGTTGAGGATTAAATTACGGGTATTGATACCGCGCGGGCAAACCATCGTACATTTGCCGCACAGCATACACTTACTGAGCAGCGGCTTGACATCCAGTCCGCGCTCGATGTGGAGCAGCATCTTCCTTACGCTCATGCCGCTATAGGGCGCCGCCATGCATGTCGCGCCGCACGAACCGCAAGTCATGCAGATACGCGCTCCGGGTTCCAGCTCATAGAGCCGGTTCAGTCGTTCCCGATCCACGCGCGAGAGGTCCAGTTGCGAACTCTTACTTAGATGAAAACCGAAGTCCGTCATTGATTCATCAGATAGGTGTGAATACTCAGCGCAGCGGCGCGTGCTTCGGCCAGGGTCTCCGGCACGGTCTTGGTGCCCGTGCAAGCACCGGCATAGAAGATACCGGGTTGGTTCGACTCACCGATAGCGGCTATGTTATCGCGACTCTTGAGGAAACCGTCGCTGTCGATCTGCAGACGTATCTTATCCGCCAGTTGCTTGGCTATCGGATTGCAAACCATGCCGGACATAAGCACCAATAGGTCGAGTTGCACCTTCAGGGGCTTACCCAGAAGGGTATCTTCGGCCTTAATCTGCAGGCGGCCGTCAATGGTCTCGCCTACCTCGGATACGCGACCGCGGATGAAGTGCACGCCGAAGTCGCGTTGGGCGTTGATATAGAAGTCCTCGTATTTCTTGCCGAAGAGACGCAAATCCATATAGAAGCAGTACACCTCGGCTTCCGGGAAACGCTCCTTTAGCTCGATTGCCTGCTTGATAGCCGTTGTGCAGCACACCTTGGAGCACTGGCTGTTACCGGCTTTGAGGTCGCGCGATCCGACACAGTGCACAAAGCCGATGGACTGAGGTTGCGCCGGGATACGATTGTCCTCGCGGCCGTTCATCCAGGCCTCCAGGTCGGCATTGGTGATGACGTGGTCGTATACGCCGTAGCCGTATTCCTCCTTCTTGGACGCATCAAAGAGCTCGAAGCCCGAAGCGATAAGCACCGCACGCGAGGTCAGACGCACGCCGTTGTTCAGCTCGACGGTATAGACCGATTTGGTGCGCTGCAGCGAGTTAAGACGTGTCTCCAAAAAGACATTCGCCTCGGCGATATCGCGTCTGAGGCCCTTCACCAACTCCTGCGCCGACGACATATCGGGGAAGAGCTTGTGCCAACCGGCTACGTGCCCGCCTAATTGGGCGCTACGCTCCACGATAACGGGATTGTAGCCCAAGGTGAGCAACTGCTTGGCGGCCTCCATGCCTGCGACACCGCCGCCTATGATAACTACATTCTCTTTCATCTTAGCAACATTTGATGGAACTTGGCATTTCGGGCTTCATGAGATCTTCCTTATTGAGGCCGAGATATTTGGCCTTGGGGTCGTACTCCACGCCCATTTTATCCAGCAGCGGTTCGACGGCCACCTGATGCAGCTGCAAGCCCAGATCCCAGGGATCGTAGCCGAGGACGAGACCCGCCAGTTCCTCGTACGTAAAGACGGGGATACCGTAGCCGTTACGGCCGTAGGTCTTGCCGGTCTGCTCCGCGATGACATACTGCCAGCGGTCGAGGAAATAGGGGCAACCCGGACAGTTCGTGATAATAGCATCCGGGTGGAAGGGCTCCATGGATTCGAATTTCTTATGCGTATTCGACACGCTGTAGCCGCGGTTGGCTTTGACGTGATACTGACGGAAGCCGTATCCGCAGCAGTGCCGGCGCTCGGGATAGTCAATCACCTCTCCGCCCCAACTCTCTACCATGCCGGCCAGCACGTAGGGATATTCAGCTCCGCCTACGCCCTTATGAGGGAACATCTTGGCGTAATGACATCCAATATGCTCTACGATACGTAGCGGTTCGCCCGTCTCCCGATTGATCAACAGATGTTTGGCTTTCTCGCGTATCTGTTCACGCCAATGATAGATGAGGTCGCTGGTGTGAGCCAAGTATTTGGGCTTATTGAACTCGCGACGGCAGGCTTTCCAGAGGTTCTCGCGGATGCGGGCCTCCAGTTCGGGGAACTCGCGCCAGGTCTCCAGTATCTCAGCGTAGTTGCCAAACGATGTGATACAACTCGGGCAATAGTTCTCGTAGCCGGCTTCGGTCATCAGGGCAAACTGACGAGCAACGATTGTCATGACCGTCTCCTGCGGAATCGTATCCGCGTGATAGGCTATACCTCCACAGGTTGTGTGGAAGGGTGTCTCGTACATATCTTTGCCGAGTACATTGCGCGTTATCTCCGTGAACATCCGCTCGCTGGCCGGAAAGAAATTCTGGCGGATGCAACTGCGTACATAGTACCAGTGATCGTCGGGAATCTCCTTCTGGTAGTCACTCCATATTTTCTGCTTACCTTCGTATATCATTAACTATCAATTGTCAATTTTCAATTATCAATTATCAATTATCAATTATTGAAGTGTTTATCGGAGCAATACTCAAACGCCATTTTCTCATACTCCTCATCCGTCATCCCCATCTCTTTGGCTTTCTTGGCCGAACACTGCTCCACATGCTTGATGCGTTCCGTTCCACCCGTCACGTCAAAGATGGCCTTGAGTTCATCCAACGACTCCTTCGGGATACGTCGCAGTACCCCCGGTCCGTCGCCATCGTAGTTGGCACCTAAACGGGCCATCGAGTCCTGCAAGTGCTCCAGATGCCATTTGAACACAGGGCCCGACTCCTTATGATCCTCCCACTTGAACGACTTAGGATGCACGCAGTATCCATAGTTGAGGATATTGCCTGTCAAGGCATGCGTCAGGGGAAGCATCTGCCTACCCTTTTCGCTCTCCACGAAGTATCCAAGGCGGATACTGAGTTCGCGTAGCGCCATAATAACCAATCCGGGGCCGTTCTTACGGGGACAACGCGTCACGCAGCTCATACACTCGCCGCAGTACCAGATTCGATCGCTCTTGAGCAGTTCCTCGATCTTCTGATCATCCTTGGTCTGCACGATGGAGACGATCTGCCGCGGGTCGTAGCAGTAGAACTCCGCCGCCGGACAGACGGCAGTACAGGTACCGCAGTTGATGCAGGTGTGGAATCCCTCCTTGAAGCGGTAGTCCTTATTGAGTTCGTCAAACAGGTTCTTCATTCTTTTTTACATCGGTTTAATGCGTCTTGCCAGCCGGGCACAGAGTCCGGGGAAGAAACGCTTAATATATACCATAATGAGTTCGCCCTTACCGATGAGCACCTCGCGACGGCATTTGGCAATCGCGCGCACGATCTGCTGCGCGGCCTTATCCACCGCGAGTCCGCCGTCCTGACCGGGGTCCATCTGTCCGTGACGCTGACCGCCCTTATCGAGGGCATTGAGCGATATATTGGTACGAACGCGACCCGGGCAAACGAGCGTCACGCGGATGCCTTGGTCGTAGTACTCCGCCTGCAGGGTCTCAAAGTAACCGTACAAGGCATGCTTGGAGGAACTATAGGCACAGCGCAACGGAAAACCGAACCGCCCGGCTATTGAGGTCGTCACGGCGATATGTCCGCCGCCGGCCTTGATCATCATCGGAAGAATCGTTTGCGCAATAGCAACGGGTGCGAAGTAATTTACCTCCATTATCGTGCGCGTCATTCGCATAGATGTATCCTCCACATTGGTACGCTGACTGATACCGGCATTGAGGAAGACGATATCGATTCCGTCGTATACATCCCAAGCCTGACGCACCAGGTGACGGATGCCGCCCGGCTCTACCAAGTCGTAGGGCAAGGCCATCACAGCCTTGGCTCCGGCTGCACGACAGGCAGCGGCTACCTCTTTGAGCCGATCCGCTCGAGTAGCCGTCAGGATAATGCGATAGCCCAACTCGGCATAACGAAGCGCACAAGCTTCGCCTATGCCGGAAGAGGCACCTGTGATCCAAACCGTCATCAGCGTACGCTCACTTGAGGAATATCCTTGTCAAACTCACCGCGCGCGAGACGCTCCTTGATATCACGGAATGCCGACAGCGTGTAGTCTACATCCTCTATCGTGTGCGCTGCGGTCGGGATAATGCGGAAGATGATCATACCTGCCGGGATAACGGGATACGTTACGATCGAGCAGAAGATATGATAATGTTCGCGCAGCTCAACAGCGATATTGGCAGCCTGGTTGATACCGGCCAACATATGTACCGGCGTTACGCAAGCCTCTGCGGGACCGATCTCAAAGCCGAGGTCGCGGAATCCCTTCTGCAGACGGCGCGTTACCTCCCAGAGGTGTTTACGACGCTCATCGCCTTCGGGGCTGTCGATGATCTCCAGACGCTTCAGGCAGCCCTCCACGATAGGCATCGGCAGTGCCTTGGCGTACATCTGCGAACGCATGTTGTACTTGAGGTAGTCGATGATGGCCTTCTCCGAAGCCACGAATCCGCCGATCGTTGCCATCGACTTGGCATAGGCGCCGATATAGAGGTCTACACCGTCCATTACGCCGAAATGCTCCGACGTACCGCGACCGTGAGGACCCATTACGCCGAATCCGTGTGCGTCGTCGATCATGAAGCGGAAGTTGTATTTCTGCTTGAGCGCCACGATTTGGTCAAGGATACCGAGTGCACCGGTCATACCGAAGACGCCTTCGGTGATGAGCAGCACACCGCCGTTCTGCTTGTCGGCCAGGGCGCAGGCACGTGCCAGCACGCGCTCGCAGTCCACGATATCGTTGTGGCGGAACTTATATTTCTCACCTATATGCAGGCGTATACCGTCCAGCAGGCAGGCGTGCGCTTCGGCGTCATAGACGATGACGTCGTGACGGCTTACCAACGAGTCGATGGTGGAGAGGATACCCTGATAGCCGAAGTTGAACTCAAAGGCGGCTTCCTTCTTCTCAAAAGCAGCCAACCTACGCTCCAACTCCTCGTGCAAGGCGGTGTGACCCGTCAGCATGCGGCTTCCCATCGGATAAGCCATGCCCCATTTGGCGGCTGCCTCACCGTCCACCTTACGGATCTCGGGATGATTGGCCAAACCTAAGTAGTTATTGAGACTCCAGCAGAGCACGTCCTGACCATTGAAACGCATATGAGGACCCAGTTCGCCCTCTAACTTCGGGAACGTAAAGTATCCCTCTACTTTCTCACGGTACTGACCGATCGGTCCACCGGTGGATTTACGGATTTTGTCAAAGATATCAAGCATTATGTATTATGTATTATGTATTATTTTAAGATTTAATTTTCTCCTTCGAGAACCTTGCCATCAGGCGGAAGAGGATTGCCGGCAGGGGTTTGCGCCGGTCGCGACTGCATAGGTCGATATACCAGTTGAGCTTCTTCACCACGGGAATCTTGTGTGTCTCGACGAACTCGATGAGCGTGCCGTCGGGGTCTTCGATATAGGTGAAATGCCCGGAAGCCTCGCCCATTTCGAACACATTGCCGTCGGGACAGCTGTCCACGGTGAAGGGATGTCCCTTCTTTTTGCAGAACTTACCGAGTGCCTGCATGTTGGTCACATCGAAGCATATCTGGATAAAGCCCGGGTCGCCCCAATAGCGGCCTTCGTATATCTTCTTGGGCGTGCGGTCGAGCGCCTGTACGAGTTCGATGGTGCTGTCGCCCATCAGTTGGGCAAACGCCCCCACGGGCTCCGTGCTACGGCGCAGCAGCACACGGCGGTATTTCTCCTGACCGCGATGCCACATATGCCAGTCGGCGAAGGTGTCGGTCTTGTCGTAGACGACGGTGTCGTAGCCGAGTACGTCGCCGTAGAACTTAACGGATCGATCCATATCGCTCACGCCTACCATCGCACCGATGACACCGCCCGTGAGACGGCCGTTGCGGATGAAGATATGTTTGTCCTCCACGAGCTGATAGAGGTTGCCGTACAGGTCTTGCACATAGAGGCAAGGCGTGCCGTCGGGCAGCGTCTCTATCTCGCCACAGCGATTCCAACGCTCCAACAGCTGTTTGCGGTAGGCACGCACGTCGGTACACTTCACCTTGGCGGCAAAGATACCGAGGTCGCCTATTCCGATCTCAAACTTGGCAGTCTTGGGTTCGCGTTCGCTGTATTGCCAGATCTCGAAGCCTCCCCCACCCTGCACGTTGACGGCGATGCAGGCGTGCCGTTTCTGCGGTTCATTGCCCGTATAAGGCAACATCCGCTCGGCCACGGTGTCGTCCTCGAGGATCTTGGTCTCGGCACCAAAGAACTGAATGAGCCAGTTCCAGGAGCGGCGGAAATCAACCGTTCCGACGCCTACCTGCTGGATGCCGCTTATAAAGAAATCGTTCATATAGTCAATTCTTATTTTTTCTTCTTGGCAGCAGCTGCTTTCTTCTTGGCGGCAGCGGCTTTCTTCTTGGCAGCAGCTTTCTGCTTGGCAGCTTTGGCCTTCTCAGCAGCGGCTTTCTTCTTCTCTTTCTCCTTCTGCGCCTGCGCTTTCTTCTTCTCCTTAGCCTTCTGCGCAGCTAGTTTCTCCTTCTCCTTCTTGGTCAGTTGGGGTTTGGCCTCACCTTCCTCTTCCTCCTCTTCCTTTACGGTAGGTTGCGTTACGACAACGGGTGCCGCGGGCTTGGGAATAGCGAAGTACTCAAAGTTGACGCCATCGGGGAAGAGGCTCTCGTTCGTACCTTCCGGCACGCGTACGGTAGCGCTCATCCAGTCTACGGAGAAAGCATTGGGTGCCAACTCAAACTGGTCGCCGGCAAAGGCGATACGCTCCAGGTAACGGCCGTCCAAGGCTTCCGTTCCGATGCGTACCACGGTCTTGGGGAGCTCCAACTGCTTGAGAATCTTACAGCCGTAGAAAGCACGGTCGCCGATCTCGGTGATACCGTCGTACATCACTATGGTCATCATCAGTTTGCAGTCCTCGAACGCACCCGGAGCAATCGTCGCGGTACGGTACGGGATGACATATTTACCGGCATAGAGGCGCGGCATCTTCACGAAGACAGACGGGTTCAAAACCGGTTGCTTCAAACTGTCGCAGCCTACAAATGCGGCACCTTCCACGGTCGTCAGCGTACCCGGCAGGGTCACGGAGTGCAGGCCCTTGGAGCCGTTGAATGCGCCCGCGCCGATAGCGGTCACGAGATATTGGTTGCCTTCGTAGGTAACGGTTGCGGGTATCGTGATATCGCCACGATAGAGATAGCCCTCCTTCTGCGATACCTTAGCGGTATGATTGTCCGCATTGAGGGTGTAGTAAATACCTTCTATCTTAACTTGCTGTGCCGACAAGGCAGCCGTAGCAAGAATCATCAGAGAGAGAATCAGTTTCTTCATATCATTGTATTTTTAAGATTAGTCGTTGGTCGTTAGTCGTTAGTCGTTGGATTTATTCTACCGTCACCGACTTCGCCAGGTTGCGGGGTTGGTCCACGTCGCAGCCTTTGACGACGGCTATGTGGTAAGCCAGCAGTTGCAGCGGTATGACGGTCAATATAGGCAGTAGGCACTCCTCCGTAGGCGGTACGGTAATGGTGAAGTCGCTCAGTTCTCTTACCTGCGTATCGCCCTCCGTCACCACGGAGATGATGCGACCCTTGCGGGCTTTGATCTCGAGGATATTGCTGACGATCTTCTCGTAGGTAGCACACTGCGGCGCGATGACCACCACGGGCATCTCCTGCGAGATGAGCGCGATCGGGCCGTGCTTCATCTCGGCTGCGGGATAGCCTTCCGCGTGGATATAGGATATCTCCTTGAGCTTGAGCGCACCCTCCAGAGCCACAGGGAAGTTGTAGCCGCGACCTAAATAGATAACGTTTTGCGCGTACGTGAACACGCGCGCGAAGTCATGGATGGCGGTGTTCTGCTTCAGGATCGTCTCTATCTTCTCCGGCAGACGGTTCAGTTCGCCTACGAGCTGTAGGAACAAGTCCTCCTCGATCGTCTTCTTCTCGCGGGCGATAGCCAGAGCCAGCATCGTCAGCACCAGCACCTGCGCGGTAAAGGCCTTGGTGGAAGCCACGCCGATCTCGGGTCCCACATGCGTGTAGCAACCGCTGTCGGCGGCACGCGAGATAGACGAACCTACCACATTGCATACCGAGAAGATGAACGCGCCGTTCTTCTTGGCCAGCTCGATAGCGGCCAATGTGTCGGCCGTCTCACCCGACTGCGAGATAGCGATGACGATATCGTCCTTGGATATGACGGGTTTGCGATAGCGGAACTCCGATGAGTACTCCACCTCGCAGGGTATCTGCGCATATTCCTCCATCGCGTACTTGGCGATCTGGCCGGCGTGCCACGAGGTGCCGCAGGCGGTGATGATGATACGCTTGGTAGAGAGGAAACGCTGTTTGTTATCGATGAATCCGGAGAGCGCGATATTGTTCTGCTCCACATTGACGCGGCCGCGCATCGAGGCCATCAGCGTCTGCGGTTGCTCGAAGATCTCCTTGAGCATAAAGTGGTCGTAGCCGCCTTTCTCCAGCTGCGAGAGCGTCAGCTCCAGCCGCTTGATTTCGGGGGTCTTGCGTACATTACTGAGACTCGTAATGATCGGTTCCTGCCCCCTTGTCAGGGCTACTACTTCCTCGTCGCCGATATAGATCACACGGTCGGTATATTCCACGATAGGCGTGGCATCGGAGGCCAGGAAATACTCGCCTTCGCCTATGCCGACTACGAGCGGCGAACCCTTCCGGGCAGCTACGATGGTGTCGGGATTGTTCTTATCCAATACGGCGATTGCATAGGCGCCGACGACTTGGTTCAGCGCCAATTGCACGGCCGTAGGCAGGTCTACCTGATCGGTGTTCTTGGTATATTCGATGAGCTGCACCAGCACCTCCGTATCCGTGTCGGAGAGGAAATGATAGCCGTGCTTGACGAGCGACTGGCGCAATACCTCGTAGTTCTCGATGATACCGTTGTGGATGATGGCCAACTCCTCCGATTCGGAGTAATGGGGGTGCGCATTGCGGGTGTTGGGTTCGCCGTGCGTAGCCCAGCGGGTGTGGGCAATACCGATCGTGCCGCTCACGTCCTTGGCTTCGGCAAACGACTCCAACTCGGCCACCTTGCCTTTGGCCTTGTATATATTGAGTTGTCCGGCGGGGTTGATGAGCGCTACTCCGGCGCTGTCATAACCGCGGTATTCCAAACGATGCAGACCTTTAATCAAAATCGGATAAGCCTGCTGTTTGCCTATATATCCTACTATTCCACACATATATGATTTATTTTCAATCCTTGTTTTCGTTCTTCGGTAGCGGCATCATCTCCCAGCCCGTCAGGGTGGCTATATAGGGGATGAGCGCGTACGCGAGCTTGAGGTGTCCGCTGCGATTGGGGTGCCAATCGGCTCCCATGTCTCGCTGCATGTCGTATACCTGCTGCTTATGCGCATAGTGGTACACCTGCCTCATGCCGCATTCGCTCACCACGCGCTCCACGTACCCCCGCAACTCGTCGTTACCGGGTTTCGTCACACATAGGATCGGATGCTTATCGCCGTAGTTGGTCTTGATCTGACGTAATAGACAGACATAGGCGCCCTTGAAGCGCTCGTACGAGGGTTGCAGGCCGCAACTGAAATCGTTGCCGCCGAGGTAGATCACCGTCAGCGCCGGCCTAAGCATCGCGCTATCTGCGATCCAACTCACGGGTGCCAGCGTATCCCAGTCCAGCGTCCGCGTATAGAGCAGCGGCATCTGATGATTGGGGAAACGCGAGTTATAGTTGCGTACCACCCCTATCCCGGAGTGCGCGATCGTCCAATAGTCCGCGCCGAAATAGCGGGCGATGAGGGCCGCGTAGGTTGCACCGGCGTTCTCCGTGCGGGGCGAGAAATGCTCGTCGCGCGACGCGGCCTCGATGCCGTAGCCGCAGGTGTAACTATCGCCGATGAACTCGATTTGACGATTCAGGAGCGGCGTTGCGGGTTCCAATGAACCGAGCACACGGAAAGCAAAGAGGGTCAGTATGCCCTGCTCGCCTTCCGTGCGTTTCTGGATAATGAGTTCGTGGTGTTGGTAGTCGTCGCCTGTATAGAGCGAATAGATGCCGCAAGTCTTGCCTTCCGCCACAGCGGGCAGTTGCACGATGCGATCGGGTTCGTCGCTCATCGGACGGTCGATCCATACATTGTAGCGGTTGTTACCCGTATCGTGGTATACGATCCATAACTGCCGTCCCGTGAACGCCACGCGCAGGTACGTGCCCGACCAATCAAACCGGACGGTGCCCGACGTCGTGTCGCGATTCGTGCGTCCCACATAGGTCACGTATTCCGAAGTAGCCTTATAGACATGTGCTCGCTTCTCCGGTATACCGGCCCACGTCAGCGGACTCAGCAGCAGTAGTATGAGTAGCAACCTGTTTCGCATTATTTTTATTCAAATGCGCCCATTTGCAGCATCGATACCTCCTTGGGGGTGAGGAAACGATAGCGGCCGCGGGCTACGTTCTTCTTGGTCAGACCTGCAAAGCTGACGCGGTCCAGTTGGGTCACCTTGTAGCCTGTCTTCTCAAAGATACGGCGTACTACGCGGTTCTGGCCGGAGTGAATCTCCAGGCCGATATGCTTGCGGTCCTCCTTGGGGAACTCGAGTGCATCGGGGACGATCTTCTCGTCATCCAATACGATGCCGTTGCGGATGAGTACCTCGTCGGCCTCCTCTAAGTCGCGGTCCAAGGTCACCGCATAGATCTTCTTCTTGCCGAACTTGGGGTGCGTGAGTTTGGCTGCCAAATCGCCGTCGTTGGTGAGCAGCAGCACGCCCGTGGTGTTTCGGTCCAGACGACCTACCGGATAGATACGCTCCGCGCACGCGTTGCGCACGATATCCAATACGGTGTGCCTCTCCTCGGGATCATCCGTCGTGGTGACCGTATTCTTGGGCTTATTGAGCAGGATATATACCTTGCGCTCGCGACGCACCGGCTGGTCGTGGAACATGATACGATCCGTCGGCAGCACCTTCGTGCCGAGGCTGGATACCACCTCGCCGTTCACCGTGATCACACCGGCCTGAATGAAATCGTCCGCCTCGCGACGGCTGCAGATGCCGGCATTAGCCAGGTACTTATTCAGACGAATCGGCTTCGTCGGATCTTCGTAACGCTGCTGATACTCGTAGCGTTTCTTCTTCGAATAAACGCCTTCGTTGCGCTTGGGACGCGGACGGAAGCCGTTGGGACGGTCCGTTCCCTCCGGACGGAATCCGCGCGGACGGGGTGATTGCTCCGAACGCATACCGTAGTCCGAACGCATACCGTAGTCGGGACGCTCGCTACTCTCCGGACGCGGGCGGAAGCCGCGCGGACGATTGGAGTTCACGCGATCCATGTCGTCCATCGGACGCTGGAAACGCTGACGCTGACGGCGAGGACCGTCGGCATGAATACCCGGTACGAAACGAGGACGGATGCTGGCTCCGTCGGCACTGAAACTTGCGCCGTTGTACTCCCTCGGACTCTCGTCCTGACGGAAGCCCTCCCGACGCTGGGAGGATTTGTTTCTGTCGAACATAAAAATATCAATTATCAATTATCAATTGTCAACTATTGACGCAAGGCCCTAAGCCTTCGCCCGGAGCCTAACGTCAGTTGTCATGTCTTACCATCGTGAGAAATTAAGCCTCAGCGGCCTTCTCGATGGCAAGTTTACCACGATAATAGCCGCAGCTCGGGCAAACGGTGTGGTAAATGTAGTGTGCTCCGCAGTTGGGGCAAATAGCAAGGGCGGGCATTTTAGCCACGTCATGGGTACGACGTTTCGCTTGTCTGGTGTGCGATTGTCTACGTTTAGGATGTGCCATAATTATTTACAATTTTTCAATTTACTATTTACAATTTCCAATTATTTATTCTTCGGGTTCTTCCGCGGCGCGACAAAGGTGTTGTTGGAGAAGCGCGATCATTTCGGGGTCGCAAGCACCTTCAGGGTGACAATGCACCAACGGGAGATTTATTGCTATCAATTCATAAGCCAGCCACGCTATATCCAGGCTCTTCTCGTCCTCTTCGATCTCGATGTCATCCTCTACATCGACCGTCGAGTCCATCGGCTGCAGGCATCGGTCACAACTGACCTGTACCGTTCCGCCCACCCGGATTCTGAGGCTGCACATTTCGCGTCCCACGTTCAGCACCGCATGCACATCGGTCTCGCCTCCGAGTACTTCCGTCTTCTCCAGAGCCTTAAACCACTCGTCATCCAATCGAAAATCATAGGTATGTACCCCCAATTCCAGTTGGTCGAGTTGTACTATATAAGGTGCCGTGTTTGTCATGTTTCGCAAAAAAGCCTGCAAAATTACTGCTTTTTTTTCAATTATGCAAATTTATTTTCATTTTTTTTCATAATTGGTTCGTTATTCTGCCATTAAAGGTCCATTTTTCACTTCCAGCAGTGTTTTCGAGCACAATTTTGACGACACCGGGCAACGTAATGTAGAGCGTCACCACATGTACGTCATCGATGGTTTTGAACTTCAAGATCATCTCCCCTTTGCGTTCTTCCATCGAGATGACATCTTCCGGTTTGAGGGTCATATATCGCTGTTGGGCACCCCAGCTGACGTGCGCGGATTCGTTCTTGATGCAGAACGTAGCGATTCCGTCGCTCGCATGGCTCACAGAAGGATCGCCGGATCCACTACCCTGCATGCGAAAGTCCGCTCCGGCGGTCTCTTTACGGATATCATACACCTCCACATGAAAGGTCACCGAATCCGGGAACTCATACACCGGTTTGTCCTGTTCCAACCAAGCCTTCAGTCCGCCCTCCAGTTCCACCACCTTATAGCCCATCGAATCCAGTTTCTCGGCCGCCACGTGACTGCGAACGCCCTTTTGGCAATAGACAGCCAGGATCTTCTTCTTATTAATTCTCTTGGCCTGCTTGGTGAAGTTAGGGTTCTTTACATCCAATAGTTGTGCACCCGAGATATGCTGCCTCACGAACTCCGTCGGACGACGGGCATCGATGAGCACCACATTCTTCTGCTGCAGCAGCGTCTCAAACTCATTGGCAGGGACTGTCTGAATCTCTCCTGCCCGCACGGCTACCGCCAATAGCAGCGCCGCACATACCATCGCAAAATGTTTCATATAGGTTTTAAATATCAATTGTCAATTATCAATTGTCAATTATCAGCAGCTTTCGAACTGACGGAGAAAGCGGATATCGTTCTCGGAGAACAGGCGCAAGTCTTTGACGCGATACTTGAGGTTCGCGATTCGTTCCACTCCCATTCCGAAAGCATAGCCTGTATAGACCTTGCTATCGATACCGCAGCTCTCCAGCACATTCGGATCCACCATTCCGCAACCCAATATCTCTACCCAGCCGGTTCCCTTACAGAACGCACAGCCCTCGCCGCCGCAGATATTGCAACTGATATCCATCTCCGCACTCGGCTCCGTGAACGGGAAATACGAGGGACGCAGACGGATCTTGGTGTCGTTGCCGAACATCTCCTTGGCGAAATAGAGCAGCACTTCTCTGAGATCCGCAAAGCTCACGTTCTTGTCGATATAGAGTCCTTCCACCTGGTGGAAGAAGCAGTGCGCACGTGCCGAGACGGCTTCGTTTCTGTAGACGCGACCCGGGCAGAGCACACGGATAGGCGGCTCTTGCGACGTCATTACGCGCGTCTGCACGCTCGACGTGTGCGAGCGTAATAATATATCGGTCGGCTTCTGAATGCCGATCTCTTTTTCGATAAAGAAAGTATCCTGCATGTCGCGTGCGGGGTGCTCGGGCGCGAAGTTCAGCATGCCGTATACGTGCCGGTCATCCTCCACCTCGGGACCCTCCGCTACCGTAAAACCGATACGGGAGAAGATATCCACGATCTCCTCGCGCACCAGACTCAGCGGGTGACGCGTTCCCAATAGGATCGGATCCGGCGTGCGCGTCAGGTCGATATGTTCGGCCGTGGTCTCCATCTTGCTCTCGATGGCCTCCTTCAGCTCGTTGAATCGTCCCTCAGCGGCCTGACGAACCTGATTCACGATTGCTCCCCACTGAGCTTTCTCCTCCTTCTGCAGAGCCTTGAACTCGTCCATCAGCGAGCCTACCTCGCCCTTCTTGGAGAGCAACTTCAGACGCAACTCCTCCAACTCCTGACGGTTACCCGCCTTCATACTCTCGATTTGCGCTTGCAGCGCAGCTATTCGTTCTTTGATCGAAGACATTTTATGCAATATATTAAAATCGGCTGCAAAATTACTACTTTT
>CAMJDT010000025.1 GCA_946404495.1 uncultured Bacteroidales bacterium
CTCGATGTTATGACATAATTTTTCCAAGAAATCTTCTTTTGATATAAAACCTCCTTTTATAGCATCAGCAAAATATAATAAGTTCTCGGAATTGAGGACAGCTCCATTTACTCCCGTACTTTCTTTTATACCTTTCAACATGCGATTTATTTCCCCCTTAAATAAGGACGATATAAATAAGAAAGAAAAGTCACGTGCATTGGGAGGGAAGTTTTCCCACCACTTATTAGGATTCCTTTCAGCTCGCCTATCATTATTTTCCTGTATGTATCTTATCATTTCATCAGCCATCTGCCTAGATATGCTAAATCCATGAGAATATGCTTTGTTATCGATTATAACACCGCGTTCATTCTGAGATATAATTCCATCGGGCTTACTAGATTTTCCAAGATGCTTTCCTATAAAATTAAGTTCATTAGTAAATAAATCTATAGTAGACACCTCAAATTCCGCATTATACTTCCCTTGAAATGAATAGTCTATTAGATTTAAATACTTATGGTTAACATATTTTAATCTTTCTCTTACTCTCTCTCTTATTTCCGATTGTAAATCCCTTTGCTCCATTGGACTTACGACAGTTGGAATAATAAGTTTTTTTATGTCATCGCATACCCCAAAAAAACCATCTCTACATTGTATATTTAACCCAATATTTATTAAACCATTTATATCATCATTTACAATTGATTCAGAAGCTTTGAACCCCTTTTCTACGAGATACTCAACTATTTGAGGAATAGATCGTCTTGTACTACCCGATATGTATTTAATAATATATGCTCTCCTAACACGTAACTCGTCCGCATTACTAGCTTTGCTAGCAAGCATTTCTAGATATACAATTTTAGGCACTTTAGCTAAACTACTTTTCCCAACAGCACGGTTATAATTTCTCAATCCTTCTATTGTAATAATAAAAGCAGAATTTATTACAGTAGTAAATTCTTCATCTCCAATATATTCTTTAACTTTTTTGGGTGATTTTTTCACCCAACCTATCTTTGATAACCAACCACAGATCATTCTTGCATACTTATCAGACGATCCTTCGGTATTACCTACCAAATTTACTCTTTCTTCATCATCGCCCTGCACGTATGCTTGGACCCAAATATTCTGTGGAAAAGAAGTAAACCCAGGTTCATCAGTAAAACCTAACTGTTTACCTATTTCAAACTTAGTCAACGCCGCACCGCTACTCAACAATTCCAGCACACGACAGGCTGGAGGATATGACAAATATGCAGTGCCGAGTATTTTTATCTCATCTTCCTTATATTTAGAAAGGACAAAGTTTCTACCCAATAGAGTCACCGAACATGTATCATCTTCATAATTATAATCTAAAAAGCCAATAGAGACAGCCCATCGAAGAAATCCATCTGCTGACCAATCATCAACATAAGGTTTCTTTATTTCTATCGTATGACCATTGATCGTATATCGATGTGTCTGCTGACCGTCTATAGCTGCTTGAGCAAGACCGGAACACTTTGCATTCTTCCGTCCGACGGAGCCTGCACCTTTCCCTTTTAATAGAGAATATGAAATCCTTGCGTTACCAATAGCCTCTAAAAATTGCTCATATAAATCCGGACTGGCTAATAGTCCAGTCTCTTTTATTAGCGGCAAACGTTTATCTTTGAAAGTCTGATAGAAAGCAGACTCGGGAACAAATAATGCCACCACATTCTTTAAACTCTCTGTCGATGAAGGATTCTGAATCCAACCAAATGTTCGTTTTTCTCTTGGCATATCAGTAATTGGTTATTAAGACCTCTTTAGTATTTGCTGTTTTATCTATATATTGATAACTACTATTTGCGTAATTGGCATTTAGAAAATGAGTGTGATACCTTCTTCTCCAGTCATTTAAATGAGTGTTAATAGTGCCTTTGTGTTCAATAACATTAGATAGTGCAAATCGAACGCCTCTATCGTCTAACTGATCTAAGAGTGTGAATAAATCCAAATCATCTTGTTCACGCCAACCCTCAAAACCTCTTTTTCCATCATTATAAGAACCACATGATATTAGATAAGGCGGATCTGCATATACAAAATCGCGAGGTCCAAGATTTTGCAAATCAATATTACGAAAATCCGTAGCTACAAAATGCATTTGTTGTAAATAAGGGTGCCATGCAATAAGATTATTCTCTATTTTTTCGTTATAGGAACTTCTATTTATCCCAAAAGGATTATTGAACTCTCCATTATTATTAAATCGTAGTTGATGATTGAAACCGTAACATATCAGTAAAAATAAATCTATATTATCGTGTTCTGCGTTAAATCTATTTCTTAAAGCTATATAACCCTCTCTGTTAGTTTTAGATAATGCAAATTCATTGATGGTAAAGTGAATTCTCCTCAATAGCGCATCAATGTTCATGTGCTGCATCTCTACATACATGCCAATAAGGTAATGGTTGATATCATTACAAATAATATAATCAGAATGTATATTTATCGCAATATCTAACCCACCTGCAAATAGGTCAACAAACGTATGTATATCTGAGGGGAATAGAGGAAGTATTTGTGATAACAACTTATACTTACCCCCTATATAATTCATAGGAGACTTTAACATCATTCTTTATTTCTTTATAAAATACAATTGTTCTTTTAGCCCTATTGTGTTATTAGGAATTTTATTTTTATACCGGCGATACTCGTATTCAAAAAGCCTAAAAGTATCTGCTTTACCATTATTTTGAATAACTTCAACTAACTCTTCAGTCGGTAATAAGCCCTCGTTGTTATATGAAACAATGACATATTTACAATTGAGATTTTGTAAGAGATTGTTGAATGCATCACGAACCAATTTCTTCCGGCAAAAGTCAGATTTACAGTCATTTTGAACCCTCATGCCGGTAATTCCCTTTATCTCGGGATTATCATATCTGGCAATAGTTTCTAAAATGTGATAGTTCGGTAAGTATTCTCTTTCATTGTATGGAGGATCCAAATATACTAAATCACATCGTACGTCTCTCACTAATTCATCTGCATTCATATTATAAGCTGTACATCTTTTCCGGCTAGAACAAACCGGAATCTCTTCTAAAGTCAGGTCTTTGTATGTGCGAACATCCCAATACTTTAGATATGCGGCATAAGTTCCTGTAATATTTGCTACGAAGGGTACAGCATTTAGAAGACTCGCCAAGAGGTAATAATATTCGTTCTCATTCAATTCGCCCCGAAGCCTTTCTATCTCTTGTCTAATAATATCAATTTTAAGTGCATTTTTGGGTTGAAAATACATTCTTTGGCAATTCTCATTAGGGGAATAGTTATGAGCAATAAAATTATTGACATCATTCGGATCAATATTTTCTATCGGAAGATGATTTAGATGAGCCAATAATTCTCGCAACTTTCGAGACGTTCGGTTATTACATAACGTACCTCGATTTATAGCATATGAGAAATATAGTATATCGTTAGCGGCAACAGAAAATCCAGCTTCTTTAAAAGCTCTAGCTACTATACCACTTCCCGAAAACATATCTAATACAGAACGAACACCTTGAGTGTTTTC
The DNA here is from genome assembly GCA_946404495.1 of uncultured Bacteroidales bacterium. GTDB lineage: Bacteria > Bacteroidota > Bacteroidia > Bacteroidales > Paludibacteraceae > Colicola. Next base: position 3,560 of record CAMJDT010000025.1, read on the forward strand.
ATCCACAACACCCAAAATGTTATCTGTCATTAATCCTTTACCGCCTAAATACCGCATTTTACATTTCCTTTAGATTCGTCAGAATATAAATAAATCCGTTGTGTTTCATCTTTACTCCTCCTTATCACTCGGGATTGCCTGTATATTCGTAAAATACTTCCACATCTCGGAGGATTGATAGAGCGAGAGACTCTCAGCGGGAACATAGACGGGGATGGACGGATCCACAGCGCGGAAGGCGTCAACGGCTACCGTCGGGGGTGTGCGACGTAAGACAGTGAGAGACTGCAGTCCTGTGCAGCCGTCAAAGGCACTACGGCTGATGCCCTTCACAGCGGCGGGAATCGTAATAGCGGTCAGGGTCGTACAACCGGCAAAAGCCTCCGTGTCGATATACGTCACGGAAGCAGGAATCACCGTAGCCGCACAGCCTACGATGAGGGTATTCGACTTGGTCGCGATAATTGCGTTGGAACTATCTCTGCTATCATAGATAGGGTTGCCGGCCGCAACGGTGAGAGACCTCAGAGCCGTGCAGCCGGAGAACGCATTGCGACCGATCGCGGTCACAGAAGCGGGAATAGAGATGGAAACTAACGAACTGCAATCTAAGAACGCTTCTTCCTCAATCGCAGTCACGGAGGCGGGAATAACAGTCGATTGGCAGCCTACGATGAGGGTGTTGTCGGCCGTGCGGATGATACCATTACAATTACCGCGGCTATCATAGATAGGATGACCGGGCTCCACGACGAGCGAGGTCAGACGACTGCAGCCGGCGAAGGGATTGTCCTCGATAAAGACGATGTTGTCGGTAATCGTCACCGACGTCAGCTCGCATTCAGCCTTATCGGCCGCCTTGAGTGCGCCGGCACTTGCTACTAAGAATAAGAGAAGAAATGTACTCTTTAAAACAAAACTACCTCCGCAGAGCCGCGAAGAGCCACTTTTCAGCCAATACCCCCCCCTATTGCGGGTTATACGGGGTATGTTCACACTATGTCTAAAAGCCTGCATAGATATCAGCACATATTTTGCGCTGCAAAGATACTACATTTTTCTCACATATGCAAATCTTTTTTCAATTTTTCAGGCGAAACACGCTAATTTGAACAAAAAGAAAGGCACAACCTTTCGATTGTGCCTCTGCGATCCTATTTACCGTCTCAGATCTGACGCTCCCGATTTACGCCTCGGGATGGGCAGTTATGCTACAATGATATATCCAATCTGTGACCAATAAGTTGGTTATTTCTTTCATCTGAACATTGCACGAATACGAGGCTCCAAAAATGCTATCGCCTCATCTGCGGTAAAGTACTTCTGCTGAGGCATACTCGCTCCTAATGATTCAGATGCGATCGGCGATTGTTTAGGGGTATTAGTATCCATAAATCATTCATTTTTCATTTCATGCTGCAAAGATACAACTTTTTTTTCTAATATGCAAATCTTTTTGCATTTTTTAAGAGGGAGGGGCAAAAATAGAGGCTTTTTTGTGAAAAACTTCACTATTATTGTGAAAAATTTGTGTAATCCAAATATTTGTTGTATCTTTGCAGGCTTTTTTGTGTATAATGCGCGCGTGTGTACGTATAAATAGGGCTATTGTGTGGGCAGCATTTATGCTGCTGACGATGCCTATATTTGCACAGGAAGCAAGGACCGGGAGCGGATACGAAGAAGCAAGGACAGGAAGCGGATACGAAGAAACATCGTGGACGGGCGGAGGATACGAGGACGAGGAGATGAATGAACCGATTCGCGTGAAGAATGCCGTATCGTCGCCGATCAACTACGTAGCGCAAGACTCCGCCATCCTACTGGGCAACGGAACCGCGATGCTGCACGGAAACAGTAACGTCAAATACGAAGAGATGGACCTGACAGCCGACTATATCAGATGCAAGATGGACAGCAACACTGTCTTCGCCTCGGGTGTGTACGACACGCTGAGTCGCGAATGGAAGGGTCGTCCCGTATTCAAAGACAAGAAAGACGAATACGAGTCGCACGAGATGACCTATAACCTCAAGACGCAGAAGGGTATCATCCGCAACGTGACGACACAGCAAGGCGAGGGATACATCGTAGCCGACAGGACGAAGAAGCAGGAGGATAATGTGATGATGATGGCCGGCGGCAAATACACCACCTGCGACAAGCACGACCACCCGCACTTCTACCTGCATATGACCAAGGCCAAAGTGAAACCGGGTGAGTACATAGCCGCCGGTCCGGCGTATATGGTAGTAGGCGAGGTGCCGGTGCCGCTGGCGATACCATTCGGTTACTTCCCCTTCACCAACTCCTATTCGTCGGGACTGATCATGCCTACCTTCGGTGATGACTACTCGAGGGGTCTGTACCTGAGAGGTATAGGATACTACTTTGCACTGAACGACTATGTGGATCTGGAGATAACGGGTGATATCTACACGCGCGGTACGTGGGCCGTATATGCACGCTCCAACTACATCAAGCGCTACCGCTTCCACGGAAGCATCAACATCAACTACCGAACCGATGTGACCGGAGAGAAGGATATGCCCGATTACCAGAAAGCCACCAACCTGCAGATCCAATGGACCCACCAGCAGGATCAGAAGGCCAATCCCTACTCCACCTTCTCGGCTTCGGTCAACTTCTCCACCTCGGGCTACAACCGCAGTAATATCAACAGCTACTACAACGGTCAGCTCAATTCGCAGAATACCAAGTCATCGAGTATAAGTTACACGCAGCGATTCCCGGACAGTCCGTGGTCGATCTCGCTGTCGGCACTTATCAGCCAACAGACGCGTGACTCCACGATGACGCTGACATTGCCCGATCTGGCGGTAACAATGGGAAGTGTGTACCCCTTCAAACGCAAGGTGAAGGTAGGCAAGGATCGCTGGTATGAGAAGATCAAGATGACCTACAACATGAACGGTAAGATAGCGGCTAACAACATCAAGGAGAGCCGGCTGCTGCACTCCGACTTTCTCAAGGACTGGCAGACGGGTATGCGGCACACCGCATCGATGAACGCGAGCTGGACGCTATTCAAATACCTGAGCGTGACGCCGTCGATCAACCTCACAGACCGCATGTACTTCATGCGTACGGACCAACGCTGGGACGACGAGACACAAGCCTTGGCACGCGACACGACGACGGGATTCTACAACGTGTTTGACTTCAACGTAGGTATCAGTCTGAGCACCAAGATATACGGATTCTTCACCCCGATCCGCAAGTTGTTCCCCAAAGGCCGCGTGGAGAAGTTCCGTCACGTGCTGACACCCTCCGTGTCGTTTAACTACCACCCGGACTTCGGCTCTTCGTTCTGGGGTTACTACGGAAGCTACGACCAACCCGTATACGACGGTACCGACCCCGAGACCGGACGACGGATCCAGAAATTAGACGACGAGGGCAATCCCGTCTATCAGCATCAGACCTACTCGCGGTACGCGGGAGCGCTATACGGTAATGCGGGGCAAGGTCAGGTGGCGAACCTCAGTTTCAGCCTTGGCAATAACCTCGAGATGAAGCTGCGCAACGACAAGGACACGACCGGCAAGGAGCCGTATAAGGTCTATTCGATCCTGGATGCCGTCAACATCACCGGCGGATATAACTTCGCCGCGGACTCGATGAACTGGAACAAGTTCGGTCTGCAAGTGAGGATCAAAGTGCCGAAGGTGAACTACACGATCAACCTCGCGACGACCTTTGACCCCTATATGTACGAACTGAACGCGCTGGGCAAACCCGTGCAGACCAATAAGCAGTACTGGAGTAACGGTAAGTTCCCGCGCTGGAGCGGAACGAACTTCAGCATCAGTTATACGTTCAACCCGCAGGTGATACAGAAGTGGTTTAAGAAGGACAAGAAGACCCCCGATCCGCTGCCCGCGGACGACGAGAACAACATGGAGGATATCACCATGAACGAGGACGGATCGGTGTCGAATGCCAAACTCAAACGCAACGAAGAGAAACATACCACCCGCAGTCAGGCCGGCTATATCAAGACGGAGATACCCTGGTCGCTGACGGTCAGCTATACGATGCGCTATGCAGAGGATAAGACGAAGTTCGACTACGAAAACATGGTCTATCCCTTCCGTCTGACGCAGAATATATCGCTCAGCGGCAGCATAGGCTTCGGTAACGGATGGAAGATCAGCACGAGTACCAGTTACGATATCAGCAACAAGAAATGGTCGTACACCAACTTCAACGTGAGTCGCGACCTGCATTGCTGGAACATGACGGCCTCGTTCGTGCCCTTCGGACCGTATAAGAGTTATACCTTCCACATCGGCGTGAATGCCTCGATGCTGAAGGATCTGAAGTACGACAAGACCAGTACGGATAGTACGAACAAGACCGTAAGTTGGTGGTAGTTGATAGTTGATAATTGAAAGTTGATAATTGATATTTATGAATAATGTGATTACATGTATCTACGACCTGTTCGTGGACGGCCAAGAGGGCCAAGAAGAATTGATGCAACGCGTTACGCGTGAGACTCCCCTGACCTATTGCGAGGACTTCGGGATGATGCTGCCGCTATTTGAAGAAGCGCTGAGGGGCAAGAAGACCGGCGATAAGTTTGACTTCCGCATAGGATGCGAAGATGCGTACGGACCGTACGACACCGACGCCGTGCTGACACTCGATAAGAAACTCTTCTACAACGGCGACGGCGAGTTTGACGACGAACGCGTGGTGGTAGGACAGATGGTACCTATGCAGACCGTGGACGGACAGATCGTACGAGCCATGGTGGTGGAGATTACCGATGACAAGGTGACCATCGACCTCAATGATCCGTTGGCCGGCGAGAACCTGCACTTCGTAGGCGAGATACTGGAGGTGCGCGATGCTACGGAGGAGGAACTGGAGCAACTGCGTCATCCGCACAAATGCTGCGGCAAGGGCGGCTGCCGCAAGGGCGAATGCCGCAAAGACGAGCAAAAGAATCCTTGCGGCGAAGACGAATGCGGCGGCTGCGGAAGATGCGGGTAGTTGATAATTGACAATTGACAATTGATATTTGATAATTGATAAGACTATGGCGAATATTTTGGCGATAGTGGGTCGTCCCAATGTAGGGAAATCGACTCTGTTTAACAGGCTGACGCAGACGCGTCGAGCCATCGTAAATGATACGGCCGGCACCACGCGCGACCGTCAGTACGGGCATGCTGAGTGGTGCGGCAAGCCCTTCTCCGTGATCGATACCGGCGGATGGGTCATTAACTCGGACGACACCTTCGAGAGTGAGATCAACCGTCAGGTGAACCTCGCGATCAAGGAGGCAGACGTGGTACTATTAGTGGTAGATGTGAACGAAGGCGTCACGCAGTTTGATATGGAAGTAGCACACCTGCTCCGTCAGAGCAAGAAACCCACGGTGCTGGCAGTCAATAAAGTAGATACCTTCGACCGGCAATACGGCGCCCCGGAGTTCTACAAACTCGGTCTGGGTGAACCCTATATCCTCTCGGCCGAGAACGGACTGGGAACGGGTGAACTGTTGGACGAGATATGCTCGCGCTTCCGCAAGGATGACAACGACGAGATGATCGATGAGTTGCCGAGGTTTGCGATCGTAGGTCGTCCCAACGCCGGTAAGAGTTCAATCCTAAACGCCTTCATCGGCGAGGAAAGAACCATCGTGACCGACATACCCGGTACGACACGCGACTCCATCTATACGAAGTATGATAAGTTCGGCAAGGAGTTCTACCTGGTAGATACAGCCGGCATCCGTAAGAAGGCCAAGGTGAACGAAGATCTGGAGTACTACTCCGTGGTACGTTCTATCCGCGCCATCGAGAACTCCGACGTCTGCATCCTAATGCTGGATGCCACGCGCGGTATCGAATCGCAAGACCTGAACATCTACTCCCTCATCCAGAAGAACAAGAAGGGACTGGTGGTCTGCGTGAATAAGTGGGACCTGGTGGAGAGCAAGACGACACAAGACATCAAGGGCTACGAGCGGGCGATACGCGAACGCATCGCTCCGTTTACCGATTTCCCGATCATCTTCTGCTCGGCGCTGACGAAGCAACGTATCTTCAAGGTGATGGAAACGGCGCTGCACGTATACGAGAATAAGTTCCGCAAGGTGCCGACAGCCCAACTCAACGAGAAGTTCCTGCCCTTGATCGAGAACTATCCCCCACCCGCACTCAAGGGCAAATACATCAAGATCAAATACTGCACCCAGCTGCCCAATACGCAGGTACCGACCTTCGTGTTCTTTGCTAACCTGCCGCAGTACGTGAAGGAACCGTATCGCCGATTCCTGGAGAACAAACTGCGCGAGTGGTGGGACTTTAACGGCACGCCAATTCAACTATTTATTCGAGCTAAATAGTTGAAAAGTGAAAAGTGAAAGGTGAAAAGTGAAGATACTTGGATACACATATCATGAGGGAGCGTACCGGTTTACGATGAAGTGTGACTCGTCGCTGCTGAACCAAAAAAAGCCTTTCTTCCTGCCCGATTGGTCGGAGGATATACGTTACTGCCGCTGCCGCATAGCCCGAATCAGTCGCCTGGGTAAATGCATCGAGGAACGATTCGCACAGCGGTACTACGATGCCGTAGGCTTCGGGCTCAATTTCCGTGCCGAGGATATTCTGCAACAGAACTGGGCAGAAGGTACTGCCTTCGACAACTCCCTATGTGTGGGCGAACTGATGGCAAATGGCGTAGGAGAGACGGCAAGGAATGCCGTTGGAGAGACGGCAAGGAATGCCGTCTCTACGGAGGACGGATGGACGAAGGGCGAATGGACGAATGAGGACTTCGCGGCTATCAACCGCGCGATTCATGACGTATCCGAGAAAGTGACGCTACGCAACGGCGACCTCGTATTCATCGACTACGAGACAGCTGCAGAACCTGCAGTACGCAACCAACTGATAGAAGATGACCACCTATATTGCAAGATAAAATGAAAGCCAACAAGATCATAAACCGCTCTCTTAGTCTGCTGATAGCAGCCATGATAGGCATTGGCACGGCCGGCGCGCACGACTATGCGACGCACTCCGTGATGATGAGCGGAAACTTCGTCAAACTCAAAGTGAGCGAAACGGGCCTCTACTGCCTCACCTACGAGGAGATACAAGCCTTAGGGCTCAATCCCGCACAGGTACGCGTGTTGGGCTACGGCGGCGGACTGCTGCCGCAAAACTTCACACTCCCGCATCTGGATGACGTACCCTCCGTGGCTTTCTATATGTCGAAAGGCGCTGACGGCGTGTTCTCGGCCGGCGACTATATCCTCTTCTATGCCCGAGGTCCCGTCAACTGGGAATACAAGAACGGCACCTACGAGCACATACGTAACTGCTACGCGGACTACGGATGCTATTTCCTGTCGGATAATGCGGGTCAGCAACGATTGATTGAGACCCTACCCGACACGCTCGATCGCAGCTACACGTACAATGTACGGTTTATGGAGGACTACCAATTGTATGAACAGGATCTGGTCAATCTCATCGACTTCAACCTCGGTAAGGACGGCGGCGGACGAGAGTGGTACGGCGAAGCATTGGAGATAAACAAGACGCTGGATTTCTCGCGCTTTAGCTTTAGTAACATCCGAACGGACAAGGCGCTTCGCTGCCGACTCGATCTGGCTGTGCGCAGCAACGAGGTATCGACGATCCAACTCACAGCCGGCAACCAAACACGCACGACGATGACGGCAGGCATAGATCCCAGCGACTTCTATACGATGGCAACCACGGCTTCGGCACGCGTCACCACGGGTATGCCCGACTCCAATACGCCCAGCGTGAAGCTGCAGATAACGAATGCTGCCGGCAATCCGCGCGCATGGCTCAACTTCATCGAGATGATTGCCGTGCGCGATCTAAAGATGACGGAGAATCCCTACTTCTTCCGCTACTCGCGTACGGAGGAGGATGATCCGATGGATATATTCTCCGAACCGAAAGAGAACATCATCTACCACCTGACGGGTGCCACCAGCAATACGCAGATATGGAACCTGACCGATCCGGTCAATATACGCCGGATGCCGACGTTTATGGAGGGCGACACGCTCTGCTTTGTGAGCACCTCGGATAGCATCGAGCAGTTCGTGGCCATCAATCCCACTACGGAGAATATGCGCAAGGCCGAATCGCTCGGCCGCGTCGCCAACCAAGACCTGCACAGGCTGCGCGACATCGACTATGTCATCGTCACGCCCGCGGATATGCTGGCGCAAGCGCAACGACTAGCCGAACTGCATGAACTGTACGACGGACTGACCACAGCCGTCGTTACGGACGAACAGGTATATAATGAGTTCTCGTCCGGCACGCCCGACGCTTCGGCTATCCGATGGCTGATGAAGATGCTCTACGACCGCGCCGAGCGAGATGCGTCGATCGAGCACCCCAGGAACCTGCTGCTATTCGGAGACGGAACGTTTGACAACCGTAAGATACTGACCAGCTCCGGCACACCCGTGCTGCTGACCTATCAGGCCGAGAACTCGACGGTCGAGACCAAGGCCTATGCCGCGGACGACTATTTCGGATTCATGGAAGACAAGGACGGCGTAGTAGGCAGTTACTTCTACGACTCGCGTGCAACGATGGAGATTGGTGTCGGTCGTATGCCTATCACAACGGTGGATCAGGCCGAAAAGGTCGTTACCAAGATCGAGAAGTTCCTCAAGAATAATAACATGGGAAGATGGAAGCAGGAGATGTGCTTCCTGGCTGACGACGGCGATCACGGTCTGCACGTGAAAGTAGGTGACGCCGCGGCCGAACAGGTGCGCATAGATAATCCCGACTTTATCGTCAACAAGATCTTCCTGGATGCCTACGTGCAGGAAGCAACCGCCTCCGGCGAGAGTTATCCGGTAGCCTATAACCAGTTCCAGAACCTGATGGCACAAGGCGTGCTGCTGATGGACTACTCCGGACACGGAAGTGCGCATAATATCTGCTCGGAAGGCTTCCTGACCATATCCGATATAGAAGCCATGTCCAATCAGAATCAAGGTTTCTGGATGCTGGCGACCTGTAACTTCTCTCACTTCGATTGTCAGGAGTTATCCGCCGGCGAAGCAGCCGTGATCAATCCCAACGGCGGAGCTATCGGTGTGCTATCGGCCTGCCGCACGGTCTATGCCTCGATGAACGATATCATCAATCGCAACGTGTGCGACACACTCTTCTCCCACCCGGATCCTTTCACCTATCCGATGACCTTAGGCGAAGCGGTTCGTACGGCCAAGAACAAGACCGGCAACGACGAGAACAAGATGTCGTACGTACTATTAGGCGACCCCGCGATTCGGCTGCATTACCCGACGCAGTTTGAAGTAGTGACAACGACACAACTCGACACCCTCAATGCCCTCTCCAAACAGACGGTAAAAGGTTTCATCCGCGATGCCGACGGCGATACCGCCCGCTATTTTAACGGCGTGCTGGCCATCACCATCTTCGATAAGATGCAGCAGATTACCACCCGCGACAACGATGAGGAGGATGAAAGCAAGAAACGTTACTACACCTACAACGACTACCCCAACCGACTCTTCCGCGGCGAAGCGGATGTAAAGAACGGCGAGTGGGAGTACACCTTTATGCTGCCCAAAGATATCCACTATAACTACGGCAACGGTCGTATCGTCTATTATGCCTACGACACCATCTACGGCGAGGGTATCGGACACGACCACGAACTGGTCATAGGCGGTAGTAGCGACATCGTGCTCGCAGATGATAAGGGACCGGATATCACGCTGTATCTGAATACGCCGTCGTTTAAAACGGGCATGACAACGCACGAGACGCCGCATTTCTACGCCGACCTATATGACGAGAACGGTATAAACACCGTAGGCAGCGGTATAGGACACGACCTGCTACTAACCATCGATGAGGACTCCAAACAGAGTTATATCCTCAATGAATACTTCACGGCGGCACGCGGCACCTACCAATCCGGTCAGGTATCGTACCTGATGAATAAACAGAGCGTAGGTGCTCACACCCTCGCCTTCCGTGCGTGGGATCTGAATAATAACTCCTCTACCGCCACGCTCTCGTACACGGTGGAGAAAGACATAGCGCCTACGATCTTCCAACTCATCACTTACCCCAACCCCGTCTCGCAGAACGGTACGGTACGGTTCTTCCTGGATACCGACCGACCCGATGAGTTGATGTACCTAAGTATCCGCATCACCGACCTTACCGGTCATCCGATTCATTCCGCCGAAGAGGTAGAAATGGGTTACGATCGTATCTACGAACTCAATCTCAACGACTGCCCCGTGACAGCCGGATTGTATGCCTATAGTATCCTGATCCACACGACCCAAAGCGGATCGTCGAAGATAACGGGAAAACTCATTGTTTATTAACAAATTTAAGATTTAAGATTTAAAAATTAAAATTGAATTGCCTATGAAGCATCTTTCAAAATAGATTTGAAAACGAATACTAATAACAAATAAAAACAAACAACAACAAAATGAAAAAATTATGTATGCTTGTGGCTTTGGCCGCAACAACCGTAGCCGTGATGGCTACCAACCCTGTGGTAACAGCTATGCCGTCGCTCACTATCGCACCTGATGCACATGCAGCAGGTATGGGTGATCTGGGTGCAGCTACTACCCCTGACTTCAACTCCCAACATTGGAACGCAGCCAAGTACGCCTTCATCGAGGACAGCCGTGGAGGTATCGTAGCTAGCTATACGCCGTGGTTGCGTAGTTTGGTAGGCGACATCGATCTGGCTTACCTCTGCGGTTTCTACAAATTTGATGACCTGCAGGCTATCTCCGCTTCGTTCACCTATTTCTCGATGGGTGAGGTGCAGATGACCAACCTCGATGGTACGTTCCTGCAAATGGCACACCCCAATGAGTGGGCGCTGGACGTGGCTTACTCGCGCAAACTACACGAGTATGTAAGTATGGCCGCTACGCTGCGCTTCATGTACTCCGACCTGAACAACGGAGCCAACTCGTCCACCAACGGTAGCGTCAACGAACTCTACCCCGCATGGACGATGGCTGCCGACATCTCGCTGTACTACCGTCAGCCGATCGAGCTGCCGATGGGAGAGAGCCGCTTTGCATTGGGATTCAACCTCAGCAACCTCGGTGGTAAGATGTCGTACGACAAGGGTAACACCTCCAACTTCATCCCCGCCAATATGCGTATCGGTGTGAGCTATGAGCTGCCCTTCGACAACTACAACAGATTGATGGCATCCGTGGAGTGCAACAAGATGCTGGTGCCGACGACCAAGTCGCGCTATGCTACCGCCCTTACCGACAAGACCACGACCAGCGAAGAGTTCCCCGAAGGTGTGCCTATGTACGACACCGACGAGTACTCCAGGGTATCGTCGCCGAAAGGCTGGTGGCAGTCGTTCAACGACGCTCCGGGTTATACCAACGAGGACGGCAAACGCGTCAGCGGTTCGCTGGAGGAGTTCCAAGAGGTACAATGGGCAGTAGGTCTGGAGTACAGCTACGATCGTAAGTTCTTCGGCCGCGTAGGTTACAGCCACGAGAACTACTATAAGGGCAACCGCCGCTACGTCACCGTAGGTGCCGGCTTTGCATTGTCGATCGTACGTCTGGATGTATCCTACTGCATCGCTACCGCTTCCACCAACCCGCTGAACAATACGATGCGTTTCACCCTCGGTTTCGACCTGGCAGGCATCAAGGACTTGGTTAACAACAAGAAATAATGCGGATAGGCTTTGGATATGATGTACACGCTTTCGCCTCGGGCCGCGATCTGTGGCTCGGGGGGATAGCGGTACCCCACACGCAGGGACTGCTCGGACACTCGGATGCCGATGTAGCGATTCACGCGCTATGCGACGCCCTATTAGGAGCTGCCGCTATGCGCGACATAGGCTATCATTTCCCCGATACGAAAGGCAACGAGTACGAGGGCATCGACTCCAAGATCCTGCTTAGACGCGTCATGGCTATGCTGCGCGAACAGGGCTACGAACTCGGCAACTGCGATATCACGATCTGTGCGCAGGCGCCCAAACTCAGTCCTTATATTGAGCCGATGCGCCAATGCCTGGCTGAGACGATGAATGTGAATATTTCGCAGGTATCCGTCAAGGCCACCACCACCGAGCACCTCGGATTCGTAGGAAGACAGGAAGGCATCGCGGCGTACGCGGTAGCCTTGATAATTGACAATTGACAATTGATAATTGATATTTTTCAATTGATATTTGAATGAAACGGATCATTCTTCTGATGCTGCTTGGCAGTATCTCCCTCGTGCATTACGGGGCTACGGTCACGACAGACAGCCTGCAACGCGGAGATACCCTCTACGTCATAACGACCGCCTGCGCGCCGGTCTGCTCGTCCATTGTGCAAGCCTATAACCAGGAGGGCAAACTCCTCGGCGAGATACCTGCACCCGACACGACGGCCATCTTCCCCGAGGCCTATATTGAGAACAACCGCATCCTTTGGCGAGACAATACCGAGGCTATCTTAGACGATGAAGAACGGAAGCATTAAAGGTCCCATCTATCTCATCGGATATATGGGTGCGGGTAAGACAACCGTAGGACGGCTGTTGGCAGAACGCCTGGGTTGGCATTTCGTGGACCTGGACGAGGCCTTCCACGAGATCCACTCCCTCTCGCCGGCCGACTATATCCGTCAGTACGGCATTGAGGCCTTTAGGCGCAAAGAGAAATACGTGCTGGAGGACGTAGCCGACATGGCTCCGACCGATAATGTCATCTACGCTACCGGCGGCGGCTACCCCTGCTACGAAGATAATATGGAGTGTCTGGCCGAGTTGGGTACGTCGATCTATCTCAAATGGGAAGTAGAAGATCTGGCGGCACGACTGATGTTGACCGACCTTAGCGAACGTCCCGTGCTCGAAGGACGGAGTCACGAGGAGTTGACCGAATTCATCCGTCCGCAACTCGAAGCGAGGGAAGAATACTACGCGAAGGCTAATCATACAATCCTCGCACCCGGCTTTCGCATAGATGCAGACCAAATCTTAGCAGATACCATCTACGCGCTCGTGCGCGCGTAATATTATAAGGATATGACTATTAACGAAATACAAGACGAAATCATCGATACCTTCTCGTCCTTTGACGACTGGATGGATCGATACGCTCTCCTCATCGAGGAAGGCAACAGCCTCCCCAAGTTGGACGAGAAAGACAAGACCGAACAGAATCTGATAGACGGCTGTCAGTCCAAGGTTTGGTTTACCGCCGAACTTCAACATAACGAAAAGGGCCAATCTATCGTGATCTATCACGGCGATAGTGACGCTGTCCTGGTGCGCGGTATCGTAGCATTGCTCATCCGCGTGCTCTCAGGTCACACACCAAAAGAAATCGCCGATGCAGAATTATACTTCATCGACGATATTCAACTCCGGGAACATCTATCCCCCACCCGATCCAACGGGCTCAGCGCTATGCTTAAGCAGATGCGTCTATTCGCACTCGCGTACCTTGCCGTCGGCAAAGATTAACTTGCGACCCGGGAACAGCTCCGGCCAGAGGGGATTGTGCGTTGACATGATCACCGTCATTCCGGCTTGGCTGATGCTATTGAGCAACTCCATGATCTCGCGGGCGGTCTCGGCATCGAGATTGCCGGTAGGTTCGTCCGCCAGGATGATCTCCGGCGAGTTCAATAAGGCCCGGGCAATCACTACACGTTGCTGTTCGCCGCCGCTCAACCGATACGGCATCTTATAGCGCTTATCCTGCATACCTACCTGCTCCAGAATCGACGCAACGTGATTCTTCATCACCTTGGTGTCCTTCCAGCCCGTAGCACGCAGCACAAAGAGCAGATTCTCCTCCACGGTGCGGTCGGTGAGCAGTTGGAAGTCCTGAAAGACGATGCCAATCTTGCGTCTGAGGTACGGTATCTGGCGACGCGAGAGGTTGCGGAGATCGTAATCCGAGAACTTCGCTTCGCCATCATAGATCGGCAGCTCGCCATAGAATGTCTTCATCAGCGATGACTTACCGCTACCTACCCTACCTAACAGATAGACCAAGTCGCCGGCATTGACCTCCAGCGTCACGTCGCGGAGCACAACCTGCTCGTCCTGACGCACCTCTACATTATGATAACTGATTAATGCCATCAATACAACATTACATCATTCTATCAATACAACATTACATCATTCTATCAATACAACATTGATATTATTCCATCATTTTCTCCTCGAGGGTCTTCAGCTGTGCCTTGAGTGCATCAATCTTCTTCTGCATATCCTGCACGAGCTTATTGGCCGACTTGCTCTTACCGGTGAAGAAGAGGATATTATTCTCAGCCGTCTTGATCTCCTGCTGCAGCGTTTCGTACATGCGTGCGAGCTTATTCTTATCGCCCGATTGCATGATACGTTCGCCGCGTTCTTTCTGACGTTCGCCGCGCTCCTGACGCTCGGTCTCACGCTTGCGGTTGAAGAAGCTGTCACAGGTCTCGGTAAACTGTTTCCAAATCTCGTCGCTGTACTTGCGCGCCACGGGACCGATGGTCTTCCACTTCTTCTGCAGTTGGATCATCATATCCGTAGCTTCGCTCGTGAGTTCGCCGTTGAGCAACTCTTGTGCTTGCTGTAGGAGCTCGCGTTTCTGCTTGAGGTTCTCGTTGAACTGGTCGCGAATCGTCTTATAGAAACGGGTCTTGGCGCGGAAGAATCCGTCCGTCAGCGCACGGTACTCTTCATAGATAGACTGGTTGTATTTGCGCGGAGCAAAACCGATAGCACGCCAACGGTTCTGGATCTCCTGAATCTTCTCGGTGAGTTCGTCCCACTTTCTATTGGAGCGGATGTCGTATTCGCCGGCCTCGTTCTTAAAGGCATCCAGCAGTTCGTGCAACTCCTGAATCAGGCCTTGCTTCTTGGTCAGATTCTCCTGCTCCTTCTCATGCAGCGAGTCAAAATAAGCCTGATGCTTCTTATTGATCACGGTGCTGGCCTCCTTGAAGCGGTTCCAGAGATCCTCTCTGAGTTCGCGAGCCACGGGGCCGATCTCCGCCCACTCGTCGTGGAGTTGCTGCAAGGCGCGACTGGCCTCAACGATATTGGGATTCTCTTTCAGCTTCTCGGCAGCCTCGCAGAGCAAGGTCTTCATCTCCAGGTTCTTCTTGAAATCCAGATCGCGCAACTCGATATTGATTTTCACCAGGTCATAGAATTGCTCCTGGTATTGCTGGTATTGTTTCCAGATCTCTTGCGCCTTGGGTGCGGGCACGGGACCGATATTTTTCCACTCTGCCTGCAGATCACGCATCTTCTGCAGATTACCCATTACATCGGCGGTCTCAGCTTGCGCCATCTCCTTCATCTGCGAGAGGATATTCTCCTTGCGCAACAGGTTCTGCGCCTGCTCCTGCTCGATCTGCTTCTGCAACTCTGCACGCTTCTGCTTATAGACATTCAGCAACTCCTTAAACGCTTGCTCCGTCTCATCCAAGACGGGTTGCCAGTTCTCCAGCACCTCTCCGGCGTCCTCTGCGGCTTTCTCCGCAGCCTCTTTCAGGGCAGCCTGCTCGTCGTGGTACTGACGATAGAAACGGCTTTTCACGTCCTCTACTTGTTCTTTTACTTCATTCACGTTTTGCTCAATCAGAGCCTTCAACTCCTCTAGGAGTTCCTGCTTGTCATTTGTCATAATCTTACAAGCGCTTAGCGCATTTACAGTTAAATTTATACATCGGGTCAGAGACCTTCTGCGGTATCAGGCTGCAAAGATACAAAAAAATTCTCATATACACAAAAAAAATTCATAATTATTTGTCCAATCCGATATTTTTTCGTACCTTTGCACCGAAAAACAAGAATAACCGGTAATAATTTGGTACAAAAATGAACAAAATTCTCATCCTTATCCCGTCCCTGCTCTGCAGCCTGATGACATTCGCGGGCAGCAAGGAGCCTACCTCGTACTTCTATCAACGCGGCATCGAAGCGCTCGATGAAGGCGACAACGAAAAAGCCCTCGAAATGTTCGATCGCGAACTCAATACGAACCCCAAGAACGGATACGCCAGCCTCTATAGGGGTGCGGCTTATGCCAACCTGGCTAAATACGACTACGCAAAATACGACTTCGACTTCGCGATCGCTCACCTGCCTAAGAAAGACAAGACCCGCCTTGCGTCGGCTTACCGCCTGCGCGCGATGCTGTATCTCGACATATCGGATACCGTAGCTGCACTCTCCGACTATGCTCTCGCCATCAAGTACGATCCTACGGAATACGACTACTACGAAGAGCGTGCAGAGATCTACTACCAACTCGGCGACTATACGACCGGCAATGCAGACTATCTGCATATGATTGAACTCGAGCCGTACACCACCACCGGATATATGGGCTTGGGACGCAACCTAATGGAGAGTGAGCAATACGAGAACGCCATCGATCAGTTCTCCTATGTCATGACGCTTGACTCCGACTACATGCAGCCTTACGGATTCCGTGGAGAGTGCTACATCAAGCAGCATAAGTACGAAGAGGGCATCTCCGACCTCATCAAAGCCATCAGTAAGGACGAGAACCGCAAGGCTATCTTCAATTTCATTCACCTCGACCGCGCTGCTCTCGACCTCGCCATCACCCAACTCCGCCTCCAAATCAACAAGACCCCTAATCAATACACCCTATATATCTGCGGAGGACTGCTGCATGAGAACCTCGGACTCTATGGCAAGGCTATTTCGTACTTCCGGGAAGCCCAAGCGGTGGACCCCGACACGTGGTACGACTCCAAGATGGCCGTTTGCTACCAAAAGATGGGAGACTTCGTCAATGCCATCCGTTGCCAAAAGACCGTCTATGATAACGACACCACGGATGCCTACAGCACCTATTTAATCGCTGAATACTACTACGAACTCGACTCCGTGGATGCCGCACTACGGTGGATCAACCGATGTATCGAACTGGCACCCGATGAAGCCGTCCCCTATGCCACGCGTGCCGGATTTTACTATAAGGAAGGACGCTATGAAGAAGCCTTGGAGGATTATAATCTCTCCATATCGCTGGATTCGAATTCCCCGACCACCTACCTCTATCGCGGCCGCACCCATCAATTGCTTGGAGATACGACACAGGCCAAAAGCGACTACTACCACACGATTATCCTCACCGAAATCCCGGATAAAGATTGCGTAGCGCAATATGCCTATCTGTTTTTGGGTGACACGGTTAACGCCACAGTAGTGATGGAAATTATTCTCCGGAATTATCCGGATAGCGAGAGTGAATACGATGCTGCGTGCATCTATTCATTAAGCGGAAATACGGATCTGGCGCTCCAACATCTCCGTCTCGCCTTGGAGCAAGGCTATCGGATGTTCCATCATATTCTCAAAGACCCCGACCTCGCTAACCTACGCGCAACAGAAGGCTTCCGTCCGCTGTACGACGAATACTACGCGATCTTCCTCAAAGAGTTGCAAGACCTACCCGCTCTCACGAACGGTCAATAATTAGTTGAATCAAAGTGTTCTGAAAGTAAGGTTCTCGGTACATGGTCCCGTGATGGTCCTGTTCTCCTTTTCACATTCGCTCGCAGCAATACGTGCTCTATGAGCGAGAAACATTGCGTAGAAGTTTGCGGCGGATGCGTTCGAATACCTTGAGCCATGCCTCGGGATTGAGCAGCGCTGCGTCCGTAGCTGCTTTGTAGGTAAGGAAAATACCGATCGGGAGCAATACGAATGACGACAGCCACATACCCGCCCACACAGGCCACAAGGCTTCGCGTGCCATCTTATAGCCCGTATTGTCGATGATATAATAGATCACGAACAGCACCACGCTTATCACAATAGGCGCTCCCATTCCTCCCTTGCGGATAATGGCGCCAAGCGGAGCACCGATGAAGAAGAAGATTAGACACGCAAAGGCGAGGGTAAACTTACGGTGCAGTTCGATCTCGTGCTTACGGATATAATACTTATAATCCTCAAGCATGATATTGTTATACTGAACAAGGTCTTTCTTTTGCCTTGCGCGCTCTACGGCTGTACCGAGGGCGCGTAGCCGTTTCTTGGGCGAGAGCGCCATAAAGAGGGAATCTATGTTATGGCTTGCAATGACCTGCGGAGAAATCTCCCCTATCTCAAGATTGTCGTTGCTCTCGCGATTGAAGTAATTCTTGCGCAATAGCTCCTGCGATTGCTGTACGGCGCGATCATGCGCCAGCACCTGCACGGAGTCAATGGAGCGGACGAGTTTATAGACATCCTTGGAGACATGTTGGTCGGCTAAGACGGACTCGTCGTAGCGCTTGAGATCGGTATCAAACTCGATGAGCATCTCCTTGTAGCCAAATATCTCGCGCCGGTAAGGCACGTTTTTTCGGGACTTGGTCGCGTTCTGCTGCTGACGGTCGAGGTTCTCAAAGCCTTCGCCGGAGTGGAGGCATAGTTTGAGGTAATGATGATCGGCAGTTACCATCAGCTGTCCGGAGTCCGAAACGAGCACGGTAGCGTCCTGAAAGCCGTCGGAGTAGTCATAGATCATCAGGTCGTAGAGCATACCCGTCTTGGGGTTCTTCCGCTCCACATAGATCATATAGCCGGGTACGCCGTTGTAGAACTCTCCGGGCGGGATATCCAGTTCGGGGCTCTTCTGGCGAAGCGAGAAAATGAGTGCCCACAGTTTGGCCTGCGACATCGGCAGGACGTAATTGGAGAAGAAGAAAGCGCCTACGCAAAGCAATGCGATGCTCACCGTCAGAGAACGCATTATGCGGAAGAGCGAGACGCCGGCGGCTTTCATCGCCGTGAGTTCGAATTTCTCGCCCAGGTTGCCAAAGCACATGAGCGATGCCAACAGGATTGCCAACGGCAAGGCCAACGGCACGACGGACATTACGGAATAGACGAAGAACTCCGCCAAGACAGATACCTCAACGCCCTTACCGACCAGATCACGCACATGCACCCAAAGGAACTGCATCAGCAGAATGAACGAAGCGATGAGAAACGTCATGAAGAAGAGACCAAGGAAATTCCTCAGCAAATACAAGTCGATTCTCTTCAACAGATGTCTTCTCATCGTCTTTCTATCGACGAAATGAATTAGGTCTCAAGGGTTGCGCTCAATGTTTCGGCAGGTCTTCTGCGAAGAAACCGAGGGGCACGAGTTCATCTACGGAGTCGATGACATAGGTCACATCTTGTCCGTAAAGCAGCACCTGAATAGGCTGTCTGTAGCGATGTTCGGTCTCCAGCATAACCTGTCGGCAACCGGCGCAAGGAGCGCCGGGTTCGCTCGTAAACCTCCCCTCCGCATAGCACGCTATCGCGAGAGCCTCAACCGGCTGGTCGGGATAGTTGGCATTGGCTGCAAACAAGGCGGTACGCTCCGCGCAGAGACCGCTCGGATACGCCGCATTCTCCTGATTGGAGCCTCGTACGATCGTGCCGTTCTTCAGGCGCACAGCCGCTCCTACCCGGAAGTGAGAGTACGGCGAATAGGAGTTGCGCGTCATCCGTTTAGCCTCTTCGATAAGCGTTTGCTGCTGTTCAGAGAGTTCGTCCCACTGATAGCGATGGATAGTTGTCGTAATACAAAGGTCTTTCATAACGATTAGCGGTTAAAGGGTCTTGGCGACTTCGATTTGTTCGTAGGTCTCAATGAGGTCGCCTTCCTGAACATCATTGAAGTTCTTAATGCTGATACCGCATTCCTGATTGAGACCGATTTCCTTGATATCATCTTTACCGTGTTTCAGGCCGCTGAGTTCGCCGGTGTGAATGACGATACCGTCACGGATCACGCGGCATTTATTCTGGCGTTTGGCCTTACCTTCACGCACGATACAACCTGCGATCGTACCGACTTTGGAGATATGGAAGGTCTGCAGTACCTCAAGGGTCGCCGTCACTTCCTCCTTGATATCAGGCGAGAGCATACCGGCCATGGCTGCCTTGAGTTCCTCGATGGCATCGTAGATGATGCTGTAGACGCGAATATCCACCTCCTCGCTATCGGCCATCTTACGCGCCGTAGCGGTAGGACGTACGTTGAAGCCGACGATGATGGCGTTGGACGCGGCTGCGAGCAGTACGTCGCTATCCGAGATAGCACCTACGCCGCCATGAATGACGTTGACCTGAATATTCTCCGTCGAGAGCTTGATGAGCGAGTCGGTAAGAGCCTCCACGGAACCGTCCACATCGCCCTTGACGATGAGGTTGATCTCCTTGAAGTCACCGATAGCCAGACGACGTCCGATCTCGTCCAGACCAATATGTTTCTTGGTGCGGAGCGACTGCTCGCGCTGGAGTTGCTCACGCTTGTTGGCAATATCGCGTGCCTCCTGCTCGGTGGGCAGTACATTGAATGCATCACCGGCCTGCGGAGCTCCGTTGAGACCCAATATCAGACAGGGTTCGCCGGGTAAGGCCTCCTGAATCTTCTGACCGCGCTCGTTGAACATCGCCTTGATCTTACCGTGGTAGGTTCCTGCCAGCACGATATCGCCTAGGTGAAGGGTTCCGTCGCTAACGAGTACCGTAGCCACATAGCCGCGACCCTTGTCCAGACTGGATTCGATAATCGAACCTTTGGCACGACGTTTGGGGTTGGCCTTCAGTTCCAGCATATCCGCCTCTAATAGCACTTTCTCCAGCAGTTCATAGACGCCGTCGCCCTTCTTGGCCGAGATATCCTGACTCTGATACTTACCGCCCCAATCCTCCACGAGGATATTCATATTGCTCAGTTGCTCCTTGATCTTATCGGGATTGGCACCGGGCTTATCGCACTTGTTGATGGCAAAAATCATCGGCACACCGGCTGCCTGTGCGTGGTTGATAGCCTCCACGGTCTGCGGCATCACCGCATCGTCGGCTGCCACAATGATGATTGCTATATCCGTCACCTTCGCACCGCGAGCACGCATAGCCGTGAAGGCCTCGTGACCCGGCGTATCGAGGAAGGTGATATGACGTCCGTTCTTGAGTTTGACGTTGTACGCACCGATATGCTGGGTGATACCACCCGCCTCACCGGCGATGACGTTGGTATTGCGGATATGGTCCAAGAGCGAGGTCTTACCGTGGTCTACGTGACCCATTACGGTTACAATCGGGCAGCGTTCCTCGACATCCGACTCGTTGATTTGCTCATCGGCATTGATCTCTTCGGTCACATGGGCAGATACGTATTCGGTCGTGAAGCCGAACTCCTCGGCCACGAGGTTAATGGTCTCGGCATCCAGTCGCTGGTTGATTGAAACCATCACACCCAGCATCATACACGTTCCGATGACCTTGGTCACAGGCACATTCATCATCGTAGCGAGGTCATTGGCCGTCACGAACTCGGTCAGCTTCAGCACCTTGCTCTGTGCCTGTTCTTCCGCACGAGCCTCTGCCATCTTTTCGCGTTCCTGCTCACGGCGCTCACGCTTATGCTTGCTGGTAGCGGTCTTACCTTTCTGACCCTGGAGACGGTTGAGCGTCTCCTTGATCTGGCGCTGTACTTCCTCGTCGTCGATCTCAACCTTCTGCCCTTTCTTCTTGGACGACTTACCGCCCTTCTGATTGCGAGCATCGTTGATATCGACCTTGTTCTGACGGATACGTTCGCGTTTGCGCTTTTCGCCATCCTTGCCGCCACCGGCATTACCACCGTTGTTAGCTCCGCCTTGACCCTTCTGCTGATTGCCTCCTTGTCCACTATTGGAGTTCTGCTGTTTCTGGGCACGACGTTCCGCCTCGCGTTTCTCGCGTTCGCGTTTCTTCTCCTCCTTGGATTTTTTCCCGGGGTGCGTAGCCTGGTTCAGGCTGTCCAGATCGATCTTACCCACCACCTTAGGCTGGTTCTTCAGTTGGGGTTTGCCCAATGTGAAGATCGGAGCTTTCGTCGTGGAGGGATTGCTCTGCGCTACGGGTTCGGGAGCCGACTGCTCGCGAACGGGAGCGGGCTCGGGTTTGGATTCCTGAGCGGGCTTCGCTTCCTCTACGGGCTTTGGCTCTTCAGAGGGTTTCACCTCTTCGCGCGCCTCCACCGGTGCTTGCTCTTTCACCTCCTCGCGGGGCTCTACGGGTGCCGGTTTGGGCTCCTCTACAACAGGCGTGCTCACCTTCGGAGCCTCAACGGGTTCCGGTTTGGGTTCGCTCTTCGGCGCAGGAGCCGGTTTGGGATTCAGATCAATCTTACCCACCACCTTCGGCTTGGGTATCTCCGTCACGATATGATCGGGACGATTGTCCTCTTCGTCAATCTTAACGGTGCGGGGAATTTCACGTTCCTGGCGCTCTCGGGCCATTTGTTCCGCTTCCAGTTTGAGAGCCATGTCACGGTTGAATTCCTTGGCCAGAAGCAGATACAGGTTATCCTCGATACGCGTATTCGGATCGGTGGATACCTCATGACCTTGCTTTTTGAAGAATTCGACGGCCGTGGACGTGCCAATGTTGAGTTCTTTACAAGCTTTTATGAGTTTTATCGCCATAAACGTTTATTTTATTGTTTTTATAAATTCTTACTCTTTCTCTTCCGTTGCAGTTTCTTCGGCCTTAACCGGTTCTTGTACGGCTACGGGTTTTTCATCCTCAAACTCGGAACTGAGCACACGCAGTACCTCGTCAATGGTCTCTTCCTCCAGGTCGGTTTGCTTCAGCAGTTCCTCTTTGCTCTTAGCGAGAACAGACTTAGCGGTATCCAGACCGATCGACTTGAAGGTATCCAATACCCACTGATCGATTTCGTCGTTGAACTCATCCAGGTAGATATCCTCCACATCTTGCTCTGCCATCTCACGGTATACGTCAATCTGATAGCCGGTCAGCATAGAGGCGAGCTTGATATTGAATCCGCCCTTACCGATAGCCAGGCTGACTTCTTCGGGTTTGAGATATACCTCGGCCTTCTTCTCCTCCACGTTGATATTCATGCTGCTGATCTTCGCAGGCGAGAGTGCGCGCTGGATATAGAGGTTGGGGTTAGCCGTATAATTGATCACGTCGATATTCTCGTTTCTGAGCTCGCGCACGATACCGTGGATACGCGCACCTTTCACGCCGACGCAAGCGCCGACGGGGTCGATACGCTCATCGAAACTCTCCACAGCTACTTTGGCTCTTTCACCCGGGATACGGGCGATATTCTTGATAGCAATGAGTCCGTCGTGTACTTCCGGAACCTCCTGCTCAAACAATCGTTGCAGGAACAACGGGCTCGTACGGCTCAATATGATCTTGGGGTTCTGGTTCTTGTTATCCACCTGTACCACTACGGCGCGTACGTTATCGCCCTTGCGGTAGAAGTCCGTGGGAATCTGATTCTGCTTAGGCAGGAACAATTCGTTTCCGTCCTCGTCCAGCAGCAGCATCTCCTTTTTCCAAATCTGGTACAGCTCACCGCTTACCACCTGACCTAACATCTCCGAGTAACGGATGTAGAGGTTCTCCTTCTGCAGCTCGAGGATCTTGGATGCCAAGGTCTGACGGAGGTTGAGGATCATTCGACGACCGAAACGGGAGAAGTCCACCTTATCCGTGATTTCCTCACCGATCTCTGCCTCTTCGTCAATCTCACGCGCCTCGCTCAGCTCGATCTGTGTCTCCGGATTGGCCACGTCACCGTCCTCCATGATAAGACGGTTGCGATAGATTTCAAGGTCACCCTTGTCAGGGTTGATAATCACATCGTAGTTAGCGTCCGTGCCGTACATCTTAGCAATCACATTACGGAACGAGTCCTCCAACACATTGATGAAGGTCTGACGGTCGATGCTTTTGAGTTCTTTGAACTCCGAGAAAATGTCAATCAGATTGATTGACTGATTTGCTTTTGTTGCCATTTATGTTAAAACGTTATATTATATTTCACCTGTTTCACCTCGTCGTAGCGGAAGGTCAGCGATTCTTTCGCATCGATCATGAAGGTCTCCTCATCTACGCTCACGAGCTGTCCGCTGTGTTTCTTGCCCTCCATATCGGTTACCACCACATTGTGTCCCAAATTCTTCTCATATTGAATCTTGCTCTTAAACGGGGCGGTCAATGAAACGCTGCCTACCTCCAGGCTATAGTCGTCCATCTCGTGGGTCAACTGCTCCAGCGCCTCCACGATGTGGCGATTCAACTGAGCACAGAAATCCACGTCTACGACTCCCAGTCGGTCCACCTCCACGAGGATGTTCTTATCCTTATCAATCTCCAGCGTTTGGAGTGCATAGTCGGTGCCCTTGAGGTACTCGAGTGCTACTTTCTCAACGAGTTCTTTAGTAATCATATTTCCTATTTTTTGTACAACTTGAGGGAACCTTTCGGGTCCCCTCATTCTTTTCCGGCTGCAAAATTACAACTTTTTTCTGATATATGCAAATTTTTTCAGCACTTTTTACAATTTTTCTTTATTTTTTCAATAAATAGGCACTAAAGTGCGTTTCACTTCGCTTCTTTTGTTGTAATCGGGCTGCAATTCGATGCCTTCCGTCACTACCTCTCCCACATGTTGGGTAGCCCACACCTGTACGGGCAGGGTCAGTCCTTTGCGGTCGGTAATCTCGCCTTCCGCTACCAGATTTTTCTCCACCGGCACCAGCACTCCCGAGCGTTCCTCATAGATAGTGGATAAGCGTGCATGCATATTCCCTTTCTTTAATCGGAACTTCTCGGCCGGTTGGCCGCCGTTATTGAGCAGATTCAGCCATTCCAGGTAGATACCCTCCACCTTCATGGCAAAGGGCAGATTGAGCGACACGCTCAGATCTACCGTATACGATTGCAATCGAAAATCGTAGGCGTCCACGATGAGGTTCTCCACCAGCGTTGCCTTGACGATACCCAGCATGTTGTACTTACGCTGATAGGTCAGCACGCACCGGGTATCATCCTCCGACGACATCTTCCATCGGCGCAACTCATCGCTCGTATCCAACAGGTGATCCAAATCGAGCCGCATCCGCCAGAGTGCGCGGTGCGTCAGCGTACCGCGATCCACTCCGTCGGCCATCCGTTGGCGGTTCTTGTCTTTCTCGTGCGCCAGCACGCTGTCAATGCGCTCTCGAACCTCCGGCGAACAGTAACGCTTGCACCAGCGGCCTACGAATTGCACGCTGTCCTTTCCTTCAGCACCCGCTCCGGGGGCTTCATACACATCCGCTCCCATTTGTTCCATTCCCCAAGGCGCATTGGATGCATTCATCTTGACATCGCTGATGACGCTGTAACGCAACTTGTCGTGCGGAAGATCTTCCGTCAGTTTCTGATAAGTCAGGTGCAGAATCTGCGCCAGTTTCTTGCGTTTCGACATGCGGGTGCGTTTCGCCTCCACGACCGTCTCCTCCAAGGCGATCGGTTGTTCCTCCAACCGAATGAGGGTCACATCTGCCGTATCACGGCTCAGCGCCATGAGCGGCATCTGAAGCTGCTTGTAACCGATATACGATACCGCCACAATGCCCGCGCTGTCGGCCTCCGTCTCAAGGGTAAATAATCCCTGGTCGTTGGTCGCCGTGCCCTCCGAAGGGTCAGAGAGCGGATAAACGGTTGCATAAAAAAGCGGCACGCCCCGCAAGTCGGTCACACGACCAAAATACCGTTCCGAGCATAGCGGCATAGCCATCAGCAGCAGCCCGAAAATCAATCCTATCACACGTTGTTGATACTTCATCTCTTCAAATTTTCGGCAAAGATACAACAAAATATTGACTTATACAAATAAAGTGACATTTTTTTTAATGAAAGATTTGCATATCTCGTTTTTTTTTTGTAATTTTGCAGCCGAAAATGAAAATTAGGTTGAATTGACTTAAAAACTACATAAAAATGGATGCAAAAAAAATCATCTACCGTTGCCTTTTGGGCGTAGCCGCCATCGTGCTGGCTTACATGTGTGTTCACAGCGTTATGACTCCTATTCGTTTCGAAGAGAAGCGTGAGGTACGTGAGCAGGAAGTGATTAAAAACCTCATTCACATCCGTACAGCCCAAAACGAATTCAAGTTGGAGAACGGACGTTACGCCGCTGACCTCGACTCGCTCATTCTATTCCTCAAGACTACCCCTAAGAAAGAGGTGTACAAGCAGGGAAGCCTTACCGACAAGCAGTTGGAGAGCGGTCTGACCGAGCACAAGGCTGCTAAGATCATGGAGCAAGCATGCCTCAAGGCTCGTATCAAGGAGAATATCGAGGACGAAGATGCCCTCTACGAATTTGTGTGGGCGAACGACAAAACCGTCCTGCAGAACAACCTGCAAGGCTTCCGTCGCGATACCATCCGCAAGAACATGATCGCGACCCTCTTCAAAGGTGAGTTCACCGAAGAGAATATCGACCAAATCATTTACATCCCCTTCTCCAACGGACAGAAGTTTGAGATTGAGGTCAACAACGACTACACCACTTCGCAGGGCATCCGCGTTCCCGTTATGGAGGTGCGCGCTCACTACAACACGTATCTGGGCGACCTGGATGATCAGGAGCGTATCAACCTCGTGGACAAAGAGGTGAAGTTGGAGCACTATCCCGGTCTTAAGATCGGTGATATCACGGCCCCGAACAACAACGCCGGCAACTGGGAGTAATCCGAGATGAGAATCATAAGCGGAATATATGGGGGGCGGCGATTGTCGCCCCCTAAAAATATAACAGCAAGGCCTACTACGGACTTTGCCAAGGAGAGTCTGTTTAATCTGCTGAACAACCGGCTTGATTTCGAGGACAGCCGGATGCTGGATCTCTTTGCCGGAACGGGTTCTATCGGACTGGAGTTCGTCTCGCGCGGAGCGCGTCAGGTCACAGCCGTCGAGTTGGCGCACACCCAGCAGAACTTCATCATTCAGACCTGCCGACAATTGGGTATCACCAATCTCACCGTCGTCCGAAGCGACGTATTCCGCTTTCTCAATGCTGCCCTACCCGGCTCGGCCGGACTGTATGACTTCATCTATGCCGACCCGCCTTACGCGCTCGAGCGGCTGCCCGAACTGCCGGATCTCGTGCTGCCGTTACTCAAAGAGGGAGGTTGGTTTGTACTCGAACATGGCAAAGACCATGATTTCAAACAACACCCCCGCTTCCGCGAGATGCGGACGTACGGGAGTGTACATTTTTCCTTCTTCCAATAATAGCTAAAGCCAATGCCAACGCCGCTTTAACCGCGTTGCCGCACGACTTCGTAGATCAGCACACCGGCAGCAACAGACACATTCAGGCTCTCTATCACCCCTGTCATCGGGATGCAAACCCGTTCGTTGCATTGCTCCAGATTGGCGGGGAAGATACCTTTCTCTTCGCTACCCATTACGAGTGCCAGAGGCTGCGTCAAGTCGGCTTTGGTATAGAGCCGGTCGGTGTGTTCCGTTACGGCTACTACGCTCAGCCCGCTCTCCTTCAGGTACCTCAATGTAGCGGCCAGATTATCCGTCTTGCATACCGGCAAGGTGTGCAGCGCACCGGCAGATGTCTTCATCGCATCTCCGTTGACCGCTACGCTCCCGTGCGTACCTATTATGATAGCGTGTACGCCCGCACACGCACATGTACGCGCAATAGCGCCGAAGTTCCGCACATCCGTCACTCCGTCCAGCACCACGATAAAGGGCGTCTGCCCCTCCTCATACAGCATCGGAACGATATCCTCCACGCGGTAAAACTCCACGGGAGAAAGGAAGGCGATAACGCCCTGGTGATTCTTGTCGGTATATTGGTTCAGTTTCTCTACCGGCACTTTCTGTACAGGGGTTGTCGTCCCCTGCAGGCGGGTCAGCAGTTCGCGTCCGAGCTGGGACGACATATCGCGACGAAGTAGTATCTTATCGATAGTCTTACCGGCATCGATTGCCTCAATGACTGCGTGCAGACCGAAGATCATCTCGCTCTCTTTCGGTCGACGCGTTTTATACGAATCTCTTATCATCTATCAGTATTTTAACCAATTCATAAATTCCTCGGGACTGGTTGTAAAGGCCTGTGCCTCGCCTACCTGCTCTCCCTCGGGGGACAGTTGCACAAAGAACGGCTGCGCATTGGCATTGTACCGTTCGCGCTGGATGCGGGAGTTATAGTCGCCTATCGACTCCGATCCGTCTGCCCGTTCCCGCTTGTCGTCTACGTAGAGCGTAATGAAGACATACTTCTCCATCCGCGCCTTCACCGCTTCGTTATCCAACACATATTCCTCCATCTTACGGCAGTTGACGCATCCGAATCCCGTGAAGTCTAACAGCACCGGTTTTCCCGTCTCGCGCGCAAAAGCCAATCCCTCATCGAAGTCGGTGAAGTGCTGATTATTCGTCTCCGCATTCTGCCCTATTCCACCCGGCATAAGTACCCAATCTTGCGTTGTACGCGGGGGCGCAAAGGCAGAGATGGCTTTCAGCGGAGCGCCCCACAGACCGGGCAACATATATACGGCAAAGGCCAACGAGACGGTTCCGAGGAAGAAACGCGTGACGGAAGTCTTCCTGTGATCATCATCGTCCCCCTTAAAGGAGATCAGACCGATCAGATACAGACCCAACAAGAAGAAGATTACCACCCACAGCGCAATAAATACCTCGCGGTCCAATATATGCCAACCGTACGCCAGATCGGCTACGGAGAGGAACTTCAGCGACAGCGCCAACTCCAGGAACGCCAAGGTTACCTTGAACGTATTCATCCATCCTCCGGACTTAGGCAAGTTCTGCAGCATCGTCGGGAACATGGCAAACAGGGAGAACGGCAACGCCAACGCAAGGGCAAAACCGAGCATACCTATCGTAGGTGCCAACAGCGACTTACCCGCGGCCTCCACCAACAGCGTGCCGATAATCGGGCCTGTGCAACTGAACGATACGATAACCAACGTGAAGGCCATGAACAGGATCGACAGGAATCCCGTCGTTGCCGAGGATTTGGCACTCAGCTTCGTGGACCACGACGAGGGTAAGGTCAACTCAAACGCACCAAAGAACGAAGCCGCAAACACCACCAATATCAGGAAGAAGATGATATTGACCACGGCATTCGTAGATATCGCATTCAGCGCCGACGCGCCGAAGATAGCCGTGATAAGCAACCCCAGCCCCACATAGATGATCACAATACTCAGTCCGTACAGCATCGCATCGCGGATCGTCTGACGATTGGTCGTGCCGCGTTGCGCACCGTTACGCTTGATGAAGAACGACACCGTCATCGGGATAATCGGCCAGACGCAAGGCGTAAATATCGCCAGCAGTCCGCCCAACAGTCCCATTACAAATATCCACCATAGACTCCTGCTTGTGGTCGGCGTTCCCGCTTGCGAATTGGACGCGGTGGTTGCAACTGCGCTCTCTTCGTACGTCCAAACCTGCGGTGCAGTACACATCTGATCGTTGCAAGCGTTAAAGCGAATCGGCTGCGCTTCGGCTACTGTCAGCGTATAAGTGCCCGTATATTCGGGGGCATCCCAGGCATCAAACTCCTGCTCACCGATCGAGAAAATAGTCATATGGAATCCGTCCTCGATCACGGCTGTCAGGCGAATTGAGTCTCCTACCCGTTCACCCGACCACTGCACCGGATCCACGATATCCGCTACCGCCAATAGCGGCAAGCATGCCAGTAACAACAATATTCTCTTCATAACTTTCAATTTTCAACTTTCAATTTTCTTATCTCGTTTCACTCGAACGATTATTTCAACTTTCAATTTTCAACTCGCCTGATATGCGCTCCCAGCGCGTTCAGGCGATCTTCGATATGTTCGTAGCCGCGATCGATCTGGTCGATATGATCGATGCGGGATGTTCCCTCGGCCGACATAGCCGCGATAAGCATCGCTATACCCGCACGGATATCCGGCGAAGTCATGTTATTATGCTTGAGTTGCCGCATGTGATCGTGACCGACTACCACAGCGCGGTGCGGGTCGCACAGAATAATCTGCGCCCCCATATCGATTAGTTTATCGACAAAGAACAACCTACTCTCAAACATCTTCTGATGAATCAGTACCGAACCCTTAGCCTGCGTGGCTACCACCAGCAGCACCGACAGCAAATCGGGCGTCAAACCCGGCCAAGGTGCGTCGGCTACCGTCAGTATAGATCCGTCCAGGAACGACTCGATCTCATAATGCTCCTGCGCAGGGATCAGGATATCGTCGCCATCTACGTCGATTCGGATTCCGAGTCTTCGGAAGGCATCCGGAATAATACCCAGATCGCGGTACGACACATCGCATATTCGCAACTCCGAACCCGTGATTGCCGACATGCCGATAAACGAACCCACCTCAATCATGTCGGGCAGCAGTCTGTGCTCTGTTCCGTGCAGTTCGCGTACGCCCTCTATGGTCAGCAGATTCGAACCTACGCCGCTGATCTTCGCTCCCATCCGATTGAGCAGACGACATAGTTGCTGCACGTACGGTTCGCAAGCCGCATTATAAATCGTCGTCGTACCCTCAGCCAGTACGGCTGCCATCACGATATTGGCCGTACCCGTTACGGATGCCTCGTCGAGCAGCATATAGCAACCCTTGAGCTGCTTCCCCGAGAATCGATAGGCCAGCAACTTTTGATCATAGGTAAACGTCGCACCGAGATTAACCATCCCTTGAAAATGCGTATCCAGACGTCTCCGGCCGATCTTATCCCCTCCCGGTTTGGCGTAAATCACCTCGCCCAATCGCGCCAGAAGCGGACCGATCAGCATCACCGAGCCGCGCAGTTTGTTGCATTTCTTCAGGAAATCATCGCTCCTAAGATAGTCCAAGTCCAACTCACTCGCAGTAAATGCGAATTTTCCCTTCGCGACTTGCTCCACCTTGACACCGATGGATGCGATCAGGTCGATGAGATTGCTTACATCCAATATATTGGGCAGATTATCGATAACGACTCTCTCACGCGTCAGCAGCACGGCACACAGCACCTGCAGCGCCTCGTTCTTGGCTCCCTGCGGTGTGATTCGCCCGTGCAATTTATGTCCTCCTTCTACTATAAACGATGCCATAATACGATTAAATATAGTTTACCTCCGGATGTATCTCTATTCCGAATTGCTCTCGTACACTTGCCGTAATAGCGGCTGCGAGACGGACGATATCATCCGCGCTTGCATTATCCCGATTCACGATTACCAGCGGCTGCTTCTCATACACCTGCGCGCCGCCTTCCCTCTTGCCTTTCCAGCCCAAGGTATCGATAATCCAGGCTGCGGGTATCTTAAACCCGTCCTCTTGCGGATAATACGGCATCTGCGGATACTGCTTATGCAGACGCGTGAAATGCTCAGACGAGATAACGGGGTTCTTAAAGAACGACCCTGCGCTGCCCAACTCTCGTACATCCGGCAGTTTAGCGGCCCGAATACGCAGCACAGCCTCGCGTATCGTCTCCGGCGAGGGTTCGCCTTCGATCGCCTCGCTGAGGTTGCCATAGTCGAGGTGGTAGGGACCGTCCTTAGTGAGACGATAGGTCACACCGGTCACGATATACTGCCCACGGAGCTCGTTCTTGAAGATCGAATCCCGATAGCCGAACCGGCACTCCTCGGGCGTGAAGATGCGCTCTTCGCCCGTCGCGATTGCTATAGCACGCACGCTGCTGATCACATCCTTGGCTTCCACGCCATAGGCGCCTACATTCTGAATAGCCGAAGCGCCTACCGTCCCCGGTATGCCGCTCAGGTTCTCCAGTCCGCAGAGATGCATGTCTGTGAGTTGCCCGATCAGTTCGTCCAGCACCAATCCGCCTTCGGCCTCGATCAGCACATCCTCCTTCGTCTCCTGCAAGGCGCGCGCCCGATGCATGCGGGATACCAGCACGACACCGTCGAAATCGTGAGTAAACAGCAGATTACTCCCCTGCCCGATCGGTAGGATCTTCTCACCGCGGAATTCCTCCAACAGCGACTTGAGTTCCGCTTCCGACTCGTACTCTACCAGCACCCGCGCCTTCACTTCCAGCCCGAAGGTGTGATACGTTTTCAATGATATATTCTCGTGTCTTATCATCTGTCTATTGGTTACTGTCTTCTACATCTCCTTGATATCACTCGGCATCCTCCAGTCACCGCGGGGCGAGAGACTGACGCCTACCACCTTCGGTCCGTCAGGCATGCACGAACGCTTAAACTGCTGCTGATAGAACCGACGCATAAACACATCCAGCCAATGGCGAATCGTGTCCGGATCAAACTGCTCCTCAAAGGCGATGCTTGCCATATAGAAGATCTTGTCCTTCGAGAATCCGTAGCGCAGGAAATAGTACATAAAGAAGTCGTGCAACTCGTACGGTCCCACCTTATCTTCGGTCTTCTGGGCAATATTACCCGCCGCATCCGTCGGCAGCAGCTCCGGCGAGACGGGTGTGCCGACCACATCCAGTAAGGTATTACAAATCGATACGTAGATATTCTCCGCCGCATAGCGCACGATATATTTCACCAGCGTCTTGGGCACTCCGGCATTCACTCCGTACATCGACATCTGATCGCCGCAATAGGTAGCCCAGCCCAATGCCAACTCCGACATATCCCCCGTGCCGACAACTATTCCGTTGTATTTATTGGCCAGATCCATTAGTATAAGGGTACGTATACGCGCCTGTGCGTTCTCGTACGTGATATCGTGCTGGTTGATATCGTGATCGATGTCACTCAGATGCTGCGTCGCCATCTCGCGGATGCTGATCTCACGTTGTGTGATTCCCAACTCTTCCATCAGGCGGATGGCGTTCTGATAGGTGCGTCCCGAGGTACCGAATCCCGGCATCGTCACGCCCATGATTCGTTTTCTATCATAGCCCAACAGGTCGGCTGTCTGCACGCATACCAACAGTGCCAACGTCGAATCCAATCCGCCGCTCACTCCGAGTACCAGCGTCTCGGCCTTGGTGTGCTCCCACCTGCGTGCCAACGCATTCGTCTGGATGGACAGCACGTCGTTGCAGTAATCGTCCGCGTCCTTCTTCTCCGGCAGGAACGGCGTTGTGGAGAACTTACGATGTATCGGTTCGGTCATTCCTTCCTCCGACTCAATCGGAGCCACGTATATCTTACGGTAATGACCATGTTGGTCTTTGGTGAAGTTGGTATTACGCAGTCGGTCATACCTCAACCGCTCCACATCCAGCTCGGTTATAACCATACTGCTTTCGCGCTGGAAACGTTCGCCCATTTCTAATAGATGGCCGTTCTCCGCGATATAGGTCGAACCCGAGAACACCACATCCGTCGTGCTCTCGCCTATTCCCGACGAGGTATATACGTAGCCGCAGTGTACGCGAGCCGACTGCTGGGTAATCATCTGCCGACGGAAGGCATGTTTGTTGGTCAGACAGTTCGACGACGAGAGGTTGAAGATAATCTCCGCGCCCTGTATGGCCAACTGCGTCGAGGGAGGCAGCGGACTCCACAGATCCTCGCATATCTCGATGCCAAAGCAGTAATTGCGGGTGATGAAGAGTTGGTCCGGACCAAAGGGCACTTCGCCGTTCCAGAGCTCAATGGTCGGTATCCTCGGCTGAAATCCTCCGCCTACGTGCTCCATCGTGAATCGTCCCGAGGTGAACCAACGTTTCTCGTAGAACTCACCCGTATTCGGCAGATTGATCTTGGGCACAACGCCTACCACCTCTCCGTCCGTGAGCACAAACGCGCAGTTATAGAGGTTGTTATCCACCTTCAGTGGAGCGCCTACCAGCACGATGATCGGCTTCGAACGCGTGAACTCACATATCTCCTGCACCGCTTTCAGCGCATTATGCTGCAGCTGCTGCGTGAAGAACAGGTCGGCACAGGTATAACCCGTCACTGTCAGTTCGGGAAAACATATCACCTCCACACCCTCTTCCAAGGCTTCGGTTATCATCTGCTTGACTTCGCGTGTGTTGAACGCACAGTCTGCCACCTGCAAACGGGGCACGGCTGCCGCTACGCGTACAAATCCAAAATTTGTGTTCATGATCGTGTTTTTTTGCGGTTTCTTACCAAATTTGACGACAAAATTACAAAAAATAACGCATATATGCAAATTTTTTTCACTTTTTTGCCAAAAAATTTGCATATATCAAAAAAAAGCAGTACTTTTGCACCCGCTTTTGGATTTAGAGACTAATTCTCGAGAGAAAAGAGCAGTGTTCCTTCAAATAGAACATCCCCTTGAGGGGGGTCCCCAAAAGCTCAGCATGAGGTTTTGGGGAGAGGAGGAAATGCGATGCGCCTTCGGTCACAACGTGACCGCACTTCGCAGAGCCATTTCCGACGAGGTGCTATCGTCTAGTGGCCTAGGACAACGGCCTCTCACGCCGTAAACCCCGGTTCGAGTCCGGGTAGCACTACCAAAAGAGAACCCGTCGCAAGACTGGTTCTTTTTTTTATCAGAAATGACATTCAACTATATATTATATATTTATATATAATATAGTATTTGTTTCTTAAAAAATCGGCTATTCCATGGCTCTTTCTTATAGTCATCTTGGTCCTGACCGTCGGTTGACCGTCGGCTGATTGTCGGGATTGGACGCTAATTGGACGCTAACTGGAGGTGTCAAAATATTGTTTTTACCTCTCCCACTCTATCCCCCTCAAACATGCCGGCAGCTGGGAGTTAAATAAGCCAATCAAGATAATTATCGGGAGTGACGATAGCTGTTTCTTTGATGTCATAAGCTTTTAGAAATGATTCCGGGAGTTTGGTGGTTCCTTTCTTCGGATTCCATTTCATTTCAA
>CAMJDT010000026.1 GCA_946404495.1 uncultured Bacteroidales bacterium
CTGATGTTGAGCCGCAGCAGGAATAATCTGGTGGATAGGAATCTGATTTTGCAGAACGTGTGGAGAGATACATCATACTTTGCTTGGCGTAGCTTGTGTGTATATATCAACCACTTGCGTAAGCATCTCAAAGAGGAGAATTGCCCTGTGCAAATTTTATCCTCGAAGAACAAAGGGTATAAATTGATAGACATGTAAAGTGATACTTTATGGAGGAAAACTTGTCCTCTAGTGGCAAGTTAAGTGATTTTTTTCAATTGTGTTATTAATAAATAGTGTTTACGGTTGGAGCTCGTTGTGAAACGCGCTCCTTCTTTTTTTTGCTGAAAAATTTGCATATATGCAAAAAAAGTCGTACCTTTGCAGCCGAATGAAGGAAAAAGGTTTTTATATATTGTCTATTTTGGCTCTGATGCTGCTTTCATGCAGTCGTCCCGTTGCGCCTAAGCCCTACGGGTATTACCGTATAACGCTGCCGGAACATAGTTACCAACTCTTTGAGCAAAATAGTTATCCGTATTCTTTTCTTTATTCTTCGTCGGCTACTATTCAGCTGGTTCAATACGAGAACGAACGGTATTGGATCAATATAGTATATCCAACGCTTAATGCTTCGATACACTGCAGTTACAAGCCTGTACGCGGTAATCTGCGCCAACTCACGGACGATGCCTGGGAGTTTGTATTCAATCATGCTATTAAGGCATCCGCTATACCGGAACATGCGTACGAGAATCCCGAGGCACGAACCTATGGCGTCTTTTGTGAACTGAAGGGCAATACAGCTTCACCGATGCAGTTTTTTCTGACGGATTCGACGCGCCATTTCTTCCGCGGTGCCGTTTATTTCAATTGTGTACCCAATCAGGACTCGCTGGCTCCTGTGATCGAGTATATGCAGGAAGATGTACTGAATTTAATAGAAACACTACGATGGAACTCTGCCGACAAATAATGCAAGCGCGAAAGTGCGGTCATGGTCTGTTCGCACTTCTTTTGGATCCCGATAAGAAGGAGGCATTGCAGCCGTTGCAGTATCTCAACGATCAGGTGGACTATATATTTGTAGGCGGCAGTACCGGTATTATATCAGAGGATTTTATCGTATCTATCCGTCATCAGACTGCGTTGCCTATTGTGCTTTTCCCGGGGTCACCCAAGCAGTTTACGCCCTCAGCAGATGCCTTACTCTTTCTCACTCCGATGAATGCCCGCGATGCGAAATGGCTGATTGACCAGCAGGTAGCGGTAGCCCCCTTGGTAGCGCAGTGTGAGATTGACTCCGTGCCGACTGCTTATATCCTCATCGATGGCGGGCGCGTCAGCACTACACAGCGCCTGATGCAGGCTGAACCTCTCCCGCGTACAGACCTTTCGCGAATAAAAGCATATGCACAGGCAGCAGAGCAAATGGGTAAGCGACTGATTTATCTGGAGGCAGGAAGCGGAGCAGCTATACCGGTGCCTGAAGAAGTGATCCGAGCCGTACGGGAGGTAACGGATCTTCCTCTTATCGTCGGCGGTGGTATACGTACGCCCGAGGCGATGCAGCATGCCTTGGATGCCGGAGCGGATCTGGTTGTAATTGGTAATCATTTTGAACAGAATCCCCAAGACCTGTTGCGTTTTAGTCACAAGTAGAAAATGAGAATGAATCATGACAGACGATGAACGCTATATGAGTTTGGCACTCAGTGAGGCTCGCAAAGCCCTCGCGGCCGATGAGATACCGGTAGGGTGTGTCATCGTGTGTGCCAATCAGGTAGTGGGACGCGGATATAATCTGACGCAAACACTCTCGGATGTGACCGCTCACGCCGAGATGCAGGCGATAACGGCTGCGGCGGAGACTTTAGGCGGGAAGTATCTGACGGAATGCACGCTCTATGTGACGCTTGAACCTTGTGTGATGTGTGCCGGAGCGATAGGTTGGGCGCAGATCTCGCGTCTCGTCTATGGTGCATCGGACCCCAAGCGGGGGTATACTGTCTTTGCTCCCAAGGCGCTGCATCCTAAGTGTCAGGTCGTACAGGGGGTAGCGGAAGAGGAATGTAGTACATTAATCCAGCAATTTTTTCAATCTAAGCGCTCATGAAAACTCACGAATGGACCACCTTTACATACCTGCGTGATCTGCCGGTCTTCAATGCAACCTCTCGGCGGAGGGCGTTCTTTTCGCATTTAGCCAAGGCCTTGATATTGGTATTGGTAGCTTTGGTAGCGTGGCTTTTTTATCCGCGCTTTTCACACGACGCATCCTCCATGTTGGTGGAGGTCGGGAAGCCTTGGCCGTACGACAAACTGACGGCGGAGTTTGACTTCCCTATCTATAAGACCGACGCTCAGATTCAGCAGGAGAAGGATGATCTCTTGTCCTCCCTGACTCCGTGTTACAGGTTGATTCCCGGACGGGAAACGCGATGGATGGTACTATCCGTTGCGGATATGGAACAATTACAGAATGACCACTATAAGGCCATCTCGATTGTTTCCCCCGATCATACTGCCCGTACGGTCTTGCTGCGCAATATCTATACGCCCAAGACGGTTTATCTGGAAACCGGCGAAGAGGTGATTCCTAATCTGCAGAACGATACACTGGCCAATAATAACATCCGCCGCACGGTACTGATGAATCTGTCCGAAACGCAAGGAATGGTTCAGGCAGGTGAGAAAATTATTGACAAGGGCGAGATTGTTTCGCCGGCGACCCACCAGATTCTGGTCTCGCTTATCAAGGCTGAGGCTGAACGAAATACCGAAGGCGGATTGACCAATATGTCGGGCTTCTTTTATTTCCTGCTGGTTTTGCTGGTAATGGGTTTCCTGGCAGTCTATCTGATCATCTTCCGTCCACGTCTGTGGGCAGTAAAGAGCTTGTTGTTTTTTGCGCTGTTGCTATCGATTATTATCGTCATCTCGTCGCTCTTGTTCCGTTTTACGGATCGACAGTGGGTGTGGGTCGTTCCGATAGCCTGGGTACCTATTTTGACGCGCGTTTTCTTCGATTCACGAACGGCTTTCTTCCTGCATTTGGCGACTAGTCTTATCGTAGCCTTAGCTTCGTCGCAACCCTTCTTCTTCTTCTTTGTACAGGTGTGTGCGGGAGGTATAGCCGTAGCCACGCTGTGGGATGTATCCCAACGCGCCCAATTGGCGCAGACGGCGGGCTGGGTATTGGCTACATATGTAAGTACGTATACCATCTTTTTCTTCTATTCCAACGGCACGTTTGAGACCATCGACCCGCGAATCTATTTCCTCTTTGCCATCAATGCGGTACTGATTGTATGTGCGTACGGAGTGATTTATCTGTTTGAGAAGATGTTCCGATTAGTGAGCAGTATCACATTGGTCGAACTCACCAATATCAATTCCCAACTCATGCACGATTTTGCCGAGACAGCTCCCGGTACTTTCCAGCACTCGCTCCAGGTCAGCAATCTTGCTACTTCGGCAGCACGCGCTATCGAGGCGAATGCCTTGCTCGTTCGTACCGGTGCTTTATACCACGATATCGGCAAAATGACCAATCCTCAGAACTTCACCGAGAATCAGAGTGGCGGCGAGAATCCGCTGCTTAAGCTATCGAACAAAGAGGCTGCTCAAATCGTCATTTCCCACGTGGCAGAAGGTGAACGTATCGCTCGGCATTACCATCTGCCTGAGGTCATCATTCATTTTATCACTACGCATCACGGTACGTCGCTTACGCGCTATTTCTACAATACCGAGGTACGACTTCTTGGGGCGGATAAGGTGAATCCGGCGGATTTCTCCTATCCGGGTCCGAGGCCGCAAACCAAGGAGGCTGCTATCCTGATGATGGCCGATGCGATCGAAGCTCGAAGCCGCAGCCTTACGGAATATACCGAGCAAAGCATCTCGACCATGGTTGATGATATGATAGACCTGCAGATGCAGTCCGGTCAGTTCTCGGATACGCAACTGTCCTTCCGCGATGTGGAGACGCTACGGCGTGTCTTTAAGGAACGCCTGATGCTCATTTACCACCACCGCATCCAGTATCCCGAACTGCCGAAAGAAGAAGATAAATAACGTCTAATTTTATGAGAACCCTATAAATTGACTACCTATCCTTTATATTTGGCTCCGATGGAGGACGTTACGGATCCTGCTTTTCGTCTTCTATGCAAGCGATTCGGCGCAGATCGCGTCTATACCGAGTTTGTGAATGCCGATGCTTTGGTACGCGATGTGGAATCCACTGTCCGCAAGTTGCGTATCAGCGATACGGAACGCCCGGTAGCAATACAGATTTACGGTCGCGAACCGGAGTCCATGGCGGATGCAGCCCGTATCGTAGAGCAGGCTCATCCGGATTTCATCGATATCAACTTCGGTTGTCCTGTAAAAAAAGTAGCCGGCAAGGGAGCAGGTGCCGGACTGCTGCGCGATGTGCCTAAGATGCTGGCCATCACCCGGGCTGTGGTCAATGCCGTTCATCTTCCCGTTACCGCCAAGACGCGCTTGGGTTGGAATCACGACGAACTCATCATCGTAGATCTGGCAGAGGCCCTGCAGGACTGTGGTATACGGGAATTGGCCATCCATGGTCGCACCCGTGCGCAGATGTATACCGGTGAAGCCGATTGGACACTCATCGGAGCGGTCAAGAATAATCCCCGAATGCATATCCCTATCATCGGCAACGGTGATGTTACTACGCCGCAGCGTGCTAAGGAGTGCTTTGACCGCTACGGCGTAGATGCCATTATGGTGGGACGAGGCACATTCGGCTGTCCGTGGATATTTGAGGATATGAAACACTATCTTACTACTGGCCAATTGCTGCCTCCGCGTACGATGGAGTGGTGTGTGTCGGTACTCAAGGAGCATGTCACGCGTTCGATCGAGTGGATAGGAGATGAACGAAAAGGCATCATTCACTCGCGACGCCATTTCGCCAATTCTCCGGTCTTCAAAGGGCTCTATGACTTCAAGCAGACCCGTATCGCCCTACTGCGCGCGGATACCAAGGACGAAGTGTTCCAAATTATGGATAGGATCGTGGATAAGTGGGGGAAGGATTATTCGTCTATCTCCAATACTAATCTGAATCCGCAGGATTCGCTCTGAGTCGTTCCGCTGAGGTGAAGGGCTTCGCTGAGCATCGCCGTAGTGGCACTCGATATGAAACAGCCGCCGAGTACTAGATATTTACCCGATACGCTGTCTATCGTGGTGGTCCATTCGGATACATTGCCGGTCATATCGTATAGCCCGATTTCATTGGGTTTCTTCTGTTTCACAGGATGCAGTTTCTGCTTGCTGTTCGTATTATACCACCCCACTTCATCGATATAATCGCTGCCGGCATAGGCATAGTGTTGCGTGCCGCTCTCGTTAAATAGCGCCAGGGTAGCATCTTCCGGCACATCGATATGTACGCCGATCATTGCTGTCACCACGGCTGCACGCTCTATGTTCTTGCGTTTTTTGTACTTGGCTGTCTTTTGTTTTTTGCCTTTTTCATCGGAAGAATTACTGCTCTTACCACCTCTGTTTCCTCCTTGTGCCGCATACATCCATTCTTCCTCGGTAGGCAGGCGGAAGGTGTAGCCGCTGAGGCTGTCTAATTTGTAGATAAAGTCTTGGCAGTCGTTCTTTGATACGCCGTTTACAGGCAGACTTCCTCCTTTGTGGCTCGACGGGTTCTTCTTCATCAATGCCTTCCACAGGCTTTGTGTCACTTCCGTCTCGCTCATCATGATCTTACTTCCCGGCACGCGCAGCATCTTGATAGTCTGTCCCGCTACGTGTATTTTCATCACAGAGTCTTGGCCTGCTTTCATCGTAGGGAAGAGCCTGTTGTTCGTTTCGCTCCCCTTTTGCCCATCCATCGCCAAACGAAGGCCGCAGTCGTAGAAACTATAGGAAGGGTCTCGTCCTTCACGGGCTGACAGGCGGGCATTGAGGGTAGAGGTATCCCAACTGCTGCCGCGCACCACCCGGCGCTTACCTTCCTTAGGACCGGTCGGATCAATCTGCGTTTCGGCTGAATAGGCTCCGTACCAATCTGCGCACCACTCCGCTACATTACCTGTCATATCGTATAATCCGAATCCGTTGGGCGCTTTCTGCGCTACGGCGTGTGTGCGATTTTGGCTGTTGAGATAGAGCCAACCTATCGGGTCATAATCATTGCTGCCGGCGTAGTGATATTGCTTGCCGTTACCGCCGCGAGCGGCATATTCCCACTCGGCCTCCGTAGGTAGACGAAACGGTTGCCCCGTGATACTGTCGAGTCTATGGATAAACACTTGACACTGCTCCCAACTCACCCACTCAATCGGCAGATCTTCTGCCAACCAGTCGCCCGAGTCTTCACCCATAACGGCTTTCCAGAGCCGGCGTGTTACCTCGGTCTTGCCGATATAATACGACGATACGGCTACACGATGTACTGGCAGGTCGGTTGAACCCGCTTCGCTCTGTTGTTCCTTTGTTCCTCCCATCAGAAACGCTCCTCCCGGTATCTCCGTCATCTCAAATTGCACGTTTCCGACTGCAAAAACCAGGCCTAATATGGTTGCTATGATATTCATCTCAGCTTGTTCTACAAATTTCGTGCCATCTTTTGCTTATTCCGCTACGGAATGAATCTTACCATCGGCGAGGTGCGTCAGGATATGTTGACCGGATTGCACAGCGTGCACGGAGCGGATGATATGTCCGTCCGTGTCGGTCATTAGACTGTAGCCGCGTCGGTAGATGCGTTCGGGGTTGCAGTTTTCGAGTTTTAAGCGTAGTACCTCAAGTATGTGTCTGCGCACTAATATCTGCCGTTCGGCTGTCCGGGCAAGGCGTTGCCGTAGTGTGCGAATCTGTTCCTCCGCATCGCGAAAACGACCGATCAGAAAAGCGGCTACGGCTGTTGGCGTCTTGAGCGGCAGATGCACGACCATATCCACAATACTCACATCTCTCGTGTGACCTATACCGGTCAGAATAGGCAGCGGGAACTGTGCACAATGGGAGGATAATTCGTATCCGTCAAAGCACGAAAGGTCCGTTGTGGCACCGCCTCCGCGGATGATGACGACGGCATCAAAGGCGTCAGCCTCTTCGTACACTTTTCCCAAGGCCGCGATGATGCTCTGTTCGGCGCGTTCTCCCTGTACGATAGCGGGGAAGAGGCGCGTGTGGATAGGATAAGGGGTCTCGCTCAACTGGTGTACAAAATCCTCGTATCCGGCGGCTTCGGCCGACGAGATGACAGCAATTCGGCGAACGAGTGTAGGTAACATGAGTTCGCGTTGCATATCCCATATGCCCTCTTGCTGCAGACGATGAATCGTTTCTTGCTTTCTGCGAGCCAGGTCGCCTACGGTGTAGGATGGATCGATATTGATGATATTGAGACTGAGGCCGTATACATCGTGGAAAGATAGCTCTACCTCGATCAATATCTGCATACCTACCTGCAGATGTTCGCCTGTCTCATCCAGGAAATAGGCCGAGAGTAGCGGATAGACGGAGGCCCAACAGGTGGCACGTGCTTTGGCGGCTACGATGCCCGTGTCGGCTTTCTCCACCAATTCAAAGTAGGCATGACCGTTACGCAGTTGCAATGAGGCCACCTCGGCGCGTACCCAATACGATTCGGGCATTCGCTCGCGCAGGATTCCTCCAATGAGGTGACATAAGTCGGATAAGGATAGCGTATTCATGGGATGTAAGATTTACGAGTGATAATAGGTTAGTATAAACACGGCACATGATGCTGCGGCCGGAATGAGATAACGGAGGCGATTGCGATGCATCGTGAGATAAGCACTCAGCATAAAGCCGTACATACCGATAGCCATCCATTCGCTGATATCAAACGAGATGGTCGATCCCGGCAGATGTTCGATCCATCCTACGGCTGTATTCATGCTCCACGCAGCCCATTTGACTACCCAACCGAGAGCCGTGCCGATAAGCGGCAACCACCCGATCGTGAGTAGCGCGAGCGTGAGCGATACGAGGACGGTAGCGGCAGGGATGACGATTAGATTGGTCATTAGAAAATAGGTCGCTGTCTGACCATAATAGAGCAGCGTCAACGGGAGCGTGCCCAGCCAGGCGGCAAGCGAGATGAGCATCAGATCCACCACCCAGCGTATAGGTTTCATCCACCAATTCATGGTAGGCGGTTGCAGCATGATGTACAGTTCGCTGGAGGTGAAAAGGATAATGGCCGTTACGGCTGCAAAACTCAACTGAAATCCTACAGCAAAGAGGTCACTCGGACGGAAGGTGAGGATAATAAGTGCGGCTAAAGCGATGGTATTAATCGAGATGGCCTGCCTTCGGGTTACGACGGCCAAAGCACCAATCGAGGCCATCAGCACGCTGCGAACCACACTGGGCGACCAACCCGTCAGCGCCGCATATAGCCAGAGCAATATACATAACGTGAGGTAGAGCAGGCAGATACGCCCTCGTTGTTCGTAGAGCGGACGCCATTTGCCGAAACCCGTCAGTAGCATCCATAGCACGCTCATCAGTATACCCGTGTGCAGACCGCTAACGGCCAATACATGCATCGCTCCTGCACGCTGAAAAGCAAGACGGATATCGTCGTCCAAATCATCGCGCCAACCCAACGTGAGTGCAGCTACGGTGCCGTATTCCTTGTCCGAACCGAGTATCTGAGCCAAACGACGCGTCAGTACTTGCTGCCAGTGGCGCGGACCGTGTGGCGGCGTGTGAGCGATGACCTGCCAGTCCTCTTTGCCGGCATACCCAATAGCCGAGATACCTTTGCGCCTGAGGTAACTCGGATAATCAAAGCGGCCAAACACTTCGGGATCCCTGAGTCTGGCACAGACACGGATACTGTCACCCATTTGCGGCGCGGGACGCGTACTGTCTTTTCTCATATACAGAAGCACTCCGGCCGTCTCGGTGCTCTTGGTCTTAGCATGTTCTAAGGGCTGTTCAGATACCAAAAACGACCAACAGAGTGTTGTATCCGTCGGCACGGGAGCAGCGTTCTGTCTTCCCCATAACGGCCAACCCAACGCATCGGCCGCGATGATATAGGCTACCAAAGGTAGCAGCAGGATGAAGACAGGATAACGTTGCCAGAAGGTGCTCATCGTAACATCTGTCGGATAGCTTCACTCATATCCTCTGCGTGGAACACGGCAC
The DNA here is from genome assembly GCA_946404495.1 of uncultured Bacteroidales bacterium. Lineage (GTDB taxonomy): Bacteria > Bacteroidota > Bacteroidia > Bacteroidales > Paludibacteraceae > Colicola. The sequence goes on from CAMJDT010000026.1 coordinate 9,163, forward strand.
TACCGGCTACCAATATGTCGGCCCCGGCCTCAAAGAGCAAGGGAGCGTTCTCTACATTGACACCGCCGTCTACCTCGATGAGCGTCTGTAACCCGCGACGTGTAATCTCACTTCGGACATAGCGTATCTTGTCAAAGGTTGCATCAATGAACTTCTGTCCGCCAAAGCCGGCAAACACCGACATGATTAATACCATATCCACCTTATCTAACCAGGGATCCAGACGCTTGACATCGATATCCGGATTGATGGTCAGACAGGTACGCACACCCTTCTTTTTGATCAACTCCAAGGCCTCAGTCGGGTCGTCCACAGCCTCGAGATGAAAACCGACGCTCCATGCACCTGCATCGCAGAAACGTTCCACGTATTTCTCGGGATGCACGATCATAAGATGCACATCCAACGGCTTAGTACTATGCTTCCTCAAGGCTTCCATCACCGGAAAACCAAACGAGATATTAGGCACGAATACGCCATCCATCACGTCTACATGCAATAGCGATGCGGGACTCTGATTGATGGCTTCTACTTGCTCGGCCAGATGACCAAAATCAGCCGATAGAATAGAGGGTGCAATTTGTTTCATATCTATTTTTCTTTTTTACTTGTCATCTTTCGCTTTCCGCGAGCGTGCAGATATATTCCGGCGCTTCGAGGGTCGTTAATCGGCAACCGCGGGTATTGTTCAGGCAGTTTTGCAGATCTTCTGTGATGCCTGTTCCTTTCCACTTGAGGTAGGCCTCTTTTTGCGTCCATAGACGGATAAACGTACGAGCCGGATCCTCGCTATTATGGATGGAGGCTTGCTCCCTTTCGTTCATCGTACGCTCCACCAGCGAGGGATTGTAACTGCGAATCTGCTCGATATCAATACCTACCGGATCTGTATCCACGATGACTGCCAGACCTTTCTGACAATGGCTTATGGAGAAGCACAATCCGCCTTCGATATACGGTTTGCCTTGATCGCTATACAGCCACTCGGCTGTGGGATTCTCGCATCCTGCTTTGTTGAGCATCTGCGTCAGCATCTCGTAGGACTTGAGTGCAGCCCATTGGCCGAATACGTGCTTATAGCGCATGGCGTATTCCCGCCGCTGTGCGCTCACAACAGTCTTTAGACGCGCTACCTCCTCCTCCGTACACGCACTCATATGGTCAAAAATCATATACTGCATCGTTCAGCCTGCAAAGATACTGCTTTTTCGCGATATATGCAAGTTTTTTACTAAAAAACTGATACCCGTGTGATTTTTATTTCCGAAATACTTGCGTATATGAAAAAAAAGTCGTACCTTTGCACGTAATTTGGATAAGTATGCGCGTAGAGAATCCGAAAATAGATGACCCGATACTGCATCTGGTGGGTGAAGAGGCTGATAAACTCGGTCTCGAATGCTATGTCATCGGCGGATGGGTGAGAGACTTATTCCTCCATCGCCCCTGCACCGACATCGATGTAGTAACCGTCCGTCCCGAGTCGATGAAGACGGCAGATGGCGCCAGTCCGACGATTGGAATCCTCCTTGCTGAGGCCGTTACGGCTAGACTCGGTAAGGGGGCTCACCTCAGTGTGTTCCACAACTTCGGTACCGCGCAAGTCAAGCGCCGGGACCTCGAACTGGAGTTCGTTGGCGCACGTCGCGAGAGTTACCAACGCGATAGCCGCAAGCCTATCGTGGAGGATGGAACGCTGGAGGAAGATCAGAATCGTCGTGACTTCACTATTAACGCGTTGGCTATCTGTCTCAACCACGACCGCTACGGCGAACTGCTGGATCCCTTTGATGGTCTCTACGACCTCGAGGAACTGACAATCCGCACGCCCCTCGATCCCGATATAACCTTCTCCGATGATCCACTCCGCATGATGCGGGCCGTACGGTTTGCTTCGCAACTCGGCTTCTACCTAGAATCGGAGACCTTTGATGCGATCGTTCGTAACAAGCATCGTATCGAGATTATCTCCAAGGAACGTATCGTCGAGGAGTTGAATAAAATCATGCTCTCCCGCAGACCTTCTGTGGGATGGACATTGCTCGATAAGACAGGCCTCCTTGACCTCATCTTCCCCGAGATGGCAGCGCTCAAGGGCATCGAGACGAAGGAAGGAAAAGGCCACAAGGATGTGTTCCTCCATACACTCCAAGTGGTCGATAATCTCTCGATGAAATCGGATAATCTCTGGCTGCGCTGGGCGGCTTTGCTCCACGATATCGGCAAACCCCGTTCCAAGGCCTGGGATGATCAGGCCGGTTGGACCTTCCGCAATCATAATTACATCGGCGCCAAGATGATCCCTAAGATCTTCCGCCGAATGAAGATGCCGCAGAATGAGAAAATGGACTATATCATCAAGATGGTCGATCTGCATATGCGTCCTATCAATCTCATCGAGGATACCGTAACCGATTCGGCAGTACGTCGTCTGCTCTTTGAGGCAGGTGATGATATCGACGATCTGATGCTTCTCTGCGATGCCGACATCACTTCACGCAATGCCGAGAAGGTGGATCGGTTCCACCGTAACTACCAACTCGTTCGCCAAAAGATGGTCGAACTTGAGGAACGCGACCGTATCCGCAATTTCCAGCCCCCCGTACGCGGCGACGAAATCATGCAGACGCTCCACCTCGAGCCCTGTCAGGCTGTAGGCGATCTCAAAGCAGCTATCAAAGATGCCATTTTAGATGGCATCATCCCCAATGAATACGAACCTGCCCGACAATTTATGCTGCAGAAAGCAGCCGAAATGGGCCTTATAAAACCATAAATTATGCTTCAGATTTACAACACACTGAGTCGTCAAAAAGAGTATTTCCGTCCCCTCCACGAGGGACACGTGGGTATGTATGTATGCGGTCCTACCGTTTATGGTGATGCCCACCTGGGCCATGCTCGCCCTGCTATTACCTTCGACCTGCTCTATCGTTATCTCCTCCACCTCGGCTATAAGGTGCGTTACGTACGCAATATTACCGATGTGGGTCACCTCGAGCACGATGCAGACGAAGGGGAGGATAAGATCGCCAAAAAAGCCCGTCTGGAGCAGCTGGAACCGATGGAGGTGGCGCAATACTACACCAACCGCTACCACCGCGATATGGAGGCACTCAACGTCCTCCCGCCCTCTATCGAACCGCACGCCAGCGGACATATCATCGAGCAAATAGCTTTCGTACAGCGTATCCTCGACCACGGCTATGCCTACATCTCCAACGGAAGCGTCTATATGGATGTGGAGAAATATGCCAAGGACTTCCCCTATGGCAAACTCTCCGGACGAAACCTAAACGATATCGTCACCGAGACCCGCGAATTAGACGGTCAGGACGAGAAAAAACACAGTTACGATTTCGCCCTGTGGAAGAAGGCAGCACCCGAACATATCATGCATTGGCCTTCACCCTGGTCGGAGGGCTTCCCCGGATGGCATATGGAGTGTTCCACAATGGGAACCAAATACCTCGGCGAGGAATTTGATATCCACGGCGGAGGTATGGACCTTATGTTCCCCCACCACGAAGCCGAGATCGCCCAATCCTGCGCGGCACTCGGCCACGATACCGTCCACTACTGGATGCATAATAACATGATCACGATTGCCGGTAAGAAAATGGGTAAGTCTTACAACAATTTCATTACCCTCGAGCAGTTTTTCAAGGGCGAACACCATCTGTTGACAAAGCCGTTTTCTCCGATGACTATTCGCTTTTTTATCCTCATGGCACATTATCGCTCTACCGTAGATTTCTCCAGCGAAGCACTCGAAGCTGCTGAAAAGGGCTTTGCACGCCTTCAGGAGGCGTATACCCGTCTGATGCGGCTCACACCTTCTGCCGAGAGTACCATTGAGATCGGTAATCTTCGTCAACATTGCGAGGAGGCTATGGAGGACGACCTCAATAGCCCGATTGTCATCGCTCACCTCTTCGAGTCGGCCAAGGCCATCAATACCGTAGCCGATGGTAAGGGTACAATCTCCAAAGAGGATTTGGCCGAACTGCAGGATGTATGGAAGACTTTTGTGGTAGATATCCTCGGTCTTAGAATGGACGATTCCACCGAAGGCGGAAGCAACGAGGCCTATAAGGCCGCTGTGGATCTGCTGCTCAATATCCGCCTCGATGCCAAGCGTAACAAGGATTGGGCTACCAGCGATCGTATCCGTAATTCCCTTACCGATCTCGGCTTTACGATTAAGGACACCAAGGACGGCTTTGAATGGACCCTCTAATCCATGACTTTCGGGCATCTTCATATTAAGAATGAGGTTGGCGTTTTCGGAGAGAATGCCGCAGTCGATTTGCTGAAGAATAAAGGATTCCGCATCCTCGAACGTAACTGGAAAATGGGACACCTGGAGGTGGATATCATCGCCGAGGACAAGACGACGATTGCCTTTGTGGAAGTAAAGACCCGTACCTCCGTCTTTGGCAAGCGACCCGAAGAATTTGTGGACAAAGATAAGCGCCATCATATGGTATCTGCTGCCAATGTATATATCAAAACCAAGCGGTCCACCAAGACCCCGCGTTTTGATATCATCGGCATCCTTACCGACAAGGATAACTCCCAAATCCTCGAGATAGAGCATTACGAAGGCGCCTTCATCCCCAAGTTACGTGCATATGGAGTTCAGATATGATGTCATAGTGGTAGGAGCCGGTCATGCCGGCAACGAGGCTGCACACGCAGCAGCCCGCCTGGGTAGTCGTACGCTTCTCATCACGATGGATATGAATAAGATCGGTCAGATGAGTTGCAACCCCGCTATTGGCGGTATCGCCAAAGGGCAGATCGTACGTGAGATCGATGCCTTGGGTGGACAAACCGGCATCGTTACCGATCGTACGGCGATCCAGTTCCGTATGCTCAATCGTAGCAAGGGTCCTGCTATGTGGAGTCCTCGCAGTCAGAGCGACCGTAAGCGCTTCATCGATGAGTGGACGCGCGTGCTGACTTCGACCGACAATCTCTTCATCTGGCAGGATACCGTAGTTGAACTCATCATTAAGGATCAGGCCGTCTATGGCGTAAAGACGCTCTTGGGCGTTACCTTCCTGGCACGTGCCGTAGTGCTGACCAATGGCACTTTTCTCAATGGCCTCATGCATGTAGGACGCGCTCAGATACCCGGAGGCCGTGTCTCCGAACTTGCCTCCTACGGTCTGACCGAACAGTTACGTTCCCTTGGGTTTACTACCGGTCGAATGAAGACCGGCACTCCTGCTCGTCTGGATGCGCGGAGTATTGATTTCTCGGCTATGACTGAACAACCCGGCGACGACGATAATCATCACTTCTCCTATCTGCCGTCAGCACAGCGTCAGCTCCGACAGATGAGTTGTTGGATTACCTATACCAATACCGCTACCCACGAAGTATTACGCGGCGGACTCAAAGACTCGCCTCTCTATAATGGCCAGATACAGAGTATCGGTCCTCGCTATTGCCCCAGTATTGAGACCAAGATCGTCACTTTTGCCGATAAGGATGCCCACCAACTTTATCTCGAACCTGAGGGCGTGGATAGCCATGAATACTATGTGAACGGCTTCTCCTCCAGCCTTCCCTGGCAGGTGCAGATCGATGCCCTCCACACGATTCCCGGCCTTGAGCATGCCATCCTTTTCCGTCCAGGCTATGCGATCGAATACGACTATTTCGACCCTACCCAACTCCATCATACCCTTGAGACCAAGCTCATCCGCAATCTCTTCTTTGCCGGTCAGATCAATGGTACCACTGGCTATGAGGAGGCTGCCGGTCAAGGCCTTGTAGCTGGCGTGAATGCCCACCTCAATATCAACGATGCCGAACCCTTTATCATGCATCGCGATGAGAGTTATATAGGCGTGCTCATCGACGACTTGGTCAATAAGGGCGTAGACGAACCCTATCGTATGTTTACCTCTCGAGCCGAATACCGTATCCTCCTGCGTCAGGATAATGCCGATGAACGGCTTACGGATCGCGCATGGCATCTGGGGCTCGCTACCGACGAACGCTACGAACTCTTCCGGGCTAAATACGATGCGATAGAGGATCTGACGGAGTATCTCTATTCTCGCTCTGTGCGTCCCGAAGAGGTGAATCAACTTCTTGTTAACTCCAGCACCACGCCTATCGATCATCCGGCACGCCTCGTGGATCTCGTCCTCCGCCCGCAACTTACGATCTCATCGCTTGCAGAAGTCGTCCCCTTCCTGCACGAATATCTGGATATGATTCGAGTTGTGCGTGACGAAGTGATCGAGAGTGCTGAGATTCAGATTAAGTACAAGGGTTATATCGACCGCGAGCGGCTGGCCGCGGATAAACTGCGCCGGTTGAATTATGTCTCGCTTCCCGAATCGATGAACTACGACGCGATCCAGTCCCTCAGTACCGAGGCTAGGCAGAAGCTGTCCCGCATTCGTCCACGCACGATTGGCGATGCCGCACGCATACCCGGAGTGAGTCCCAATGACATTAGTGTGCTGCTCGTTTTGGCTGGAAGATAGTTGTGTGTTCCACGTGGAACAATTAACAAAATGGTAATTTGTAAATAATTAAATGGTAAATATTTATGACAGTTGAAGAAGTAAAAGCATTGGTCCGTAATGTGCCCGATTTCCCGATCAAGGGTATCCAGTTTAAGGATATTACTACCGTCCTGGAGAACCCCGACGGCTTGCGCTGGATGCGCGACGAGATCGTCAGTAAGTACCGCGGCTTGGGTATTACCAAGGTAGTGGGTATCGAGTCCCGCGGCTTTATTCTGGCGCCGGCTGTAGCGATCGAACTGGGTGTGGGATTCGTTCCTATCCGTAAGCCGAATAAACTGCCGGCCGAGACGGTATCCGTGACCTATACCAAGGAATACGGCGACGATACCATCCAGATCCATCAGGATGCCCTCTCCCCCGATGATGTCGTGCTTATCCACGACGATATCCTGGCTACCGGAGGCTCCATGGATGCGGCGATTACTCTGGTTAAGAAATTGGGTGTTAAGAAAGTCTATGTCAACTGCGCTATCGAATTGCTGGGCCTCCACGGACGCGAGTACCTGCAGGGGAAGGCGGAGGATGTATACTGCCTCTTTGGTTTGACGGTGGATGAGTAATCCCTCTGAACATATTAAGCAACTCGTCGCCCGACTGCCGGAGAAACCCGGGGTATACCAGTATTTCAATAGCGAGGGCGAAATCATCTATGTCGGCAAGGCGAAAAACCTGCGTCGGCGAGTAGCTTCGTATTTTCAGAAAGAGCATGAGTGGCTCAAGACACGCCAACTCGTAGCGCACATAGCCGACCTCAAGTATGTAGTCGTGGATAGTGAGCAGGATGCGTTCCTGTTGGAAAATAACCTGATCAAGCAGTATCAGCCGCACTACAACATCATGCTCAAGGATGGCAAATCCTATCCCAGCATCTGCATCACGCGCGAGGATTATCCTCGCGTCTTTAAGACACGCAAACTTATTCGAGGCGCCGGCGAGTATTTTGGCCCCTACAGTTATGGCAATACGGTCGATTTGGTCGTTGAGCTGGTCCATAAACTCTATCCTATCCGCACTTGTAATACGCCGATGACCTGCCGAGGCGTAGCCGATCATAAATACCGACTCTGCCTCAAATACCATCTGCATACCTGCTGCGGCATCTGCGAGCAATGTGTCTCCAACGAGGCCTATGCCGACTATATCGCTCAAGCCAAACGCATCATCCGCGGCGATGCACGCGCTATCGCGCGCCAACTCGAATCTGAGATGGCCGACTATGCCTCTAAGATGCAATATGAGCTGGCACAGCAAACCAAGGAAAAGCTTTTACTCATCGAGAAATTCTGCTCCAAGACCATCATCAGTAATACCCACCTCGGCGAACTCGATGTCTTTGGTTACGACGAGCAGGATAACGATGTCTTTATCTCGATGCTGCATGTCAGAAACGGCAGTATCGTGCAGGGACAAACCATCGAGTATCGTAAGCACCTGGATGAACCCAAAGAGGAAATCCTTGCGCACGGTATGATCGAACTCCGCGAGCGTCTCCATAGCGATACGCTCGATGTACTCGTTCCGTTTATTCCCGATGGATTCAACGAAAATCTGCATATCAATATCGCGGTCTCCGGAGATAAGAAGCGCCTCCTTGACCTCGCGATGCAGAACGTACGCCAGTATAAACAGGATAAACTTCGTCAGTCCGACAAACTCAATCCCGACCAGCGCGCGGCACGTATTTTGAGCCGGCTGCAGGAGATGTTGGGCTTGCAGAAACTGCCTTTATTCATCGATAGTTTTGATAACTCTAATATCCAGGGAACGGATGCTGTAGCCGGCTGCGTGGTCTTCCGTAAGGCAAAGCCCTCCAAACGGGATTACAAACTCTTCCGTATCAAGACCGTTGAGGGTCAGGATGACTATGCCTCGATGCGTGAAGTTGTTCGTCGCCGATATCAGGAAATCCTCGATGAAAACGGTGAATTACCGGATCTCATCATCGCCGATGGCGGTATCGGTCAGATGCATGCCATCCGTGAAGCCGTGGAACAGCAGTTGGGACTCTCCATTCCGATCGCGGGACTGAAGAAAGATGACAAGCATCGTACCAATGTGCTCCTCTTCGGATTCCCTCCCCGCGAGATCGGTATGAAAGTGACGGACGAAGTCTTCCGTCTCATGGTCGAGATTCAGGACGAGGTGCATCGTTTTGCCATCTCCTATCATAAAAAGAAGCGTTCCAAGCACCAAACGGAGAGCGAACTCGATGAGATTCAAGGAGTTGGGCCCAAAACGAAGCAAAAAATCCTCTCCCATTTCCACTCTGTCCGTCGTGCTGGAAGCGCCGAACAGGACGAGTGGGTACAATTGCTCGGAAAGTCCCTTGGAATAAGGTGTTACGAGCATTTTAGAGCAAAAATAACGCCCTGAGAATTGAATATTTTTGACGACATGCATACTTATACGCTAAAAAATGATGTTTTGGAAGGGCTTTTTCTTCTCAACGAAGCCGGCGAGTGTGTCTCGCTTCGTTCCGTTGTGGAACAATCAGCCCCTCATCGTGTCTTTGCCCTCGATGGTAAGATGGGAGCCGGTAAGACCACTTTTGTCAAACAGCTGCTCCGCGAACTCGGTAGCGACGACATCGTCAATAGTCCTACCTTCGCCATCGTCAACGTCTACGAGATACCTGCACCCGATAGTGCGCGTACCGAAGAAGTGTACCATTTCGATTGCTACCGGCTCAAATCTCTTACCGAAGCCCTCGACCTCGGAGCGGAGGAGTACCTCTATTCGGGCAACTACTGCTTCATCGAGTGGCCGGACATTATCTCTCGCATCTTACCCGAAGATACCGTCTATCTCCGCCTTTCTGTCCTCGAGAACGGAGACAGACAACTGATAGTTGAAAATTGACAGCGAAAATTGGAAATCATACATTTGAAACTTGAAATGGAATAACTACATAGTGTTGTTGGCCTTGTTGCTGCTCTCTGCACCCTTGATGGCATCGGACGATGGCTACGGCGTGGAACATGAGGATATCCTCCGTGTCCATGTCGGCGGACTGTGGTTGCAGGACCGCTACCTCAGTCCCCTGCGCTATACGGGTATGCAGGTGGGCCTTGGCAACGAGTGGTGGCAGCCTTTTAGTCGTCATCCCGGTTGGGCACACGTCGGGCAGGTCGATCTGCGTTTCGCCTGGATCTACTCGTCGGCTAAGAATAACCTGGTCTATCAGCTCCACCTCAACGGCGGCTGGGGGGCTTACTATGCATGGAACTGGTCGCAACCTCGTATCCAAATCCTGCTTGGTCCCTACCTTAATCTGGATTTTGCGCCGCGCATGCATGCCCGCGAGGTCAATAAACCCTACTCCATGGATGCCGCGGCCGATGTATGTGCCTTGGCGGGTGTGTCCTTTTGCTTTGCAAAAGGAAAAGTGGATTTCCGCCTGCGCTATCTCATCCGTGCGAACCTGATAGGCATCGATTTCATGCCCGATTATTGGGAGTCGTACTACGAGATGACGGAGGGTGTCTCCGGTCGCGTGCGTTGTAGCGGCATGTGGAATCATCGCCTCCTTCGCCACGAACTCACGCTCGATATCCGCTGCCCCCACTCCACCTGGCGCCTCGGCATCGCGCACGCTTATCTCGAGTATGGAGCCGGGGATATGTCTTTCTCGCGCGAGCAAGTCGAGGCTGTCGTCGGCACCTGTTTCCGCTATCGTGTCCACCCCGCTAAAGACCTGAATCAATGGTAATGAAACGCCTGCTCTACATAGTGTTCCCGCTCTTCTTATTCACGGCTTGCACCCGCGATATGGATGGCGTCTACGACAATACCCCCGTGGGCAATTTCGAGTGCTTGTGGCGGACCATCGATGAGAAATACTGTTTCGTCGACGAGAAAGACATCGACTGGCTCGCTGTCCACGACTTCTACCTACCGCAGGTTCAGCAGCTCGCCGCCGACGATTACAAGGGTCTCTTCGACCTTTTCGATCGCATGCTCGATACGCTCTGCGACGGGCACGTCAATCTCTACTCCGACTTCGATGTATCGCGTTGCGAGAAGTGGTACGAGGGCTATCCGGAGAACTTCGATCAAGATATCCTCACTACCTATTACCTCACCGACTACCGTACCGCCGGCGGACTCCAATACTGCCTCATCGACTCCGGCAAGATAGGCTATATCTACTACGGATCTTTCTCCTCGGGGTTCAGTATGAATAATATGTACTACGTCCTCACCGAGTTTCAGGACTGCCTCGGCATCATCCTCGATGTGCGCCACAACGGCGGAGGCAGCCTCGAGAACGCCTACCGTCTGGCCTCCACCTTCATTCCCGGCGATACGCTCGTGGGCTATTGGCAGCATAAGAACGGCCCCGGGCACGACGATTTCTCCGAACTCGAAGAGATGTGGGTGCGCAAGGATGATATGCTCAGCAAATGGCTCCGACCGGTCATCGTCCTGAGCAATCGCCATAGTTATTCGGCTACCAATTTCTTCATCAACTGTATGCGCCATGCCCCTAACTGCCTCATCGTAGGCGGACGCAGCGGGGGTGGAGGCGGTATGCCGCTTAGCTACGAACTGCCCAACGGATGGATGATCCGTTTCTCCAGCGTCCGCATGACCAATACCTCCAAGAACAGTATCGAGAAAGGTATCACACCCCACGTCAAGGTCAACCTCCATAGCACGGACAAAGACGATATAATTGAAAAAGCAATCGAAATCATTGAGAAAGCCTATGATACAAGTGACTGACATACACAAGCGTTTCGGTACGCTTGAGGTCCTCAAGGGCGTCAACCTTACCGTCAATAAGGGCGAGATCGTCGCCATCGTCGGCAAGAGCGGCGCCGGCAAGACCACCCTGCTGCAGATCATCGGTACGCTCGACCGACCCGATAGCGGTTCCATCCTCATCGATGGTACCGACATATCCCTCCTCTCGGAGAAAGAGTTGGCCGACTTCCGCAATCGCCATATCGGTTTCATCTTCCAGTTCCACCAACTCCTGCCCGAGTTCACGGCCCTGGAGAACGTGATGATGCCCGCGCTCATCGCCCGTGAGAACGACGAACAAGCACGCTCCCGAGCTACCCGACTCCTCTCCGACTTAGGACTCCGCGACCGTCTCTCCCATCGCCCCAACCAACTCTCCGGCGGCGAGAAACAGCGCGTAGCCGCAGCCCGAGCGATGATGATGCAGCCCTCCCTCATCCTCGCCGACGAACCCAGCGGTAGCCTTGACGAGCAGAACAAAAAGGAACTCAATCATCTCCTGCTCGAGATGCGCGAGCGCTACGGACAGACCATCATCGTCGTCACCCACGACCCCGACACAGCACGCATATCCGACCGTATCATCGAGATGCGCGACGGACGCATCATGAACGCCTGATCATATGAAACAGCCTATTTTCCAACTCCTGCTCTGCGGACTCATCCTCACCCTGACGGCCTGCCATAAGGAACCGCAGTATTTTCCCGCAGATATGACCCCGCAGCACGTCGCCGTCTTGCGTTTCGACGAGGCGGTTATGAACGTACGCGCCGAATCGGCCGTCGAGGATATACGTATCCTCTATGATGAGTTCCCCGACTTCATGCCCCTGTGGGTAGAAGATATCCTCGGCATCCCCTCCTCCGATACCGCCTATCTCGCCGAAGCCCTGCCGCTGTTCCTTGGCGACACGCTCTATGGCTTTCGCGAAACGAACCTGCGTGTCAAGCAGTTGTTCCACGACATCACGCCTATCCAAACCGAACTCGACGAGGCCTTCACGCGCTATCTCTATCTCTACCCCGAGGCACATCTCCCCTCGCTCACGCTGTTCATCTCCGGATTCAATGCCTCCGTCCTCTTTGTGGACGACGACCTCGCGGCCGGTACCGATATGTATCTCGGCTCCGACTACGAGTACTATAATCGCGTCGTCTATGACTACCAGAAGCAGACGATGCGTCCCGAGTGTCTCGCTACTGATGTCGTCAGCGCCTACCTCTTCCGCAATATTCCCTTTACAAGCACCAAAAACCGTCTCCTGGAGAATATGATCTACCGCGGTAAGATCATGTTCCTGCTCAGCCTTTTGATGCCTCAGCAGCCCGATTATGAGGTGATGGGATATACCCGCGAACAATGGCGCTGGTGCCTCAAGTACGAACGGGCCATCTGGAACACCATCATGGACAAACGCGACCTCTTCACCACCGACAGCAAGATCCTCACCTCCTACCTCAACGATGGCCCCTTTACCCAAGAGGTCACCCAGGATTCGCCCGGACGACTCGGCACTTGGGTAGGCTGGCGTATCGTGGAGAGTTATATGAAGCATAATCCCGACATCACCCTCCGGCAACTCATGGCGGAGGGAGATGCACAAATGATACTGGAACAGAGTTACTACAAACCATGAATAGAGACGATTTTCCCATCCTGAATCAGCAGGTCTACAACCGCCCGCTCGTCTATCTCGATAATGCGGCTACGACCCAGAAACCCCTCTGCGTCATCAACGCCCTTACGGAGGCCTACACCACCTGGAATGCCAATATCCATCGGGGCGTCCACCATCTCAGTCAGGTCGCTACCGCCCGCCACGAAGCGGCCCGCCAACGCGTAGCCGATTTCATCCATGCCGCCTCCTCGCGCGAGATCATCTTCACCAAGGGCACCACCGACAGCATCAATACCCTTGCTTTCTCCTTTGGAGAAGCCTTTGTACACGAGGGCGATGAGATCATCGTCTCCGCTGTGGAACATCACTCCGATATTGTCCCCTGGCAGATGCTTTGCCAACGCAAGCATGCCACGCTCCGCGTCATACCGCTGCGGCCCGATCTCACGCTCGATCTTGAGGCTTTCCCTACCCTGCTCTCCGACCGCACACGACTCGTCGCCCTCGCCCACGTCAGCAATGTCTTAGGCACCATCAATCCCGTCCGCGACATCATCCGTCTGGCCCACGAGCGCAATATCCCCGTCGCCATAGATGGCGCGCAGTCCGTACCGCATCTCATCGTCGATGTGCAGGATCTCGACTGCGATTTTCTCTCCTTCTCGGCGCATAAGATCTACGGCCCCACCGGGCTCGGCGTCCTCTATGGCAAGGAACATTGGCTCAACCTCCTGCCGCCTGCCGAGGGAGGAGGCGAGATGATCGAACATGTGCGTTGGGACAACACCACCTACAATACCCTACCCTATAAGTTCGAAGCCGGCACACCCGATTTCATCGGTTCCTACGCCCTCTCGCGCGCCCTGGATTATATCGACGAGACCGGCCGGCAGGCCATCGTGGACTATGAATCTGAGCTTACTCGTTACCTGGAGGAGCAACTCCTCACCCTCGCCGGCATTCACGTCTATGCCGCCTCTCTTGAGAAAGCCGGAGCGGTCTCCTTCAACGCCTTCCGACCCGATGGCGAACTCATCCACCCCTTCGACGTCGGTACGCTGCTCGACCGTCAGGGCGTAGCCGTCCGCACCGGTCACCATTGTGCCGAACCTCTCATCGACCATCTCGGCGTACCCGGCACGGTCCGCGCCTCCCTCGCGCTCTACAACACCCGCGAGGACATCGACGCCCTCCTGCGTGCGCTCCGTACCGCCTTGGCTATGCTATCCTGATGAGACGCGTCGCACTCTTTATACTGCTCCTCTCCCTCTCCCGCCTCGCTGCGGCTGCGGATTTTTGCCTGCGCGTGGCGTCGTACAATGTGGAGAACTTCTTCGACGCTACCCACGACTCGCTCCATTCTGACTACGATTTCCTGCCCGACGGGCAATATTATTGGAACGAGACTCGCTATCGTCGTAAGGCGCAGCAGATAGCCCGCGTCGTCGCGATCTTGGGCGGAGAGGACAAGGCGGCCGTCGTCGGACTCTCAGAGGTGGAGAATGCCTCCTGCCTTCGGCTCCTTTGCCGCTGTCTGAGCAACCTCCATTACCGCTTCCTCCATTTCGAGGGACCCGACCGGCGCGGTATCGATGTGGCGCTCCTCTACGACCCCTTACTCTTCTATCCCGTTGACTCCGCAGCGCTTACCGTGCCTTTGGGACGCGAATCCACACGCGATATCCTCTATGCCGCCGGACGCCTCCCTACCGGCGATACGCTCCATATCTACCAGTGTCACCTCCCCTCCATGCGCGGTGGCAAACAGGCTTCTGACTGGAAACGCCGGGCTGCCAAGCAGGTCATCCGCCATCACGCCGACTCCATCCTTGCTATCCATCCGGATGCCCTTCTACTCGTTATGGGAGATATGAATAGCAGCCCCGAGGACGACCTGCCTGGACTCACCAATCGCATGATCCCGCTCTCCGAACAGGGGGAGGGTACACACCGCTATCGGGGTATCTGGAACTGCCTGGACCAGATGTACCTCTCGCCCGCGCTGGACAGGGTCTCCGATGTCCGTATTCTCCGTCATTCCCTGCTCCTGGAGGAAGATCCGCGCTTCCTCGATGCCACGCCCAATCGCACCTTCCACGGCCTCCATTACAACCCCTACGGATTCTCCGACCACCTCCCCATCTACCTCGACCTCTGCCTCCCCCTCCCCCATCTCCCGTAATCCCTTTATCCCGCTATCCCCCGATCCCCCGATCTCATGATCTCGTTATCCCGCTCTCCCGGTACGTGGCTGCAAAAAGCAGCGATTCCTCTATAAATTTGCAAATAGATTTGCATAATTGAAAAAAATGTTGTATCTTTGCAGGCTGAAAATTGAGACTATGGCAAATAAGAACGAAATAGTTAAGGCGGAGCAGACATCGTTACAGCCGTTGGAGAACATTGAGAACCTTATCCGCGTCATTCGTGGAAAGCAAGTTATGCTTGATCGTGACTTGGCACGGCTGTATGGAGTAGAGACAAAACGTCTCAATCAGCAAGTGCAACGTAACCTCGAACGTTTCCCTGGGGACTTTATGTTCCAACTCTCGAAAGAGGAGGTAGAATCTTTGAGGTCACAATTTGCAACCTCAAACGATATTTCAAGGTCACAATTTGCAACCTTGAACGATGGTTCGGATAACTTGAAGTCACAATTTGCAACCTCAAACAAGCGGGGCGGTCAACGATATTTGCCTTATGCCTTCACCGAAAACGGTGTAGCTATGCTGAGTGGTGTTCTTCGTTCACCGCAAGCAATCAGCATGAATATCCAAATAATGCGCGCGTTTAACGCAATGCGTCATTTTATCGCCTCTAATGCACAGGTATTCCAACGCTTGGAAGTAATGGAACGCAATCAGTTAGCGATGAATGCATCTCAAGCGGAGTTATCTTCGCATCTCGCTGAAAACGATAAGAAGTTTGAAGAGGTGTTCAGGCGTTTGGATGAAGGAACTACTACTCCGAAAGAAGCTATTTTCTTTGAAGGGAAGTTCTTCGAGGCTCGTGTACTGCTGGAGAAGATCATCAAGACCGCTACGAAACGCGTCATTATCATCGATGGCTATATTGATGCAGAGACGTTTGATATGCTCGACGTGCGTGCAAAGGGTGTGACTGCGGATATCTACTCCGATGGAGAGCATAAGTCGCTACGTGATATGCATAATGCCGGTAAAGGCAAGCAACCGGTTAACACGCATAAGTGGTCCAAGTCCTCGCACGACCGTTGGGTGATTATCGACGATACGCTGTACCACTGTGGTCATTCTGTCAAGGACTTAGGCAAGAAACTATCTGCCATCATGAAGATGGACTGGAACCCGGATGTTGTGCTGAATGAAGTGAGATAAATCGGGAACGTCAGACCGGAGACGGCTGAAAAGGTAATAATCGTTCGAATGAAATAATCGTGCCCTTGAGGCTAAGAAACGAGATAAGAACAGGCTATGGTTGGAAGTGATTAGGTGAGAGAGTGTGGATTCAAAAAAGGAACAGGCTAAGGGTAGAATGAGTTGAAAAAAGGAACAGGGTTGAGGGGGGAGAGTTGAAGATAAGAACAGGTTGTTAAAATAGTAACCGAAGAATAGAAACAAAACTGAAGAATAGAAACAAAGCATAGTAACTGAAGAATAGAAACAAAAACGAAAATAGAAACAAAAAATAGTAAAAAATAGTGTAAACAAAGAAAACTGATTAACATATTTATCGCATAGTCAAGTAGGCATATACCTTCAACAACAAGTCGGCAAGCTTAATTAGGTAAGAAGGAGTTATATGTACCCGCTATCCGTGTTCTGCATGGGTGAGTGGGGTATTCTTACCGAGTTTGCCGACTTTGTTGTTTGCCCCGCTTGCCTGTGCTTTTTCTCCTCAAGAGATCAACCGGATAGTTCACGCTATTCGGTTTGTTTGATTTTGAGAAATGAAGATGAGCAAAAAAGTAGTAGTAATATCAACGAGTCTGCGGGCGGGGTCGAATAGCAATGCCCTTGCAGAGCAGTTTGCCGCCGGAGCGAAAGAAGCCGGTCACAAGGTGGAGTTCATCTCGTTGCGTGGCAAAGAGATTAAGTTCTGTATCGGTTGCCTGTCGTGTCAGAAGACCGGCACCTGTGTATTCAAGGACGATGTGCTGCCTATTATGGACAGTGTGCTCAACGCGGATGTGGTATGCTGGGCAACGCCTATCTACTATTATGAGATGTCCGGGCAGATGAAGACCCTGATTGACCGAATGAACGCCATGTATCCGAAGGACTACCGTTTCCGTGACATATACTTGTTGACGACAGCAGCTGACGATGATCTGAACTCGCCGAAGCGTGCAGAGATGGGTCTAGGCGGTTGGATTGAGTGTTTTGACAAGTCCGAGTTGAAGGGTCGTGTGTTCTGTGGCGGTGTAGATGGTCCGCGCGAAATAGACGGCAACGCCAAACTGAAAGAAGCCTACGAAATGGGTAAAAGGGTGTAAGAGAAAAAAGATATGGTACCAGAAACTGACCCGAGCCGAGTTTTTACGCGGCAACAAGTAGAGGATTTGCTAAAAGCCTCTATCGGTAAAACTTTGTTCGAAGTAGACAAAGCTAAACTCTTCTTGCACCATGCAGGACGTGATAAGATGAAGGGCATCGCAGGTGATATTGTTGAGATGTCTATCCTTGGTTGCAAAAAAGACAGCAAGCAAGAGCCGGATATTTTGGTTGACGGAGTTTCTACGGAAATAAAGACAACAGGAATGATAAAGCCTAAGAAGGCTGATTCTCAATATATCTACGAGTGTAAAGAATCGGTTAGTATTACAGCGGTATCTATTTCGACCATAGTAAAGGAAGAGTTCGAAACATCCAACTTCTGGCACAAACTGGCTCATATGCTTTGGGTATATTACTGGTATAATTCGCCCGTAACTGTAACTCTGAGTGAATATAAAGACTTCCCAATACTTGGATTCCAATTCTATGAGTTTAGCGCAGAAGATAAGTTGCTTCTCAGACAGGATTGGCTATTGGTGCGCAACTTCTTAATCGTTATACATCAGGACTTTCGCACACAGGAAGAACGAGAGGCGCAATATCCGCGTCTGTCACATGAATTGCGTAGCCAATTGATGTTGATTGATACGGCACCTAAGTACCCAAACAATCCTCGATTCCGTTTGAAACGGTCATATGCAACAGTTATTGCAGACCACTATTTCTCGAATAAAAGCTACGAGAAACTAAGCGAGAGTATCAGCAAATACGAAGATCTCGATAAGAAGTGCAAGCAATTGACTAATCTATACAAGGGAAAGACGTTTAAGCAAATAGCCGAGATTCTAAACGTAGACATCAATTTAGGTGTTAAGAACTTTGCAGAAAATGCTGTTGTCAAAATGTTTGGAGGACATGCCTCTAAATTGAATGATATAGAGGATTTTGCAAAGATTGGTATTATAGCAAAGAGTGTTCCGTTATGGGAAAATGGTAGAGGTAAGGAAGATATGAAACTTTTCTTGCCCAACTTGATTGAATGGACGAACGAAAATGAGTTTGAGGATTCTGCAATATACGATTATTTTGCAGGTCACCATTTCCTATTTATCATATACCGATACGTTGGTCACGAGATTATCTTTGAAGGCTTCAAGCGCGTTTTCTTTGATGAGAAGTTTATCAATGATAATGTGAAAAAGACGTGGGATGAGGTTCGTGACCTTATCATCAACAAAAAACTTCGTATAGAACCACAAGTTGGTTATTCGTTGGCCGGAAGACTTAATACGTCTGGGACAGTTAGAGAAGCCCCGAATTTCCCCAAAGCAAAAACAAATGCTGTATTTGTAAGAGGTGGCGCAACATCGTCTGCTGACAAATATAAAACCTTGGAAATTAATGGGCTGAAAATGATTCCACAAAGCATTTGGCTTAGTCGTAAAGTTGTGAAAAAATTAATTGAAAATGAGTAAAGATATTAAAGTAGTAGAGTTATTTGCAGGAGTGGGCGGTTTCCGTATTGGATTGGAAGGCGCATCAGATGCCTATAAAACCATTTGGAATAATCAATGGGAACCTTCCACGCAACATCAGGATGCTTCAATCGTTTACCAAGCACGATTTGGCAAGGAAGGACATAGTAATCAAGACATTAATCTCGTGAACACGAGCGATATACCCGACCACGATTTGTTGGTTGGCGGTTTCCCGTGCCAAGATTATTCAGTGGCGTCAACATTAAGCAAGTCTGGTGGTATCGAGGGCAAGAAAGGTGTGCTTTGGTGGCAAATATATCGTATCATCAACGAGAAAGGCGAGAATCGTCCGAATTACCTCTTCTTGGAGAACGTAGATCGTATCATTAACTCACCGGCTATACAACGCGGACGTGACTTTGCTATTATCTTAGCATCACTCTCAGATCTTGGTTATATCGTAGAATGGCGTATTATCAACGCGGCCGACTATGGTATGCCACAACGTCGTCGACGTACCTACATTGTCGCATATAAGAAGAATAGCATTGTTGCCAACAAGGTTATAAATAATCGAGATTGGGTGCTCTTTGATGGCGTGCTGGCAACCGCTTTCCCATTTGAACAAGTATATCGTACCGAGAGAACATTTGACATAGAGGGGTCTATTAAAGAGGTATCCGATAACTTCAATAAAGACAAGAAAGACACTCCTTTCTGCAATGCAGGAATAATGATTGACCGTCATGTCTATACTGTTAATGCTGACCCGAGATATGAAGGTCCGCGTCAATTGTTAGGTGATATAATTGTGGACGAAGAGTTTGTTCCGGAAGAATTCTTTATCTCAGACGAGGAGCTACCGAAATGGCAATATGAGAAAGGCGCAAAGAAGATTCACCGCGTAAGTAAAGAAGGCTTCGAGTACGACTTCTCCGAAGGAGGTATGGCTTTCCCTGACCCGTTAGATCGTCCTTCTCGGACAATGATTACCGGTGAAGGCGGAAGTGCCCCTTCACGTTTCAAACATGTCATCCAAACGCGTAGTGGTCGCTATCGTCGTTTAATTCCTGTGGAGTTAGAGCGTCTAAACATGTTCCCAGACAACCAAACGCTGCACGCAGAAGTATCCGATGGTCGTCGCGCGTTCTTAATGGGTAATGCGCTCGTGTGCGGTATCGTGCGCGAGGTTGGCATATCGCTATATCGTTTCATCTACGACGAGGAACCGGTTTCTACTCATCCTATCGAGGAACACCGTGATAGACAACCAAAGCTGGAGCTGTCTTTGTTCGAGCATACTGAAGATAAAATTGTCTATGCAGCTCCGAAAAAGACAGTAGTTTTAGACCCGATGAAACGTGTGCTTATCGGCTTGGTTAGAGAGGATAACGAGGAGTATTTTTTGGATGGCGGACAAACAAAGATTTACTATACTGGTAAGACAAAGAACTTCCCGTCCACGATAGCGCTCAATAAGTTGTTCTACTTTATGCCGTATATCAAAGGAAAAGGTGTGAAAGATATTTACCTGATTAAAATCGCGCGTATCGGCAATAAGGCAGAAATCCATCCAAAGAGCAACGACAAGGAGCCACGATTGGTATTTGATTTGGAACTTATCCATCAATTCAAAGACTATAAGCCCATCCAGCTTAACATCTTCCATACCTATCGTGATACAACGTTGCTGGCTGTAGAGGATAAATAGGGAATGAATAGACTTGTTCTCATAGGAAATGGTTTTGACCTGGCACATGGCTTGAAAACAAGCTATGCGGACTTTATCAATTGGTACTACGATAAAAGAATCAAAGAGATGGGTCGTACCTACGAAAAAGTATCAAGTGATGACCTGTGTTCTTTTAGATATCTAGGAGAAGGATTTTTGTACACATTTTTCTATGGAAATTCTATCCCTTGGAAGGAACGTGGTTATGGGAAAGATGTTTTCGAATCTTTGATTCAAAATAAGGTAGAGTTTGAATCTAGAATATTACCTCTCTTTGAAAGAATAAGAAAAGGAATTGCATCCAAAACGTGGGGAGGCATTGAACAAGATTATTATGATATGCTAAAAGAATATGCTTTCCGTAATCCAAATGTAAACTCTACAGAACCTTCTATTAAGGCTTTAAACAAACAGTTGCGCTGTCTTCAAACATTGCTTGTGGAGTATTTGACAGAAGTTGAGAAAAAAGATGTGGAAATCATCCCAAGTATCTTAAATGCTATATATGCTCCATTGCGAGAGGAAGATATGTCTATTCATGGTGTTGAGTGTCTTAAGGAGCATAAAGTTTATTGGGAAAAACAGAAAGACGATGGACCAATAGAAGAAAAGATAGACAAGTTTGGTTGGCATTATTCTAGAACTATGCATAGAATTCAGCTATGGAAACAGTCACCGAGATGTAATGGTTATCCTGATGCATTCTATTTGCCAAATGAAATAATGTTCTTAAATTTCAATTATACCAATACTGTACAACGTTATATTCAGCCTCGTTATCTAAACCAGGAAAATCACATACACGGCGTAATATCTAAACCAGAAAGTATCATCTTTGGCTATGGAGATGAATTAGATGACAAGTTCAAAGAGTTGAAGGCACACAAGAACAATGCGTGCTTATCCCATGTAAAATCTATTAAATATTTGGAGGCTCCTAACTACAGACAAATGTTGTCCTTTATAGAGTCTGAGCCTTTCCAAGTGCTTATCATGGGACATTCGTGTGGCAATTCAGACAGGACATTACTGAATACCATCTTCGAGCATCCCAATTGTGTGTCTATTAAGCCATATTATTACATAACAGATAAGGAAAAAGGCACTGATAACTACATCGAACTGGTGCAACACGTCAGCCGTAATTTTAATGATATGAAACTCATGCGCGACCGTGTTGTGAATAAGACACAATGCGAACCACTATTCCATAACTAAACAAAACATTAACCAATATGATTATCACAACAACCCCGACCATAGAAGGTCACAGCATTAAGGAATACAAAGGTTTGGTGTCCGGAGAGGTTATCTTCGGAATGTAGTAATCGTTCGAGCTATGCGAGATAAGAACTTCCTCAAAGATTTTGGCGCATCGCTGCGGGATTTCTCCGCCGCTTCGCTCTGTCGATTATTACTTCGGAGGACGTACCGAGAGTTACGAAAGCGCTATGCTCGAAGGACGTGAGACCGCGCAGAAGGAGATGCAGCAACGTGCTACGCAGATGGGTGCCAATGCCATCGTAGGAGTCAGCTTTGGCTACGAGACGATGGGCCAATCCAACGGAATGATCATGATCTCCATCTCCGGCACAGCTGTCGTGATAGATTAACCGCACCATGCTTGAGGGGGATAGCCACACAAAATAAAAATTTTTAGGGATTTTTTAGGGATTTTAGTCGTAAAATTGGCGATTTTTTGGCGATTATAGGAGTGACTGCCTACTCCCGGCATGCCTAAAGCAGTACCTTTGCAGCGGATTAGGTCAAAAACGTGTATTGAAATGCATGTTAGTAATCCTCAAAAATGTGTATTGAAACGTATTTTTGTGGTCCTTAAAAATGTGTATTAAAGACGATTGACAATATCGCCGCTATCAAGTACCTTGTAGCAGACGGACGGTATGGATACGGTATATACCGTTGTATATGATACCGGTATAGTCATAATGCACAAGGAAAGAAAATTCATTTTTTAACGCGGAAGCGTGATTTTTTGAAAAACGGGCTCTGAGAGCCGATAAATAAAGGCCAAAAAAATCTTCATTTTTTTGGCTTTTTTTTGCATTTTTATTTGCATATTTGAGATGTCCCGATAATAAAGGAGTTGCGAGCGTTATCAACATTCATTCACAATCGGGATGAAAGAGGGGGATGGAGAGGCCGGATTTGCATATATGAAAAAAATGTTGTACCTTTGCAGCCCGAAAAAAAATTCGCGATACGATCGCTCAAACGATTATTGCAATAGAGAGGATGACTACGAACGCGCACATATTAACGATAGCATCGCATCTTGGCCAGATGCGGGCTTTATTGTGCGCGATGCCGGAGAGTAAAGAGAAAGAGCAGCTGATCGCATTGGCAGACGGGATGACGGATGAGATATTCTGTGCGCAGACGGACGTTGCTGATATGGGAAAACAGATCGCCGAGCTGAACAGGCAGTTGTATGAGCCGGTGGTGCAGGCGCAGATGGGGAAGAGGTGCCGGTATATAGATGCAGATGTGCTGAACAGTAAGGGCGTGTACACGCCGGAGGAGTTCGATAAGATGCTATGCAAGGCATGCGAGGGTACCGGTAAAACGCTGGGCGAATTCCTCAAGAAATACGAGAAACTCGGCTATCTGGATTTTCACGGGGAGAGTAAGAGAAAGATCCTGGAGCACTTACAGGAATGCTATCCAAGCATGCGGCGGTACGGTTATAATAACTTCATCGCATACTTCTAAAAGCCACTGGGTTTCAGTGGTTTTTTTTTGCCCGTTTATTGGGTTCCATTGGGTTTTTATTGGGTTTTCATTGGGTTTTTGGGGCATATTTTGCCCGGGTGGGAAATAAGCAGTACTTTTGCAGCGTCTTTCGCGTTCGGCAATCGATCGCAACGGCTGACGACCCCGTCGTCATCAAGGCGACCGATGCCTCCGCTCTGACACCCCATTCGAGCAAAGCTCTTTGGGGGCCCCGCTCTCCCCAAAAAATCCTTCGAATTTTTCGGGGACCCCGGAAGGACGAAGGACGCAAATAACTTTATTTATTAACCCGCGAGGTTTGGGCTTGGGTACCCAGGAAGCGCTTCACCGGCTGAGCACAAACATTCGCAAAAATGAAAGAGAATGGAAAGAAGTCCACGAAGGTGGCAACGAAAAAGACCACGAAGGTGGCAAGTAAAAAGACCACGAAGGTGGCAAGTAAGAAAGGTCAGACGGCCAGTAAGAAGGCTGAGAAGGCGAGTCGTGATTTCTACTTCATGAACGTGAAGTATGAAGGAATCGAGTCGGTAATAAAGATCGGCGAGTCGCGTGACGTAAGGATGAAGTACGTGGACGAGGATACGTTCGTAGTGAAGGAAAAGGCAAAACGAGCTGCGGGCGGGTTGAGTCAGAAACAGACCACGCTGGATCGTACGGCGCATGGAAAAGTGAGCGTAGATGACTACGGGGTGTATGTGCACTTCTACTTCCCGTTCACGGAGTTCAGCAAGAAGGCGAAGCTGGCGGAGGCGCTGGAGTCGGAGGCTGAGATGATGGGAGATAGGATAATGGAGAAGGAAGAATTTACCATTTAAGATTTAAGATTTAAGATTTAAAATTATGTTTCAATATCAGGAACGCGTGAGCAAAGGCGCACCGAAACTTTGCAGTCAGGAGAAATGGGACGAGCTGATTGACAGTCCCGAAGTGAAGAATATATGCGAACGAATCGCGAAGCTGGATGAGAAGGCGGCGGATTATAACGAACGGAAGCAGGCACTGAAGAGAAAGCTGCCGGTGATCATACCGCATGCGGCGGAGTTTAAGAACGGAAGGAGGGTCTCAGCAGAGGCCGTGCCGAGCGGACTGGCGATGCTGGATGTGGACCACGTAGAGGAGCCGCGGGACTTTCTGGACCGCTGCGCTGACAGAATACAGACCGCTGGCGCTGACAGATCGCTGGCGCTGACAGACCTATTTACACAGAATGGTATCGTGCTCGTACATATCACGGCGAGCGGGAAGGGGCTGAGAGTGATAGGTGAGCGGCGTACGGGCGAAAGTATCGAGGCAGCACAGATGCGGATGGCGAAGGTGCTGGGAATAAAGGAGTACGATGCCGTGACGAAGGATCTGGCACGGGCGAGCTATGTGGTACCGAGAAGCTACATTCTCTATGAAGACAGAGAGGGATTGTTCTCGGAACGTTTGTTCCGAGCAGGGAACGAAGCAATGATAGCACTGCCGGCATACAATGCCGGAGAAATGGACGGAGAAAACTCCGGCCTGACGCCCGGAGCACAAGACAAAGAAAACTCGCTCTCGGAACGTTTGTTCCGAGCAGGGAACGAAGCAATGATAGCACTACCGGCATACAATGCCGGAGAAATGGACGGAGAAAACTCCGGCCTGACGTCCGGAGCAGGGGACGAAGCAATGATAGCACTACCGGCATATAATGCCGGAGAAATGGACGGAGAGAACTCCGGCCTGACGCCCGGAGCACAGGACAAAGGGGACGACACGGCGGAACTGACGTATAGAGGGATAGCGTATAAGGAGATCGTGGAGCAGTTGATGATCAGTACCGGGAATGGAGGAGGAGCAGAAGTGGGGGAGAGGAATACGGTGTACTTCACGCTGGCGAACTATATGCGGTATATATGCGATTTCGATGCGGAACTGCTGCTGAGGGTGCTGCCGGATTTTGGTCTGAGTGAGCAAGAGAGGCGGCAGGCGATTTCGTCAGCGATCGGACGGCCGAGGAAGAGTCAGATGCCGATGGTGCTGCAGGGGGCGATCTCGGTGTGCGAAAGAGAGAACGAAGCTCGCGGAATTAGCCGCGAGAGCAGAAGCTACGAAAAGGCGGCAGACATGCCGATGCCGGAACTGCCGAAGTTACTGAAGCTGGTATGCAGACGACTGCCGGAGGAGTACAGACCGGCGATGGTGATCGCGAGTCTGCCGGTGTTGGGGACGTTGGCAACACGGATACGGTTTGAGTACCTGGATAAGCAGGAGCAGAGTCTCTCGTTCTTCTCGTGCATCACGGCTCCGGCGGCGAGCGGAAAGAGTTTCATCCGAAAGCCTATCGATCTGCTGCTGACGCCGATTAACGAGCAGGACGCGATTGAGCGGGAGAAGGAGCAGGCGTATAAGGATAAGTTGAGGGCGAGCAAGAACTCGAAGAACCAGCCGGAGGATCCACATGCGTGCCCGAGGAATAACGGCGTGGCGATCTCAATCGCGAAGCTGCTGCAACTACTGACGTATGCGGAGGGGAAGCACCTGATCGGAATCGGGGAGGAGATGGATACGCTGGTGAAGAGTGAACGAGCAGGCGTGTGGAGCCAGAAGAGCGATATCTACCGATTGGCCTTTGACAACGCGGAATATGGGCAGGCGTATATGAGTGATGCGAGTTTTAATGCGCATATACGAGTGTACTATAACCTGCTACTGACGGGTACGCCGAACTCGATGCGGCGGTTCTTTAAGGACCTGGAGAACGGACTGGCGACACGTGTGTGCTTTGCACAGCTGCCGGATACGAGTTTCACGGAGATACCGGTGTTTGCGCCGTATACGGAAAGCGAGAAGGCGGAGATTGTCAGATGGGCACGGAGGCTGGATACGGAGCAGGGTAAGATCGAATGTGCTCAGGTGGGGACAGTGATCGGAGAGTGGCTGGAAAAGAAAAGACAGCAGGCGATTGATGCAGACAGTCATGCGATGGATACGCTCAGGAGACGTGCAGGCGTGATAGGGTTTCGAGCCGGGATGCTGTGCTATCTGTTGGAGAACAGGAAGTACACGAAGACGGTGGGACAGTTCGCCGAGTGGGTGGCGGAGTATGTGTTTCGAAACCAGATGGAGCTGTGGGGCGAGCAGATGGAGCATCTATTTAATGATGGAATGATGAATGATGAAATGATGAAAGGTGCTGCGACGAGCCTGCTGGAGTTGCTGCCGAAGGAGTTCACGACAGGAGAGTTGATCAAGCTAAGGGCGAGGAAGGGGCAGAGTGTATCGTCAGCGTCCGTAAAGATGTTACTCTGTAGATGGCGCAAACATGGTCGAATAGACAAGGTATCTGACGGTCATTGGAAGCGACTCGGATAGCGAGCCAAGGTAACAAGGTAACAGGGTAACACATAAATGTGTGTTGATAAAATCCCCATTATAATAATATAATATATTATATTATATATAATGACCAAAATATGAAGTTACACAAATGTGTTACTTTGTTACTTTGTTACTTTTGGTATTTAGGTAGAATTAAAAAGTAAAAAATTATGGCACACGTAACATTATCACCATTGATCAGTTCGCTATCGGGTACGATAGGCGATATGACGTTCCGGACAAGGAACGGGAAGACGTCTGTGTTTCAGAAGAATCCGCCGAGATTGCCGGCAAATGCGACGCGGAAACAGAAAGCAAAGTACAAGAAACAGTTAATAGTAGACCAATGTATCAAAATCCTACAAGATGAGATAGGGGATATATTAGTTGCTATCAGCCGCAGGCAAGCAATCAAAAAGAAAGTAGAGTACTGGTACGATAAGTTAGCACCGCAGATTAAGGCAAAGACGAAACTGCAAGGAGCGATTATTGATGCATGTAAGGATACGGGAAATGTCTCGAGATTGGATCGAGATTTTCTCGAGAATGGCTCGGAAAAGTTGGAGAAAAATGCTCGCCGAGTTAGCGGCGAGAGCAGAACCCAAAGAGAAGTAAAATGAAAGCGATGAGTAAATCGGAGCTGGCGCGGGCGGCGGGGGTGAGTCATGATACCATGATGCGATGGCTGAACTCGCCGGTGATGCGGGAAAAACTCGCGCCGTTTAAATTAACCAAGAAACAAATACTACTGCCACCCGGAGCGGTGGAAATAATCTGCAAACATTATGTTATTGAAATTGATTAAAACAAAACAGATGCCCTCGGGCACACACGCTGAGATCGTAGAAGTGAACAGCGTAACAGGTAATATTCATCTGGCTGATGTCTTTGTGATGAACGAACATCTGCCGTCGGAATTGATTTATCCGCTGACCGTCACCCGTACGGCCTTGTATATCCGTGGAAAGGAGGTGGGATGGCAGTGGAAGGACGGGATAACGGAGTCTGCGGTGATGTCTTATCTGCGCTACGTACAGAGCATCCGCTCGGAGATCTACCTCGATGTCTGTCGGCCGAACGCGGAGTTGCCGGGTTATCCGTACGTGGATTACAATCCCAAGGACTATCCGATCGTGATGGGAATAGAGGATGCTGTCGTGGAAGGCGAGATAAAGGATGATGCTCTGAGAGACCTGCTGATGGATGGTGTGGAGAGACCGGAATTGCAGTAAATGGAAGGAAAAAGGCAGAAAAGTGATTTTTTTCTGTCTTTTTTTACGCAAAGATACGCAAGGATACGCACGAGGGGGATTCGCTGTGTATATTGTATAGCGTACTTTTCGAAAAGCACCTAAAAAACAAAATCGCTATGAGTAAACAACAAATCTACAAAATCGTGGCGACGGCAGTGACGGCGTTGTTGACCTGCCTCGCATTAGCTCTCGGGCTCACGAGTTGCAACGTGACCCGAACGATTACAACGCAAAGCCAGTACTATCAACGCGGAGACACCTCTGTCGTCATTCAGACGAAGACGGTAGAGACGTATGATGCGAGTAAGAAGTAAAACCATTTAACCTAAACCTTAATTTTTTAACCTTTTAAAACCTTAACTAACTATGGCAAAAGCTTCGTATGCCCCGATGTTTGAGACCGTATCCGGTGCTCTGACTCGAATCAACAAGAAATCGCCGCACGCCGCCGATCAGAAGATGATCCTGGCGACCCACCGTACGGCTCCCACCACGAGCAAAGACTGCTCCCGTGTTTACATCCGCGACCTCGACTCTGTGACGCGCTCGACCGACGTCAAGGAGACCGAATTGCTCGCCCGCGTCCGCTTCGCAACCGTCGCCGCTGCGGTCAACACCCGCATGCACGATGTATCGAAGCAAGCCGCCGACAAGGCTGCCTTCCTCGCGCAAAAGGATCTGCCCGGCGGCAAGACGACCCTCAAGTCGTATATCTGGGCCGAGGAGTTGGATACCTACGACCAAGCGCACCAGGGCTGATCGCGTTCGGCTCCGAGGTCGCAAAGGTCGATACCGCTACGCTTAATCGACAGGCGACTCGGGCCTCCGCTCTGACACCCCATTCGAGCAAAGCTCTTTGGGGGCCCCGCTCTCCCCACGAATCGACAGATTCGCGGGGACCCCGAAATTAGCTGTTGGCATTGGCATTGGCTGAAATAGCTAACGCCAACGCTAATAGCCAAAGCCAAAAACAATCACCTATAACCAATAACCTATATCCTTTACCACTATGGCATCTGTAGTATTTTCAGCCGGTATAGACAGTGTTTCCGGCGCACTGA
>CAMJDT010000027.1 GCA_946404495.1 uncultured Bacteroidales bacterium
TTATGTCCCGGTACGCAACTCTCCTTTATCGCCTATATTGCCAATGTGAATAAGGCGTACAACTATCGGCATCAGGTAGCACGTGACTATCCGCGTCTGGTATTTGAGTTGGAGGATGCACAAGCGGGAACGCTCTTAGGTTTGTATAATACAGGGGATATTCCCTACGATTCGACCTTACTGGGAGAAAATGATTTCATTTTTTCCTCGAAATGGTACGAACACGGTCTTACATTCACGGTGCCCGTCGGTGTAGATTCCATTCGACTGACTATATACAACGATGTGACTTCTTTTGGTGCGGGAAATGATTTGGCGATAGATGATATTCAGATCCGCTTGTGTGCTTCTCCGATACAAATTATATCGGATGACACCGTTTGCATAAACGAAAACTATTCCTTCCGGGTTGACTGGGAAGATAACGGTGCCTTTGGCTTAACGCCTGTCTATCGATGGTGGTACTCGCCGGATAGTAGTACCTGGACGGTCCTATCCGATACCATTGAACCCGGGTTTACAACCCAACTATCTCATACAGGCTGGTATCAGGTAGCGGTTTCCGCACCCGGTAATATAGAATGCGAGAACTGTCGAACCATGAGTGAACCGTTTCGGCTTACTATCCTGCCGGGATCCAGTACGGATAGTGTAACTATCGACGCGATCTGCGAGAATGAACGATATACATGGCACGGACAGACTTTTAATCGGGATACGACGGTCGTAGATACCTTGGTAAATAGCGTGGGCTGCGACTCCGTTTGTACGCTTAGGCTAAATGTGATACCCCGTCTATACGAAGATACGGCGGCGACCTTATGTAGAGGCGATGTGTTGCTGTGGCACGGACAGCGGTTGACGACGGATGGCGTATATCGCGATACGGTAATAGGCAGTAACGGCTGTGACTCCGTCATCCGTCTGAATTTGTCGCTCTTGGAACCAACGGGTAGTCTTCTGAAAGTAGAAGCATGCGATAGGGAGGCATATCTATGGAACGGTCGTGCCTTTCATAGGGATACAATCGTGACGGATACATTGGTAAACGCTGTTGGCTGTGACTCTCTATCAGTACTGCAGTTGCAGATATTGTCGACGCTACGAACGGACACGGCGCTGACGGTGTGCGATACCTTACTGCCTATTACGTGGCACGGGCAGGAAATACGCCGTGGCGGAGTCTACCGTGATACGCTGATAAGTCAGTTGGGGTGCGATAGTGTCGTGACGCTGAACGTGGCGGTGGAGGTTTGTTACTGCGATACCTTGCGGGCAGCGGCAACTATCGGAGATGTGTGTGCAGATGATGACAGTCTCTATATCAACCTCGTCTATACGGACGGCCTGCCGGCGGAGTATAGCGTGCGGTTCTCGTCTCAGGCACAGCAGCAAGGTTTTCTGGCGGAGTTCGGTTTGCCGCTTACCGGTCATCGGAATCCGCTCACGCTGGCAGCTCCGATACCTCATGACCCGAACGACCGGCAGCGTTATCCGCGTCCCGATAGCTATAGCGTAACTTTGGAGGTGTTGGATACCTGCGGTGTGTGGAGAGATTGGACGCTGACGTTTATGGTGCGCTATCCGTCGTGGCTGATCGTGCAGAAGTGGGATGATGTTTTGGCCCTACTCAACGAGGACTATAACGGCGGCTACGTCTTCTCGTCGATACGTTGGTATCATGAGGGCGAAGCGATTGCGTCGCGCGGAGCGCACGACAGTTATATCTACGAGAAGCCGACGCTGAGCTTTGGCGAAGCCTACTGGGTCGAACTGACCCGGGCGGATGACGGCGTGACGATACCGAGTTGTGCGGTCTATCCCTCGCTCAATCGTCAGGGACGCGAACGTCCCGCGAGCGAAGAGGCCGACCGGTGCCGCGTGTACTATATAGACGGCAAACAGATCGCCGAATATCCCCTGTCAGCGGTTCACGAATCCTTATCCCTCCTTCCCGCAGGCGTGTATATCCTTATATATTATAATAAGGAGGATGAGTTAATAGATACCGAAAAACGGGTGCAGTACTATGAGTAAACGTTTTGTCATAATATTTCTTTTGATCGGGGTGCTGTGGCTGGGTGCTCCCGGCGCGAGCTGTGCACAAAGCGGCTGGCAGTCGCCGACGCACGGATTCATCCTCTGGGGGGAGGCGGGTGTGTCGATGCTAATGACGTCCGCTCCGCAAGATGTGAAACCGCTCCCCGGACCCTTGGCGGGTTTGGGGCTCGGCTACGAATTGTTCTACCGCGGTTTTGTGTTTCAGACGGGTTTTCAGTTACGCTATCGTCAGGCGGGCTTCCGCTTGCCGGACGGCGAGTTTGTATTGGAGGACGTGACGGATTCCGAACGCTGGGTGTTTGACTATCATTATTCCCAAACATCCCGCCGCGATCGTTACAGCGCCGCGCAACTGCAACTGCCGTTACTCTTTGGCGGCGAGTGGAGCGGGGTGAGTCTGCTGGTA
The DNA here is from genome assembly GCA_946404495.1 of uncultured Bacteroidales bacterium. Taxonomy (GTDB): domain Bacteria; phylum Bacteroidota; class Bacteroidia; order Bacteroidales; family Paludibacteraceae; genus Colicola. The sequence goes on from CAMJDT010000027.1 coordinate 2,468, forward strand.
GGGGCGAAAGTGAATCTATCGCTATACGGTCGTGCTACGGCAAAAGGAGTGTATTCCACCGCGGGGGACTACGAACCGTTTATCGACTGGTTTGAAGATATGCCGAATCATCAGTTCTTTACCGATTATACGGCGGCGAGTGAGGAGCAGTATATCTTCCGTCCGGAGGTGCAGTTGAGTGCTGAGATAGGTTATACCTGGCACTTTGACGGACGGAGTATCTATGAGAGTGACCATAAGCTGAGACTCAGCCTGATGGTGGACTACGGTTTATTGGATAGTCATAAGCCGGGAGAGGGTGCGTTGGTGACCTTGCCGGAGTCGTTCCAAGCCGACGATATGCAGTCGCCGATTCAGGTACACCACCTGTTGGGCACGGCTGTTGCCTCGTCTAAAGTACAACCCTTATCCATTGGTATAAAGTTGACCTATATCCTCAATCCGAAGCATCGTCGGTACCGTTGTATGCTCTGTGAACGACCGGAAGAATAGCTAAAAACGTTACCTGCAGTATAAAAATTACATTTTTTTGCAAAAATATTTGCGTATATCAGAAAAAAGCTGTAATTTTGCACGCTTTTTTGGCGCGTTCGACAAAATGCGCGTACCGAAAGGCATCGTAATAAGCCTCTGGCGATTGCAATAGGTTCGTCCGAATAGTAGTGAATGCTTGTTATGATAGTTACTAATCCATAAATAAATTATAGAAATGGATTTGATTAAGATTGCCGAACAGGCATTTGCCGGCGAGAAGAAGGAGTTTCCGGCATTCGCAGCAGGTGACCAGATCACCGTTGCATATCGTATTAAAGAGGGTAACAAGGAGCGTATCCAGGAGTTCCGTGGCGACGTGATCGCTATCCACGGCAGCGAGGACAAGAAGCGCTTTACCGTTCGTAAGATGTCGGGTAATGTAGGCGTAGAGCGTATCTTCCCTATGGACAGCCCCTTCATCGAGAAAATCACGGTCAATAAGTACGGCAAGGTTCGCCGCTCGAAATTGTACTACCTCCGCAACCTCACCGGTAAGAAGGCTCGTATCCCCGAGCGCCGCGTGAAGTAAGTAACGACGAGAAAGACCGCACTTTTATCCGCAAGGACGAAAGTGCGATTTTTTGTTTTGAGTAACCCTAAAGAATCAGCAATATGAAAAAATCATTTCTTTATCTTATTTCCCTGACGCTGTTGATGAGCAGTTGTTATCATCGTACCGATACCCCGCATGGCTCGTGGGCGAAGGGTGCGGACGTGTCGTGGCTAAGCGAGATGGAGCACGACAATATGTTCCCCGACTACGATTGTATAGAAGGCATGCATGAGTTAGGAATGAATGCCGTGCGTCTGCGCGTGTGGGTAAACCACGAGACGGGCTGGAGCAACAAAGCTGATATGCTTTATCTCGCCCGTCGTGCTGCCAAGCAAGGTCTGCGGATCATGATCGATATCCATTACTCGGATTTCTTTGCCGACCCGCATCGCCAAGAGACGCCTCGGGCGTGGCAGCAGTATGACTATGCGCTCATCAAGGAGGCGGTACGCGAGCACACCCTCGATGTACTGGAAGCCCTAAAAGAAGAGGGCATCCGGCCGGAGTGGGTTCAGATCGGCAACGAGACACCCAACGGTATGCTCTGGCCTACCGCCCAATTGGTGGATAAGGACGATAACACCAACGGTTGCTGGGATCGCTATGCCGAACTGACCGCCATCGGCTACAAAGCCGCCAAGGAGGTATTTTCCGATATCATCGTCATCGTCCATGTGGATAACGCCTACGAGCGCCGCGACTGGTTCTGGCAGGCGATGAAGGAGCACGGCGGACGGTGGGATATGATAGGCCTGTCGCATTATCCGATGATGAGTGCCTGGAGCGACGGCAAGAGTTGGCAGGAGATGAACGCGTTGGCCGAAGACAACATCCGCCGCTTGATACGCGACTGGAAATGCAAGGTCATGATTGCCGAGATCGGTATGTACAACGACAACGACTCTTCCGTCATCGTCATGAGCGACTTCGTCAACCGCGCACAACAGATCGACTCCTGTGCCGGCATCTTCTATTGGGAACCGGAGTGCTACGGCGATTGGCGTCCCGCGGAATACATCCCCTTAGGCTGGAACGGTTATAACATGGGAGCATTTACCCCTGAGGGAAGGCCGTCTGAGGTGCTGGAGGTGCTCTTTCGATAATTTTTTTTGAAAAAAAATCGTTTGTTACTTGCACATGTCAAAATTTTTTTGTAATTTTGCAGCCGAATTATAAAATGCCGAAGAAGTATGCTTGAGAGTTTCTATCAAACACATGATTATTTGGTGCAGCACCTGCAGGTGCCTATTCGTCGTACCCTGATGGATGAGATTAACTGGAACGACCGTCTAATTGCTATCAAAGGTGGTCGCGGGGTGGGTAAGACCGACTTCCTGTTGGCTCGTGCGCGCGATTTACTGGAGCAGAATCCGGAGTCAGGACGTGAGACGCTGTACATCAATTTTAATAACTTCTACTTTGCAGATAATTCCTTATATGAGTTGGCGGGAGAGTTTGTGAAGCAGGGCGGTAAGACCTTGCTGCTGGACCAGATGTTCAAGTATCCGAACTGGTCGAAGGAGCTGCGCGATTGCTTCTTCCACTATACCTCGCTGCATATCGTATTCTCCGCTTCGCCGGTGATGCGACTCGTGGAGGGCAATCAGGATATCGGTCATATCGTGCGCATGTACAACCTCCGCGGCTACAGCTTCCGCGAGTACCTGGAGTTGGAGACGCAGACCAAGTTGCCGGTACTGAAGCTCAAGGATATCATCAACAACCACGAGAGGTTGGCGGCGCAGATCTGCACCAAGGTGAAGCCTCAGTATTTCTTCCGCGCCTACCTGGAGCACGGTTACTACCCGGGCTGCATGGACAATCGTTACTACAACGAGATGATGCTCAAGCTGATGAATATGATGATCGAGGTGGATATCTTGCTCATCAAGCAGATCGATGTGGCCTACGTGAGCCGTATCCGTCAGCTCTTGTATCTACTGATGAAGGAGGTGCCCTGCGGACTCAATATCACCAAGTTGGCGGACGAGACCGAGACCTCGCGCGCGACGATGATGAACTATATCAAGTCGCTCAAGGACGGTCGCCTCATCAACCTGCTCTATGTCGAAGGCAAGCAGTTCCCGATGAAGCCCTCGCGCGTATATATGCAGAACCCCAACCTCTGCTTCGCCCTTCCCGAACGCCACGTAGACGACCAGGCTTTGGCCGAGACCTTCTTCTACAACGCCCTGCACGGCATCCATAAGATCAACGCTACGGAGAATGCGACCTTCATCGTGGATAATAAGATGCGTTTTGACATCTATGCCACGACGCCCAAGAAAGTCGGATTCCGCTATTCGGCCAATATGGATATAGAGATCGGTCACGACAAACAGATACCCTTGTGGATCTTCGGGTTCCTCTATTAAGAATGTAACAACTTAAATATATAAATAGGTACGATGAAACAGAAAAAGTTTATTACCTGTGATGGCAACCAGGCGGCGGCACATATAGCCTATATGTTCACCGAAGTGGCTGCTATTTATCCGATTACTCCGTCCTCTCCGATGGCGGAAAACGTAGATGAGTGGGCTGCAGCCGGCCGTAAGAATATGTTCGGCGAGACCGTTTTGGTACAAGAGATGCAAAGTGAGGCAGGTGCTGCCGGTGCGGTACACGGTAGTCTGAGCGCAGGTGCGCTGACGACGACCTTCACCGCCAGTCAGGGTCTGCTCTTGATGATACCCAATATGTACAAGATCGCGGGCGAACTGCTCCCGACGGTCTTCCATGTGTCGGCACGTACGCTGGCCAGCCATGTGCTCTGTATCTTCGGTGACCATCAGGATGTGATGGCCTGCCGTCAGACCGGCTTCGCGATGCTGGCCGAGGGTTCGGTTCAGGAAGTGATGGATTTGGCAGGTGTTGCACATCTGGCTACCATCAAGACCCGCGTGCCGTTCCTCAACTTCTTCGACGGCTTCCGCACCTCGCACGAGTACCAGAAGGTGGAGACCATAGAGATGGAGGATCTGAAGCCGCTCGTAGATATGGATGCCCTGCAGGCCTTCCGCAACCGTGCGATGAGCCCGATGCACCCCAATACCCGTGGCTTGAACGAGAACCCCGACGTATTCTTTACCCACCGCGAGAGCTGCAACCCGTTCTACAACGAGGTAGCCGACGCAGTGAGCGATTATATGGAAAAGGTGAGCGAGATCACCGGCCGCAAATACCGTCCCTTCACCTACTACGGTGACCCCGAAGCGGAGCATGTCATCATCGCTATGGGTTCGGTTTGCGAGTGCCTCAAGGAGGTCATCGACCACGAGGCTGCCAAGGGTCGCAAGCTCGGTATGATCAATGTGCACCTGTATCGTCCCTTCAGCCTCAAGTACCTCAAGGAGGCGCTGCCCAAGAGCGTGAAGCGTATCTGCGTGCTGGATCGCACCAAAGAGCCCGGCGCTAACGGCGAACCCCTGTTCCTCGACGTGCGTGCTGCCCTCGACGAACTCGGCATGAAGGATCTGATGGTCATCGGCGGCCGCTACGGCTTGGGTTCCAACGATACGACGCCTGCACAGATGCTGGCCGTATACGAGAACCTCGCTTTGCCCTGCCCCAAGGACCACTTCACCGTTGGTATCAACGATGACGTAACCTTTCTCTCGCTGCCCGTAGGCGAAGAGATCGCAATGGGAGGTAAGGGTATGTTCCAGGCTAAGTTCTACGGCCTCGGTGCCGACGGAACGGTAGGCGCGAACAAGAACTCCGTTAAGATCATCGGTGAGACCACCGACAAATACTGCCAGGCTTATTTCTCGTACGACAGTAAGAAATCCGGCGGCTTCACCTGTTCGCACCTGCGCTTCGGTGACGAACCGATCCGCTCGACCTATCTGGTGACGACGCCTAACTTCGTGGCATGCCACGTGCAGGCTTATCTGCATATGTACGACGTGACGCGCGGTCTGCAGAAGGGCGGTACGTTCCTGCTGAACACCATCTGGGACGGCGAGGAACTCAAGAAGAACCTGCCGGCTAAGGTGAAGAAATACTTTGCCGACAACAATATCACCGTCTATTACATCAACGCTACCAAGATTGCCCAAGAGATCGGTCTTGGCAACCGTACCAATACGATCCTGCAATCGGCCTTCTTCCGCATCACCGAGGTCATCCCCGTGGAGAAAGCGGTTGAGGAGATGAAGCACTTCATCGTCAAATCGTACGGCAAGAAGGGTGAGGATATCGTCAATCAGAACTACGCTGCCGTAGATCGCGGCGGTGAGTTCCATAAGCTGGAGATCGACCCCGCGTGGTCCAACCTGGAGGTGGAGAACACTCCGCTCGGCGTACAGGAGGGTGACAGCGAGTTCGTTCGTCGCCTCGTGCGCCCGATCAATGCACAAGACGGTGACCTGCTGCCCGTATCGGCCTTCAAGGGAATCGAAGACGGCGTCTGGGAAAGCGGCACCAGCAAGGTGGAGAAACGCGGTGTATCCGCTTTCGTACCCGTGTGGGAAGCCGACAACTGTATCGAGTGCAACAAGTGCTCGTACGTATGTCCTCACGCCTGCATCCGCCCCTTCGTCATGGATGACGAGGAATTAGCCAATGCCAAAGCCAATGCCAAAGCCGAATTCAAGACCCGCGAGATGAAAGCTCCCGCAGCCATGAAGGGCCTGCACTTCCGCATCCAAGTGGGTGTGATGGACTGCCTCGGTTGCGGTAACTGCGTAGACGTATGTCCCGGCAATCCCAAGACCGGTAAAGCCCTCAAGATGGTTTCGCTCGAGAGCCAGATGGCGGAGGCTGACAACTGGAACTACTGCGCTGATAAGGTTACTACCAAGCAGCATCTCATCGATATCCAATCCAACGTCAAGAACTCGCAGTTCGCTACGCCCTTGTTTGAGTTCTCGGGCGCCTGCTCGGGCTGCGGTGAGACACCGTATCTGAAACTCATCTCCCAACTCTTCGGCGACCGCGAGATCGTAGGTAACGCTACGGGTTGTACCTCTATCTACTCGGCAGCTGTGCCCTCTACGCCTTATACCAAGAACGAGAAGGGTTGCGGCCCGACTTGGTCCAACTCGCTGTTCGAGGACTTCTGCGAGTTCGCCCTCGGTATGCAGATCGCTCATCGTAAGATGAAAGAGCGCATCGAACTGCTGATGAAGCAGGGACTGGAGTGCGAGTGCTGCAGCGACGAACTGAAAACTATGTTCCGCGAGTGGATCGAGGGTAAGAACAGCGCCGAGGTGACCAAGCGTCTCTACGAGCCGCTGGTAGCCGCGATGGAGAAATGCGGTTGCGACATCTGCACGCAGATCCTCGCCTGCAAGGACCACCTCATCAAACGCTCGCAGTGGGCTGTCGGTGGTGACGGCGCTTCGTACGATATCGGCTACGGAGGTCTCGACCACGTCATCGCTTCGGGCGAGGATGTCAATATCCTCGTGCTGGATACGGAGGTATACTCCAACACCGGCGGACAAGCGTCCAAGTCCACTCCGCTGGCAGCTATCGCTAAGTTCGCCGCACGCGGCAAACGTATCCGCAAGAAAGACCTCGGTATGATCGCTACCACCTACGGCTATGTTTATGTAGCACAGATCGCTATGGGAGCGGATCAGGCGCAGACGCTGAAGGCTATCCGCGAGGCAGAGGCTTATCCCGGACCGTCGCTCATCATCGCTTACGCTCCGTGTATCAACCACGGACTGAAAGTCGGGATGGGAAAATCGCAGGCTGAGGAAGCGAAGGCCGTTGAGTGCGGTTACTGGCATCTCTGGCGTTATAACCCGCAGCTCGAGGCAGAGGGCAAGAATCCCTTCTCGCTCGACTCCAAGGAGCCCGATTGGACCAAGTTCAACGACTTCCTTAAGGGTGAGGTGCGTTTCGCTTCGGTGATGAAGCAGTACCCGGATGAGGCCGAGGAGCTCTTCCGTGCCGCACAGGAGAACGCGCTCTGGCGCTATAAGTCGTACCAACGTATGATGAATACGCAATGGTAGAACCAACCTGATAGAGGCGCTCACCGAGGTGGGCGCTTCTTTTTTTCGGAGTAACAAAGCATAAAAGATAATATGATTACTTTTCTGATAGCCTTAGTAGCCCTGGTGGTAGGCTTTGTGCTGTACGGCACGCTGGTGGAGAAGATCTTCGGCATCGAACCCGAACGTAAGACGCCGGCGCTAACCCAAACGGACGGCGTGGACTATGTGCCGATGAAACCCTGGCGCATCTTCCTCGTCCAGTTCCTCAATATCGCAGGTCTCGGACCGATCTTTGGTGCAATAATGGGAATATTTTACGGTCCTGCGGCCTTCCTCTGGATCGTGTTCGGAACGATCTTTGCCGGAGGTGTACACGACTTCATGTCGGGTATGATGAGTCTTCGTCAGAACGGTGCCTCGCTGCCCGAACTGGTAGGCTCGCAACTCGGCGGCGGCGTGAAGACGCTGCTACGTGTGTTCACGCCGATCTTGCTGACGCTGCTCACCACCACTTTTCTCTCCGGTCCCGCGGCGCTGCTGCAGGGTCTGTGCGAACTGCCCTCAGTCTTCGTGCAGGGACATATGATGCCGGTCATGTGGGTCGCTATCATCTTCCTCTACTATATCTTCGCCACGGTGCTGCCGGTGGATAAACTCATCGGTCGTTTCTATCCGCTCTTTGGCGCGATACTGCTCTTTATGGGGGTAGGAATCATGATTGTGATGTTAGGATGGCACGCGGGTGAGATGCCCGAACTGACCGATGGACTCCACAACCGTCAGACCAACGGTCTGCCGCTCTTTCCGATGATGTTCGTCTCGATCGCGTGCGGTGCCGTATCCGGCTTCCACGCTACGCAGTCGCCGCTCATGGCGCGCTGTATAACCAACGAGCGTCAGGGTCGCTGGATCTTCTACGGAGCGATGGTCTGCGAGGGTATACTGGCACTCATCTGGGCTGCCGGAGCCGGCACTTTCTTCGCCGACCCTGAGAACGGCGTCTATGGCATCGACGGCCTGCAGGCGTTTGCTGCGGCGCATAAGGGCGAGAACATCGCTGCGCTGGTGGTGGATCGTCTGTCGCGTTCGTGGCTCGGCACGGTAGGTGGTATACTGGCCATCGTCGGCGTGATTGCCGCACCCGTGACCTCGGGCGATACCGCCCTGCGTTCCGCACGACTCATCGCCGCCGATATCTTCAACCTGCCGCAGAAGAAGATACTCAACCGCTTCATCATCGCAATCCCGCTCTTCCTTTGCGTGTTCGGATTGCTGTTCGTGGACTTCAACGTCGTGTGGCGTTACTTCGCCTGGACCAACCAGACGATGGCCGTCTTTACTCTCTGGGCAGCGACGCTTTTCCTCTATAAGCAGGAGTGGAAACTGGAGAGTGGAAGGTTAGAAAAAAAGAGATACCCGTTTGGATATCTCATTACGCTCGTACCGGCCTTGTTTATGACAATGGTCTCGATGTCGTATATTCTAATCGCACCCGAAGGCTTGAGCCTGAGTGTAGAGCACCGTTGGATCGGTTATCTGATCGCCGGCCTCGTCACCTTAGGCTGCTTAGTAGGATTCGTCTGCGGACGGAAACGTACCCTCGCGAACGCTTGATACATACGTCTCGACAGCTTGCGTTACCGCTGAACCGAGTTCGGCAAAGCGGCGCAGGAACTTAGGCTTGAACCCCTGGTTCAGGCCTAACATGTCGTGTAGGACGAGTACCTGACCGTCACAGCCTGCGCCGGCTCCGATACCGATCGTGGGGCAGGATACGGCCTTGCTCACCTCCGTCGCCAGACGCGCGGGGATCTTCTCCAGTACAATCAGGAAACAGCCGGCCTCGTCCAGCAGCTTGGCATCGTGCATCAGCTTCGCGGCTTCCTTGTCTTCCTTGGCGCGGAGTCCGAATCCGCCGAACTGATTGACGCTCTGCGGGGTCAGTCCGAGGTGACCGCAGACGGGTATGCCCGCCTGTATCATATGCCTGATAGCAGGCAGTATCTCTTCCCCGCCTTCCAGTTTGACGGCGTCTGCACCGCTCTCCTTCAGTATACGGATCGCATTGCGCACGGCCTCCTCTTCGCTCACCTGATAACTGCCGAAAGGCATATCGACGATGACCAGCGCATGCTTGGCGGCACGTACTACGCCCTTACTCAGAAAGATCATCTCATCTACCGTGATCGGTAGCGTATACTGGTTGCCGCACACGATATTGCTGGCGCTGTCGCCTACCAAGAGCGTATCCACACCGGCCGCATCCACGAGGGAGGCCAGGGTGTAGTCGTACGAGGTAAGCATCGTTATCTTTTCGCCCTCCTGCTTCATCTGTCTCAGGCGGGTCGTAGTCATTCTTGTACTCTGTGTATGTACACTCATCTTAATTTACAATTTACGATTTACTATTTACGATGTACGATTTATGTACGATGGACCTTCGTCCTTTATTTCCTTCGTAAATCCTTCGTACCTCGTACATCGTCCTTCGTCCTTTCACTTTTCACCTTTCAACTCTCCACGCATTACATTGACGATGCTATCGAACTCGGGGCGATAGGAGGCGGGAACGGGTTCCACGGGAGGTGACTCCATCTTAAGCGGGTCAACGGGTGTGCCGTTTTTCCAAACGCGGAAGTCGAGGTGCGGGCCTGTGGAGGCACCGGTGGAACCTACGTAGCCGATGACCTGACCCTGCGACACGCGCGTGCCGACCGCTACGCCGCTGGCGAACTTCTGCAGGTGCAGGTAGGCGGTGGTATAGGTGGAGTTATGCTTGATCTTGAGCGTGTTACCTCCGCCGCCTTTGTAGCCCTTCTCGATGACGACACCGTCACCAATGGATACGACCGGAGTGCCGGCGGGTGCGGCATAGTCCACACCCGTGTGCGGACGAACGGTCTTATAGATCGGGTGCTTGCGCGCGTAGGTGAAGTGCGACGAGATACGCTTGTAGTTAAGCGGAGCCTTGAGGAAGGCCTTGCGTAGCGACTTACCATCTCCGTCGAAGTAACTGTGTACATCGCCGGCCTCGAAATAGAAGGCCTCCAGCCATTTGCGGCCGTGGTAGAACTGGGCGGCATAGATACGTCCGATGCCTACGCGCGTGGTGTCCACGTACTGCTCGTCGTAATAGACGCGGATCGAGTCGCCCTTCTGCAGGCCGAAGAAATCGATGGTCCACGCGTATATCTCGCTCAGCTCCAACGCCAACTCGATCGGCAGGTCGTTGCCGACCATCGCATTCCATAGGCTCGATTCGATCACCGCCTCGGCGTGACGCGTCTCGGTGCGCAGCGGCTTCTCCTGCTTCTCTACATGGATGGAATCCGTCAGGTGCAGCACCACAGCACGACGGATGTCGGCTATGTAGACAAAGTAACAGAGCCTCTCCACACCGGCGGTGTCCGCGCGATGGAATCCGAAGTACTCCTTACCCGGACGGATACTGCGTACGTCAAACTCCTTGCGGGGGATATTGGGTATACCGGCCAACTGCTTGCGGTCCGCACCCAAGCGGCCAAGGATGCCGCCTAAGGTCTCGCCGTCCTTTACAAAACCGGTGTCTACGCGAAACGAATCCACCGGCAGCCCGTACTCGTAGCGTACCGGCTCGATTTCTTCTTCCGCGCTGCCCTCACCGTTTGCATTCTTATGGCAAGCTACCAAACCGATTGCCGCCAATAATATAATCAGATAACGCTCTAACTTCATCCTTTCACCTTTCACCTTTCACTTTTCACCTTTCTTTGGGTATTTCCTTGTCCACGAACTGAGTTTGAGTCGGATGACGCCCAGGAGGGCTTCGGAGAAGATACCGCCCGACATCTTACTGGTGCCGAGTACGCGGTTGACGAAGATGATCGGCACTTCCTTGATGACGAATCCGCACTTATGCGCCGTGAACTTCATCTCGATCTGGAAGGCGTAGCCTTTGAAGCGAATCTTATCCAGCTCGATGGTCTCCAGCACCTGACGGCGGTAGCATACGAAGCCGGCCGTGGTGTCGCGGATCGATACACCGAGTACGGTGCGCACGTAGAAACTGGCGAAGTAACTCATCAGCACGCGTCCCATCGGCCAGTTGACCACGTTGACGCCGCTCACGTAGCGGCTACCGATCGCTACGTCGGCGCCCTGGTTGGCGCAAGCGTCGTAGAGCTTGAGTAGGTCGTTGGGGTTGTGCGAGAAGTCGGCATCCATCTCGCAGATATAGTCGTACTTATGCTCGATGGCCCACTTGAAGCCGCATATATAGGCCGTACCCAGACCTAACTTACCCTGACGCTCTACCAGGAACAGTTTGTCCTTGTACTTGTTGGCCATCAGATCCTTGACGATCGCGGCGGTGCCGTCCGGCGAACCGTCATCGATGATGAGCACGTGGAACTCCAGGGGCAGATTCATCACGGCCGTGATGATAGCCTCGATGTTCTCCTTTTCGTTGTAGGTGGGGATAATGACTAATCTCTCCATATTAGTATTCTGTTATAATATCGTTATCCAGTGTATAGATCGGACCGGGCGTTACGCGGTCCAGGGCTTTGAGGAAGAGATCCTGCCCGGGGATGATGTTGCCGTCCTCCAGTATCTCCGATACCGTTTGCAGGGCTACGTTGGGGTCGTTGTTCTCCTTACTGAGATGACAGAGAAAGACATTACGCAGGCCGTTGTGGAAGTTATCGCGCAGCAGCTGTCCGCAGGTGCGGTTGCTCTGATGCCCTTTGGGCGAGAGGATTCGCTCCTTGAGGTAGGTGGGGTAGGGACCGTTGAGCAACATCTGCTCGTCGTGGTTGGCCTCGATGACCAGATGATTGGCCGTACGCATATAGGCGCACATCTTGTCGTTGGGTTCACCGCAGTCGGTCGCAATCATGAATCGCTGGTCGCGGTAGTCGATCACGTAGCCTACGCAGTCCGTCGAGTCGTGCGAGATATGGAAGGTATTGATCGTGAAGTCAAACAGCTTCCACTCCGTCTCCGGCTCAAAGAATCGCCGCGACGTGCGCAGCTTCTCCATCACACCGTAGTTATGGTCGATACCCTCGTGGATCTCTTTGGTCGAATAGATCGGTATATGGATGCGCTCGCCGAGCGTACCTACCGCACGGATATGATCCGCGTGATCGTGCGTGACGAGCACTCCTATGATATTGTGAAAATCCAGTCCCATCTCCCTTAGGTTCCGCTGAATCGTGCGCGCACTGATGCCCGCGTCTATCAGTAGACCCGTGTGAGGCGTGCCAAGATAGTAGCAGTTACCGCTACTTCCACTGGCAAAACACCGAAATATGAGGCTGTTCAACTCCATCGTTCACAAATTAGCCTGCAAAGGTACAACTTTTTTTTGATATATGCAAGAAAAATCGCAGATTTTTTTCACTTCTGCGATTTTTCGTTATTCCTGATCTCCGTCGACGAGATATCGAAATACGGTGCGCCGGTGAGGTAGACGGGCGCGGGGTGTAAATCGGGATGAGCGGAGGCACCGCGGCGGGGATAGACCATTACGCGGAAGGTGTCGAGGATAAACTGATACTCGCGCCAACGGGTGAAGATCGAGAGGTTGTCCTCGCCGATGATGAGGGTGAACTCTCGGTCGGGGTAGGCCTTCTGCAGCTTTCTGAGCGTGTTAGCCGTGTAGTTGGGGCGGGGAAGACGGAACTCAAAGTCGCAGGCTACGAGGCGTTTGCCGGCCGGAAGATCCAGTCTCGCGATCGCCTCACGGACGCCTTGCAGCCGCACTTGTTCGTCGGCGAGGATAGATCGGTCCTTGAGCGGGTTATTGGGCGTCACCATCAGCCATAGTTCGTCCAGGTCGGTGTTGCGCAATACCCACTCACACAGTCCCGTGTGACCGTAGTGCACGGGATTGAAACTGCCGCCATAGATGCCGGTCTTGATCATCCTTTCAGGCGGGACTCGATGATGTGGTCCAACTCAGCGGTCGCACGCTCCAGGCGGTCGTTGATGATGACGTAGTCAAACTGCGGTTTGTAACTCAGCTCCTCCTCGGCCTTGGCCAGTCGTTTCTCGATCATCTCGGGGCTGGTGTCGCCGCGTCCCTCCAGGCGTTTGCGCAGCGTCTCCAAGTCCGGCGGACAGATGAAGATAGCCGTAGCGTCGTCGCCGTAGAGGCGCTTGACGTTGACGCCGCCCTTGACGTCGATATCAAACAGCACGTGATGACCGTTTCCCTCGATGCGCTCGATCTCGCTCTTGAGGGTGCCGTAGTAGAGACCTTCGTACACCTGTTCGTGTTCCACGAAGGCGTCTTTGCTTAACAACTGCTTAAACTCCTCCACGCTCATGAAATAGTACTCCCGTCCGTGCTGCTCCTGCCCGCGCGGGGGACGCGTCGTAGCGGAGATAGAGAGTTCGAAGGTGTCCTTAAAGGTAGCCAACAGATGGTTGACCATCGTTGATTTGCCCGAACCGCTCGGGGCTGAAAAGATAAATATCATAATACGTTCAGTACTTGTTCCTTGATTTGTTCGAGTATGTCTTTCATCTTGACCACGAGGATCTGCATCTCGCTCTGGTTGGATTTCGAACCGAGCGTATTGATCTCGCGTCCCATCTCTTGGGCAATGAATCCGAGTTTCTTGCCTACGCCCGTTCCGTCGCCGTTCATGGTCTCACTAAAATAGGCGAGGTGGTTCCTTAGGCGCACCTTCTCCTCGGTGATATCCAGTTTCTCCAGGTAGTAAATCATCTCGGCCTCCAGGCGGTTTTGGTCCACGCGCTGTTTGGTCTCCTCGGCCAGTTTATCCAGGTTCTTCATCAGGTGCTGACGAATCTTCTCCACGCGTCCTTTCTCGTAGGGTTCGACCTCGCCGAGCAGCGTCGCGATGCCGTCGAGTTTCTCGCGGAACATCGTCTCGAGCGCCTTGCCCTCCTGGATGCGGAAGTCGCGGAAGGCGTTGATGGCCTCCTCCACGGTGCGCATCACCTGCTCACGGTCTTCATCGCCGAAGGCGGCCTCCTCGTTCTTGACGAGCACATCCGGCATGCGCAGTATTGCCGCCGTGAGATCGCTCGCCGGCAGACCGTTCTGTTGCTGCAGCTGCTTCAACTCACTCGCATAGTAGGCAAAAGCCTCACGGTTGATCGGCGTGAACACCGGCGTGCCGGTGGGGTGGGTGGGGTCCTCTAAGGTGAGTACCACGTCCACCTTACCGCGCTCCAGGCGCTGGTTGATGAGGCTGCGGATATCGTGCTCAAAGGCGCGCAACTCCGGCGCCGTACGCATATTCAGATCCATCGACTTGGAGTTCAGACTCCGTATCTCTACGATCAGTTTTCGGTTTTCCAATTGGCTTTCGGCTTTGCCATAACCCGTCATTGAGAGGATCATTTTCCTATACAAAATTTACTGAATATATTGTTTAATACTTCTTGGCTTGAGATCTGTCCGGTCACTTCGCCGAGGGCGGTGAGGCAGTCCTGCAGATCCATCGAAAGCAACTCTCCGCTGAGGCCGTCCTCCAATCCTTGCTCCACGCGCTGTATCGCCTCGTGGGCACGGCAGATAGCCTCGTAGTGACGCTGATTGCTCAGCACGACGCCGCCGGTGTTGAGCGACGCACGCACGATCTGTACCAACTTGTTCTTCACCTGCTCGATTACTCCGTGTTTGGCGGAGATGCAGAGCCCGTCGATGAGGTTCATCCGCTCGTCCGGCATCAAGAGGTCCACCTTATTATATATTTTAATAAGTTGCTGTCCTTCCTTGGGTTGATAGTTGACCGTCTCTTTGCCCATTTCGGTCACGGAGAGGATGATCTGCGCCTTGTCGGCGGCCGCCAGGCTGCGCTCGATGCCGAGGTTTTCCAGCGTGTCGTGCGTCTCTCTGAGTCCCGCCGTGTCGATGAGGCGGAAGAGTATACCGTCCAATATGAGCGTATCCTCCACGGTATCGCGGGTCGTACCCTGTATGTCGCTTACGATTGCCCGCTGTTCGCCGAGTAGTGCATTCAGCAGCGTCGATTTGCCCACATTGGGTGCCCCGATGATGGCTACGGGTATACCGTTGCGGATCGCATTACCCGTGCGGAATGAGGCGATAAGGGCGCTGAGGCGGGTCTCTATTTCGTGGCTCAGGGCACGGAGTTCGCTTCTGTCGGCAAACTCCAACTCCTCGTGGTCGGCGAAGTCCAACTCCAGCTCAATGAGCGAGGTGAAGTGCAGCAGCCGTTCGCGCAGTTCGTTCAACTCTGTAGATACCTTGCCGCGCAACTGACTCATCGCCAGGTCTTTCTCCGCACGCGTCTCGGCGGCAATGAGGTCGGCCACGGCTTCCGCCTGCGTCAGGTCCATCTTACCGTTCATAAACGCGCGCTCCGTAAACTCACCCGCGCGCGCCGTGCGGCAGCCCGCATCCGTCAGCCAACGCAGCACCTCCTGCTGGATATAGAGACTGCCGTGACAGGCTATCTCCACTACGTCCTCACCCGTGTACGAGTGCGGGGCGCGGAAGACGGTGACGAGCACCTCGTCCAGTACCTCGTCGCCGCGACGAAGATAGGCGTGCCGTACGCTGTAGGGCTTGGCGCTACCGAGCGAACCCGTCAGGCGCTCCACGGTCTCAATCGCCTCCTCGCCGCTCACGCGCACAACGGCTATGCCGCCTACGCCGTAAGGGGTCGATATAGCTGCAATAGTATCCATTCGTTTCTCTCCTGTTCCTGTTTTACCTGTAGTCCCTCTCGCTCTGCTGCCTCACGGATCGCGGGGGTGTCGCCTCTAAGGAATCCGCTTAGCCACACTTCGCCGCCGGGCTTGATGTAGCGGGCGTAGAGCGGCATCTGCGCGATGAGAATATTGCGGTGTATGTTACTCATAATGAGGTCATACTCGCCCTCCGGCGGGGTGTCGCCGAGGCGGATGTCCATCTTGGCCTCTACGCCGTTCAGCGCAGCGTTCTCCTCGGTGTTTCGTACCGCCTTATCGTCGATGTCGGTCGCTACTACCTTTTCTGCACCCAACAGCGCTGCCGCGATCCCCAATATCCCCGTTCCGCAACCGTTATCCAGCACCTTCGCCTTTCGCCATTCGCCCTTGGCCGTTAATGCTCTGAGGAGCATAGATGTCGTCTCATGATGCCCGGCGCCGAAGGCGCACTTCGGCCGTATCCGCAGCGTCTGACCGCCTAAGTCATATTCCTTCTCCTCGTTCTCCTTCTCCCACTCGGCGTTCCAGTCCTCGTCCGGACACTCCTCGATCCCCACTAACTCCGCCCAATCGTTTCCTATAACCGATAACCTATAACCTATAACCTTTACGGAGGGCGCATATGCCCTCAGCTCCGTTCCGTCCTCCGAACTCTCGAACATCTCGACCCCCTGGTCGGCCAGCTCCTGGCACAGCACATCCTCCTGCCATTCTTCATGGCTCTTCAATCGAAATATGGCTACCGAGTATCGCATTTTTATGGTAAATGATCATCACTCATGATGGTAGGGCTCTCCCCTCACAATCGTCATTGCCCTGTACAGTTGTTCTACGAAGAACAGTCGTACCATTTGGTGCGAGAAGGTGAGTCGGCTCAGCGACAGCAGCGCATCGGCTCTGTCGTATACGGCCTTACTGAATCCGTACGGTCCGCCGATGGCAAACACCACATCCCTTCCCGCCGTCATCTTCTTCTGTATCATGTCGGCCAACTCCACGCTGCGCGGCTCCTTGCCCCGTTCGTCGAGTAGGATCAGCTCCGCCGAAGGCGGCACCTGCTTCAATAGCTGCGCACCCTCTTCCGCCTTCTGTTGCTCTTCGCTGAGGCTCTTGGTGTTCTTCAGTTCGGGAACGGTCACCAGCTCAAACTTCAGATAGTGCACCAACCGCTGCCGGTATTCCTCCGTCAGTGCTGCAATCCGACTATCCGTCGTCCGTCCGATGACTATAAACGTTACCTTCATCTGCCTCTTTTCGTTTCAGCCTGCAAAGATACGAAAAATAATTGAATTACGCAAACTTTTGGACACTTTTTTTTCGAAAATAGAGTAGGAGGTTCTATATTTCAGTTTATTCTAATTGAATAAGTTTGTGAGCATCGGAATGAATCGGTACTATCGCCGGATGGCGAACGTGTCTTCGTGAAGCGGGGCGAGTGATTGTGTCAGGGATAGTTACATCCGTGTCATCAATGGCCGTTACCGTATCCTGCTGCATGTTTGGTATCGCTACCGTTGTGGAATCTGACGACATAGCGGGTTCGGTCTTAGGCAGGTAGGAGGGGTGCGCAGCGAACGTTGGACCGATAAACAATCCTATCAAAACCAAAATAACAAGTGCCTGCGCCTTTTTCTTGCCCGTCGGTTTCTGCCGCGGTGTCTTGCGCAGAGCGTTTGTTCCTTGATGGCTATTCATGCTTAGACCTATGCCTGCGATCCAGTCGTCCAGATTCATGGTAGGCTCACCCAGATGATTCTTGATACGTTGCCGGCGGTTCCACAGCGTGCGTTCCTGCATCTGCAGCAGGATACAGATATCGGCATTGTCCAAACCGAGGTAAGCTAATGCGATATATTGCAGATCGCTCTCCGTCAGCGAGGGATAGTTGTTGCGCAGCTGAGCCAGCAGACCATTATGCGCCATCTCAAACTCCTGCACGAAGGTCTTCCACTGTTTCTCGTCCAGCAGCAAGAGATCCTGTAACTGGCGGCGTGTGTTGGCCTTTATGTTTCCTTGATCTCCCATCATACCGCAGAGTAGGTTGCGGCTGGTACGTACGCGTTCCTTGAGCAGACGTTGCAATTGGCGGCTCATGGTTTTGATTTCACGTTCTTGTGCCTGCGCCTTGGTATGCTGCATCTGTTGCTCCAATTCATGACGCATCCGTGTGCGAGACAGGCGAATATAAAGAATGACAATAGCCAGGATCAGTACCACGGCTACCAGACAGGCAATAATCAGAATCAGGAATTTCTCCCCTCGCAGGTGTCGGTTGGTTTCGCGTTCGGCATTCAGGTCAAATTGTTTCTCCAGCATGAACGCCCTTACTCCGGCTTCTTCCGCGGCACGTAGCTGTTCATCCGTGTAGAGGGATGACAGGATGCGATAGGCATTTTTCGTATCGCCTGTCATAGCAGCCCTTAGACTACATAGTTCGCGATATCGCCGCATCGCCCAAACCGACTCGCTGCCTTGCTGCTGACGGAGCAGTTCTATATACCGTTCTGCTTGCTTCATATCGTGCTTTCGCAAGAGACACTCCGCTGCGATATCCGCATACAAATTCAGCCCTGCCGTATCCGTCAGCCATATCGCCAGGCGACATAGCAGTGCCGAATCCGGATAGATACGTCCGGCCTCACGGTGGAGCATCGTGACCGCGGCCTGAACCGTATCGCCGATACGATCGGCCATCTCCAATGACATATCATAATAATGTTCACTTCTTTCTCGTGCCTCATTGCCCGATACATCGCTTCCAACACATGTACGCGCCATGTCACGGTAGCAGTACACCAAGTAATCGAGGCGGTCTGCACGACGGAATGACTCCTCGGCCAATTGATAGAAATCAAATGCCGACGTATTTAGGAGTTCTTTTTCCAATATATTACCGATACAATAGTATAGTAGTCCGCCGCAGGGATCATCATCCGCCAAGGCATTCAGATACATCTCTGCTTGCTTGAGACTTTCCATCGCCTCCGGCAGTTGTTCGCCTACCATATATGCGCGACCTCTAAGGTAATACCCGTACACCAAATAGCGTTTATTCCCGCAGGAGAGCAGCTCTTGTAGCAGGGATAAGGGGATATCATCCGGTTGTATCGTACGATTGAGCCGGTGTCGTACAAAACAGGTCAGTACGTGATAGCAGTTTGCGTCATAGGAAGACAACTGCGTACTATCAACCAGTTGCAGTACATGTTCCGCCTCGCCGGCATCCTGCCAAAGTAGCGTCTCAACGGTCTGTAATAAGGGATCTACGGCACCTGTTTTTCCTCCCCGACAAGCTGTCAGACTGAGCACAACGAGCCCTCCCAGCAGCAGAAGAGTCAGTAGGTAGGCTGAGTAAGATTTTTTTTGCCTTTGCATAAGTGATTTCATATGTATCTTATTCATTTTCAACGGATTCGATGAGTAATACGTTGGTAGCGGTTTTTCATATCGTGTAAGTATTTTTTCACTCAAATATTTGCAGGAATGAAAAATATTTCGTACCTTTGCAGCCGCAAAAGTACAAAGAAAAACGGACATATGCAAATTTTAGAAAGGAAAAATGTATTTTTTATGCGAAAAGCCGTATTTTTCTATGACTCAAAAGCGACACCTTATTTATTAATTTTTTAGAGTGTAAAAAACATTAAAACAACCGTAATATGAAACGTTTATTTATTATTCTAACTTGCGCCTTAATGGCAGGGATGGCATATGCCCAGTTTGCTGCTATCGCTGCTTATGCGCCTAAGTACAGTCCCGGTAAGGTTTGGTTCCAGGACGGACATAGCGAGGAGTTCGCCGCCGTGGAGACACCTAACTGTATGCAGAAGAAACTGACCGTCAGCACCGATGAGAAACGCAAGAACAAAAAGATCATCAATGTAGCTGACATCTATGCCGTTACGCTGTGGCACAAAGATCATCCAGACAAGACCTTTACGCTGGTGCATATCCTGACGCAGACTTCGGCAGTGAATCTTGTACCCGATCAGTGGGGCTTTCCGATTGCCCAAAGTGCCTGGGGAATGGCAGTCAGGTGCTATCCGTCTTACCAATTCGATAAGAAATCCGGCGATCTTGAGGGTATCCTGCTGAGCCAAACCAGTTCTACCGGTATGGTCAACAGTCAGCCGATACTTACCTTCCTGTATCGTCCCAACGTCGAGAAATCGGTTCTGATAGCCTCTAACGGCACTTTTATGCCGAAGACCAAGGAGTTATTCAGCGAAAATGAGACCATCTACGCGGCTTTCAAGGCGCGCAAACTGCGTCTTACGGATATGCAATATATCCTCGACGAAATGGCAGGCGGAGCGCCGAGCCCCTCCGAGGAACAAGAAGCATCTTCTGAGAAAGAGCAACCCCAAGTCATCGAGGAGACCGTACAAAACGGTACTACCGGAGACGACGAATAAATAATCACCTCCTATTTGATTGCGACTATGAAGCGAATCTTTATCCCTATACTCCTTATGCTGTGTCTCTCCGCTCCCTTGGCGGCTCAGGGACTGCGACAGAGTGTCTGCGTAGTGTATCCCGAATACACTGAGCGCGAGAAAAGCACGATGGCCGACTATGCCCTCTATCTGGCACGTGCCGGATACCGCAGCGCCTCGCGCCAACTGACCACGTACCGTTCCGACGATATGTTCGGTTCGGGTGTAGTGGTCGAAGACTTGGGACACAAGTTCATTCTCACCAACCGCCATGTGACGGGCTACGCACAGACGGCTACCATCGTCTTCCAACTGCACGACAAGAATATCCGTTACGAGCATTGCCGAGTGCTCGGCAGCAGCATGAGTACGGATCTCGCGGCCATCGAATTGCCCGACGACTGCCCCCAGATACCTCTGCCGCTGGCTACGACGGTGATAGACGACGGATTGGCGATAGTAGCTGCCGGATTCCCCGGACTGGGAACAAAAGCTTCGTGGCAGATGACGCAAGGCATCATTTCCAATGCCTCCATGCAGCATGAGGACCTCGGCAGTCAGACGCTCATCCAGCATACGGCTGCCATCGACCCCGGTAGTTCGGGCGGTCCTTTGCTCATCAAGGAGAACGGCAAATACCATATCGCCGGTATCAATACCTGGAAAGCGGTCGGCCGTGAAAACGTAGGTATCGCGATCCCCGTCACCGATGTGGCGACCTTCCTCTACGAACTGCAGACACCCGATCAAACCGACCAACAGGTGCTTGCGCAACTGGAGAACCACAGTGCGGAAGAGTGGGGACGTATGTTTGCCCACCTGCCGGATAGTACCCGCGAGCAGCTTCGCGAAGAGGAATGGACGCTGCCGATGGATATCGTTTTGTCGGCTTACCGCGAGCAAGAACGTATCGACAGCCTGAAGGCTGCGCGCAAGCCGCATAGCACGAATAATACTTCCACGAAGAATACGGCCCGCAAACAGGCGGCTACCGTCCGCGTGGATACGGACCTCAACAATCCCAATGCAGCCGGTATCTACTACGACTATCTTAGTGCTACTACGCACGAGGTGAGTGTCTACTACGAGCACCAGTGGTGGGGAGTCCTCATTACGGATATCCATATCGGAACGCTTATCGCTGAGGCCGATGTGGCAGGATATAATTTCTTTGATCCCACCCCGCAGTGGAAGACGATTGGCGGTGTCGTTTTCGGTGCTACCTTGGGCGCACAACTGCCTATCACCATCGACCGCTTCCTGCTCTGTCCCCGCGTCACGCAGTCTTTCACCGGAGGCCCGTTGGCGGGTGCCGGAACGGTCAAAATTGCCTTCCTGCTGGATTCGCGTGCAGGATTGGATTTCCGCTTCCCTGTCGGTAACGTAGAAATGGAAGTAGGTGCCCACTATACGTTCGACTACTGCTTCTCCGGCCTTCCGCTGCGCGAAACAGCCTATAAGACCCCTTCCTCCGGCTCCATGACGCAATATATGCACCACGGTTTCGGTGTCAGACTCGCCGTCGGATTCTAATTTATAAATCATATAGCGACAATGAAAAACTTCTCTAAACTACTCCTCGCAGGTTTCATCGGACTATTGTTCGCAGCCTGCAGCAACACCCCGGACTATGTGGGTAATTACAAATTCACCGGAACGGCCGTCTCTACGGTGACCCGTAGCGGAGCGGAACCTCAGATCGCAACTCAGACGCTTAATGGTACCTTTACGCTCTCGCTGAGTGGTGATAACTACGTAATAATCAGCGGTGATATGAACCTCCAGGGGACGATCAAGGACAATGCCATCGTGGTTGAACCTACGCACGTAGAGCAATCGATGAGCGGCATGAAGCAGACGGTGGATAATACCATTGAGCCGATTCAATTAGGCGGCAGCTCCTTGCATGTCGTCAGTCACTCTGTCGTAAAGCAGGAGATGAACGGCGAACTCGTCCAGACCACCAAACTCGAGGAGGATTATACCGCCGTTAAGTTGTAATGCTATTTTAAGTAACAAGAGCGCCGCATCCGCCTAAGAAGGTAGATGCGGTACTATTATAGCCCTTTCCCTTGAATAATTGAAAAATGCAAAATAGTTCGCGAGGAATTTGCAGGAAAGTGCAATCTTCTTGATTAAATTTGCATTTTCTTGCTAAAATCCTTGCATATATCAGAAAAAAGCAGTACCTTTGCAGCCGAAAGTCGTACCAAAAAGGTGTGAACTTTGGAAAAAAGTCGTACCAAAAAGGTGTGAGTTTTGTCAAAAAGTCGCTATAAAAAGGTGTTTTATGTATAAGAGAAAGATCGAATCACTGCTTCTGGAATGGAAGAGTCAACCCAAGCGCAAGCCGCTAATTATCAAGGGCGTTCGGCAATGCGGGAAAACCAGTTCCGTGCAGGAATTTGCGCAGAACAACTATGAGCATGTCATTTATCTGAATTTCCATGAGAAGAAGTCCTACAAAGCTTTCTTCAATGGAGATTTGGATGTAGAGACCATTACAACTAATATCGCACTTGGAATTATCGGCGCGCAGTTTGTTCCGGGCAAGACTTGTCTCATCTTTGACGAGGTGCAGGATTGTCCTCGTGCGCGCTCGTCGCTCAAATTCTTCTGCCTTGATGGTCGGTATGACGTGCTGTGTACCGGTTCTTTGCTTGGCGTTAATGGTTATAAAACCAAAGAAGAGCAAGAGGAAGAGCAGGAAGCGTCCATCCCGGTCGGCTTCGAGGATATCGTGTATATGTATCCTATGGACTTTGAGGAATGGCTTTGGGCAAACGGCATCAAACCGGAATATATCGACATCTTGCGTCAGCATTTGAACGAAGAAAAGCCGCTCAACGAGACGTTCCACAATCGTTTCCGTCAGTTGCTCCTTCAGTACGTCTTCGTCGGTGGTATGCCGGAAGTTGTGGAGAAGTTCCTGACGACCCGTAACATAGGCGAGACGCGTAAGGTGCAGTTAAATATCATCGATAGTTACGAATCGGATATGATCAAATACGCTCCTGCTGCAGACAAACCGCGTATACGTGAGTGCTTCGAGTCCATTCCCAAGCAGTTGGCACGCGATTATAAGAAGTTCACCTATAACGTGATTCATCCGAAAGCCAAAGGTCGTGATTATGCCGGTAGTCTGCAATGGATTGAAGATGCCGGTATCATTCATCGTTGTTACAACACGGAGATTACCGAATTGCCGTTGGAAGGCGTAGCTATCAAAGACCAGTTCAAAGTCTATATGGCTGATTCCGGTTTGCTCATCAGCATGTTGGAAGAAGGAACGGCTTGGAGTATTATGCAAGGTGACTTGGGCGCATACAAAGGTGCGATCTATGAGAGTCTGTTGGCAGATATCTTAGGCAAGATGGGACGTAAGCTCTATTATTTCCACAAAGATAGCGGCTTGGAGATCGATTTCCTGATGCGATACAAAGGAGAATGTGTGTTGGTAGAATGCAAAGCCCGTACCGGCAATTCCAAATCAACAAGTACTATCCTCAAACACCCGGAGAAATACCATGTCCACCAAGCCATTAAGATCGGCGACTACAATGTCGGTCGCGACGGTGCGTTACTGACGATCCCGTTCTACATGGCATTCCTACTGACGGAAATGTAAATGATCATACCTTGGCGAATGTGGTATTTTATAGCGTGTTTCCCCTGAAAAATTGCAAAAAGATTTGCACAGGTGAAAAAAATGTAGTACCTTTGCAGCCGAAAGTCGTACTAAAAAGGTGTGAGTTTTGTCAAAAAGTCGTACTAAAAAGGTGTGAGTTTTGTCAAAAAGTCGTACCAAAAATGTGTGAACTTCCCCGCGGGAAAAAGGTGATGTCCTTAGAATACGATATAAATAATGATGTTATGGAAATAGTAGATATTAAAATTTGTAGGTATCAATCATTGCTAAGAGGGGCTTTGGTTAGTCAAGGGCAACAATGGATTTTAATTGAAGATAACCCGGTAGATTATGTTCTAGACGGATACTCTTTCATAAATAAAAAGTATGTAAAACATGTGTCCCTATGTGGCCACGAATCAATTACATACAAGATTATTTCTCAGAAATATCAAAAACGAGATTTTTGTAAATTAGATAACTATTTTGAGTTAATAGACTATTTGAGAAATAATAACCTTCTTATAACCATTGGTCTATCTAAGCAAGAAAGCATTTTAGTTGGTCATATTAAGAAAATCAATTCGGTTTCATTTAAGTTTCATCCTTTGAGTGTGACACTTAAGTATTTGGATGTTATGGATATCCGTTATGACCAGATACGTTTTATTAATATTAATTCTGACTATTTGTCTTCAATATCTAATTATTTGACAAAAACCGGAGAAGAACAATTTAATTTGTTGTGATATCATGGAAAATAATACAAACAAATTCCGGAAACATTCTTCTATTGGTAAATACCAGTGAGTTAATGCAGCAATGAACGATTTCGATAAATAATATACGAACAAATCACTTTACTAATAAAATGAAGATATATTACGATTTTAGGAAAAAGTTATATGGCGGAGTATGGGAGATAGAATCCGATATGCCATACGCAGATATTTCAGAAGGCAAGAACTTGCACTTATTGGATATTCCTTTCTGTATATGTCATGGAAAGAAGCAACGGGATATCATATATTATTATGGAGACATTAGTATTGAGTTTTTGTCTCATAATATTTTTACGTTTCTGTCGCAATATGAGGACGTAAGTCCATATTTATATCCTATACATATCAAGGACGTTGATGATGTGTACTATTTTGTTCATAATCTACCGGAAGTCAAATTTATCAATCGAAATGTTTATATTTCAAGTACAAGTTACAAAACAGAAATACCTTGTTTCTTGCTGCAAGATAACTTACCTCCATTTTTCACTTTGAATGATACAAGGCTTAATGTTATTACCCCTGAGATGAAAACCGCTATGATAAAAGCAAAAATAACGAATATAGCATTTAAACCGGTATACGGAGTTTCGTCTATGGAGGAATATTATCAATTGCAGAAAGAAGGCAAATTATTTCCTGAAAATTGATGATGAAAATTCTCGATGGTGCTAACCATAAGTTTTTGGGACTATAGGGATAAACAGGGAATTAAAGGGGGAATATTGTGATAAACCTCCAAAGATAGATTATTTACACGATACGATAGGTGTGCTTACCTTTGTAAAAATTAAGCCATAATTGCCTGAAAAATTGCAAAAAGATTTGCATAATTGAAAAAAATGTTGTATCTTTGCAGGCTGAAACGAAAATGAAAGGATTATTACTATGATTGCAACTACGCTTCCGCCTTCTGCGACGCAAATGATCATAAACATTGATGATCGTGCATTAGTGAAAGATATACGCCGTTTGTTAACTCGCCTGCAAGGAGTGAGTTCTGTTCGCGTGCGCAACAATTACTATGAGAGCCGTGAGTTTTATCGCGACTTGGATGCCGCCGAGCAAGATATTGCTGATGGCAAAGGACTTCGTGTTAGTAGCAAACAAGAATTAGACGCGCTTTTCTCATGAGATATACATTACGATTCTCGCCCCGCGCGTTGGCTGATTTAGAGAAGATTAAGAAGTCCGGTGACCAGGCGCGAATTAAGAAATTACGTGCAATCTTGGAAGAGTTAACCGAGCATCCGCTTACGGGTATCGGAAATCCGGAACGACTCAAATATCGTACTAATACTTATTCCCGTAGGTTGACGAATAAGGATCGGGTAGTATATTCAATTTTTGAAAATATCGTAGAAGTGGATATCCTGCAAATGATGGGTCACTACGATGATAAATAACCGCCCTCCCCGTATTGCAACTTCGGGCGATAATATTGCAACTTCCACCTCTAATGTTGCAACTTCAACTGCTAATGATGCAACTTCTCCTTTACTACAAAACAAACTACTCATTAATAAAATAGTTGCATCCAAAATTTCTCCAAGAATGAAACCGAAGCAAATAAAAGATTTGATATTAGAAAAAAAAGCACTATCTTTGCAGCATGAAATTGTTCAACAAACATATCTCCGGTTTTAGACCCGTCTTCGGTCGGCGTCTTTTGACCTGCTCTGGGGGGGGGGGGTAGAGCTTAAAAAAGCCTCTTCGCGGCTCTGCGGAGGTAGTTTCGTTTTAATCGCAAGTATTTTACTACTATGTAGTAGTTGCCATAAGAGAGGCGACTACATCTGCGGTGTGCCCGTTACGGGTTCGCCTTGGTCGCTGGCGGCTGCTATCTATGAGACCGGCGACGGCTCCTTCGTGCCCGAGTCGGTGGAGATTCTCCCCGAGAAAGCATATATCCACGGTTGGTATTATCAGCCCGATTCTATCCTCTCCGTTACCTCCGGTGGTGACGGCTTTTTGAAAGCCGTGATTATATGTGATATTAGTAGTACCAATCAGGTTACCCACGCGTGCCTTTCCTGCGCGCAATTAGATAAGGAGGATTGAAGATGACAATATCGATTAGAAAATTATTCCTTTTCCTGTTTCTCGTAGCAAGTGCCGGCGCACTCAAGGCGGCCGATAAGGCTGAATGCGAGCTGACGTCGGTGACGATTACCGATAACGTCATCTATATCGAGGACAATCCTTTCGCCGGATGCAGTCGTCTGACCTCGCTCGTCGTGGAGCCCGGTCATCCTATCTACGACAGTCGCGGTAATTGCAACGGTATCATCCGCACGGCCGACAACACCCTCATCGTAGGCTGCCAATCGACGGTTATTCCCGCCTCCGTGACTGCGATTGAGGAGGAAGCGTTCTTAGATTGCAGTTCGTTAGTTTCGATTGCTATTCCCGCTTCTGTGACCGCGATTGGTCGCAATGCGTTCTCCGGCTGCACGGCTCTGAAGTCTCTCACCGTTGCGGCCGGCAACCCTATTTATGATAGTCGCGATAGTTGTAACGCAATTATTGCGACCAAGTTGAATACCCTCATCGTAGGCTGTGCGGCTACGGTGATTCCGGCTTCCGTGACGTATATCGACGCGGAGGCTTTTGCCGGTTGTACGACGCTGACCGCTATTACGATTCCCGCTGCTGTGAAGGGCATCAGTCGCAGCGCCTTTGACGGCTGCACCGGCCTACGATCCATCACTGTCTTACGTCGCACTCCTCCGACGGTAGCCGTTGACGCCTTTCGCGCTGTAGATCCGTCTATTCCGGTCTACGTTCCCGCTGAGAGCCTCGCCCTCTATCAGTCCTCGGAGATGTGGAAATGTTTTACCAACATACAGGCAATAAATGATAAGGAGGAGTAAAAGAAAAAGATAATAAGGAAGATATATGGCAAAGAAAGCAACAAAAAAAGAAGAGAAACTGAATTTGGATGCAGTTTTATTTAAATGTCGTGACATCCTACGTGCAGCAAAGAACTCGGGTTCGTTCTTTGAGAAACGAGATATGATGTTAACTCTTGTATTCTTACGATTCTTAGGGGAGAAATACGAAGACGGATTGGTTGTCCTCCGCAATAAATTGGCCGAAAAAGGATTGGATCCGGACGACGAGAATATTCAAAAGGCTTTCTTTGACGATCCGACTTTTACAGACGGAACATTTGCGCTGCCTGAAGAAGCTCGCTGGTCGACGATAATCAATAAGGCTGCTCCGGAATTAAATGTTGCATTAGATACAGCTCTGCAAGCCATATCCGAAACATTGCCCGCACTAAAAGGCTGTTTTGTCAACGGCACATTCACTCAGCGTAATTTAGCCGCCAATGACATGAAGAAAATTATAGATGAGGTCACGAAGATCAGTCATAAGACCTTCGGTGAAGAAAAAGACCTTATCGGGCGCGTTTACGAGTATTTCTTAAAGGAGTTCGCGGTAAACTCAACGAAAGAAGAAGGCGAGTTTTATACTCCTCACGATATCGTACAACTGATTGCTACCGTCATCGAGCCTTTTGACGGGACTTTATATGATCCTTGTTGCGGTTCCGGCGGCATGTTTATCCAAAGTTCGGAATTAGTGAAGGCTCATCAAGGTGATATTGGCCTAATGAAGGTATTTGGTCAAGAGAAAGAAGCAGCCACGTATCGCTTAGCTAAGATGAACCTTGCGTTACGAGGTATCAATCATGACTTAGGTGGAGAGAGTGATTCTACCTTTACGAACGACCTGCATAAGGGAATCTATTTTGATTACATCATGGCCAATCCTCCCTTTAATCTTAGTAAATACTGGGATGAGAAGTTGAATGACGACAGCCGTTGGATCGACTACGCTACTCCACCGACGGGCAACGCCAATTATGCATGGATCCTTCACATGCTTTCACATATGCGACCATTCACAGGCGTTGCCGGATTTCTCCTCTCGAATGGAGCATTAGGTGATGCGGATACTATAGAAATACGTAGAAAACTAATCGAAAACGATAAAGTAGAAGCGATTATCATTCTTCCACGCGAATTGTTTATCACGACTGATATAAGCGTTACATTCTGGATTCTTAATCAAAATAAAAAGGGCGGTCGATATCACGGACGCGAATTACGCAATCGCGAGCACGAAATATTGTTTGTAGACTTACGGACTTGGACAGAGAATCCGGTTAAGGGAGAGCAGAAAAAGAAAGTATTATTGTCCTCCAACCAGATTCAGCGTGTCGCCGACTTATATCATCACTGGCAAATAAAAGGTACGGATGGGAAGAACTTTGCAGAACCTGAACTGTACCGTAGTGTCGGAATCGATGAGATTGCGGCGAATAATTGGTCGCTAGTACCCAGTAAATATATTGAGTTTATTGACCACGATTTAGAGATAGACTATCCGGCTGAGATGGCTCGTATTCAAAAAGAGATGAGAGAACTAATGATACGCGAGAAGGAGTCACAAACAATGCTCGAAGAAGCATTTAAAGGTATCGGCTATGGTATTAGATAGGTATAAGTTGGGCGAAGTCATTTCGTTGTGTGAAGAGCGAAACACGGAAGGGATATACACTCTTGAGGATTTAAAGGGTATATCAATAAAGAAAGTTTTTATTGAGACTAAAGCAGATATGCAAGATGTATCTCTATCCCCTTATTTTCTTGTTCGGCCTGATAGTTTTGTATACGTTCCGGTTACATCCCGTAATGGAGAAAAGATAACACTTGCTCACAATACCTCTAACCAAACATATATTGTTTCATCATCATATATTGTATTTAGAGTAATCAGACCAGATATTTTGTTATCGGATTATCTATTTATGTTTTTCAATCGTCCCGAGTTTGATCGCTATTCTCGCTTTAATTCTTGGGGCAGTGCGAGAGAAACGTTTTCTTGGGAAGATTTTTGTGATATAGAAATCACTCTCCCCTCAATTAAGACTCAGCAAAAGTTCGTCAATGTATATTTCTCTCTGCAAAAGAACCTCGAAGCATATCAGAGTAGCTTAGACGACCTTAAAATGGCTTATGAAGGCTATATTGAAAATTTAAGACGAACGATTAAACCCGAAAGAATAGGAAAATATATCCATAAAGAGGATAAGAATACTGATAATAAAATTGATAGGGTCTTGGGTATAGGCAAAGAAGGATTCATTTTACCTCAAAAAGACCCTAACGAATCTTTACGTAACTACAATATAATGAGAAAAGGAGACATATGTTATGCTCCACCACTATATAATATTCTTACAGGAGCATTACATTGTTACTCGGATTCTATTCCTGCTGTATGCTCTCCTATTTATGAGGTTTTTACATGTGATGAGGATAAACTCATACCTGAATATTTAACACTATGGCTTAAAAGAAAAGAGTTTATTAGATATGCTGAGTTCTTTGCGCAAGGGGTAAGGCAAACATTTGACTACTCTTTAATGGAGGATATTCAAATTCCAATTCCCGATATAAACATTCAAAAGGCAATAACTCAAGTCTATTCAGTTTATAACGAGCGAAAAGCAATAGCAGCTCGACTAAAAGAACAACTCAATACAATCTGCCCTATCTTAATACGAGGATCCATATTAACCGAAAAATAAGACCAGACTATGGCAAAATCGAATTATCTACAAATGAACGGTCACTTTGTGGAAAGCGACTACGAGAATGCGCTGATCACCTTCCTTGAGGCAGAGGACTGGAAATATATATTCGGGGAAGACATTCCCCGTTCGAATAGACGCGAAGTCCTCTATGTAGATGACCTGATTGCATTTCTTACAAAGGCATATCCGGAGTTAGAAAAAGAAGATATCTGCAAAATCGCGGATAATATACGTCTGATAGGAGACGATTCCGATTTTGCAACATTGCATAAACTTTACGGCTGGTTAGTGGACGGTATACAATTCACATCCAATCATGGAAAGCCGTACACGATACGTCCTATCAATTTCGAGAACCACAAAGAGAATATTTATCGAGTTGTCAATCAATTTACCGTAGATTATATCAATAACGGAGAGGTAAAGAACCGCCGACCGGATGTATTGCTTTTCGTTAACGGAATACCTGTCTGCGTGATCGAATTAAAGAATCCGGCTGACGAAAATGCAACCATCTACGATGCCTGGGAACAGATCAATATACGCTATTGGCGTGATATACCGAACCTCCTGCATTATTGCCCCTTAGCCTGCATAAGTGACGGAGTTAAGACGCGATTGGGTACGGTACGTACCCCGTACGAACATTTTTATGCATGGAGACGTGTAGAGGACGGTGACCCGATTAGCGTAAGCCCGTTTGACGAGGTAATGACCATGGTACAAGGCGTGTATCGTCCCGAACGATTCTTGGAAATATTCCGCGATTACATACACTTCCAAGATCACGAATTTGACCACGAAGAAAAGGAAATCGTCTGCCGTTATCCGCAATTCTTTGCTACACGGTTACTGCGCGAAAGTATATTAGAATCCATAAAAGCGCGAAGCGGTAAAGGCGGTACGTATTTTGGCGCGACCGGTTGCGGTAAGACTTACACGATGGCCTTTCTTGCACGCCAGCTATCGCTGCGATGCACGAACGATATAGGCTCCCCCACGATATTGATGATTGTGGATCGTGAAGATTTGCAAAAGCAGGGCGCGAAACTCTTTACAAAGAGTAAAGAATTTCTGAATTTAGGTGAGGTAATGACCGTTCCGAGCCGTAAAATACTTCGTGATGAACTGAAGATTCGAGATAGCGGAGGTTTTTATATCTGTACGATTCAGAAATTCTGCGACCGAAAGGATGATCCTATTGGGCTGATAAATGATAGGGCAAATATTGTCTGCTTCAGCGACGAAGCGCACCGCACTCAGATTGAGGGCTCGAAGCGTATTAAGTTCAGCGAAGATGCGGATGAGAATATGAAGGCTGTCATCTCTAAACCGTACGTAGAAGTATTGCATGAAGCTTTCCCCAATGCCACGTTTGTTGGATTTACAGGTACGCCTATCGAGGAGACCTATCAGACATTCGGGCGCGAAATAGACCGCTATACGATGGATCAGGCCGTTGCTGACGGACTGACTGTTCCAATCAAATACCACCCGCGTATTGCAAAGGTGCTGCTGAATCAAGAGAAAGCCAAAGAGATAGAGGCGTACTATGCAAAATGCGCTGATGAGGGTTCCACACAGGAAGATATCGATAAGAGCAAGAAAGCGATGAGTTCGCTGGAGGTAATATTGGGCGAGCCAGACCGTTTGGATAAACTGGCGGTGGATATTCACGACCATTATATAGCAGCTGTTGCCAAAGACCCCGACCGCGTGCAGAAAGCTATGATAGTGTGTGCGAATCGAACGATAGCGTACAACCTCTTAATGAAATTCAAGGCACATTATCCGGAGTGGTTTGAGGAGAAGAAAACACCTGATGGCGTACAAGCTACGCACGAACAACTCACGAAACTACCCTTAATGCCAACGATAGCAATGGTCGCCAGCGTCGGGAGTAATGATAAGCAGGAAATGTACAATTACCTCGGAGGGGTGAAGAACGATGCTTATACCGACAAGTGCGATATGGCTTACAAGCAGGAACTATCCAATTTCCGAATCGTAATCGTGGTTGATATGTGGATAACAGGTTTCGATGTAGAATGTCTGACCTATATCTACAATGATAAGCCGCTTCAGAAGCATACACTTATACAAACGATCAGCCGCGCCAACCGCAAATATCCGGGTAAGGAATTTGGTTTAATCGTGGACTATATCGGTATTCGTGACCAAATGGCTGAGGCTCGTAAGATGTACGGCGGCACGAACACATTGGCTCCTACGGAGGACGATATCGAGCAGGCGACAACTATCTTCCGCGAACACTTGGAGATTATAAAAATGTTATTCCAAGGATACGACCTCGCTCCGTTCTTGGATGTTAATACCTCTCCGGCGGCACGATATACCCTGCTTGCGAAGGCCGCCGAATGCGTGTTTGCGTCAAACGAAATACTTAACTCTATCAGCAATGATGGAAAGAAGACCAAACGCGTATCATTTAAGACCTATTTCTTGAAGGAGGTCAAACGTATGCGCAAGGCTTACGACCTTTGCCAGCCGTCCGGTGTTCTGTCAGAAGAAGAATCAGCACTTGCTCAGTGCTTTATGGCTGTAGCCGGAATGGTACATAAGATGAACGGCACGGATGCTCCTGATACGGATACGATGAATCGTTATGTGGCGAATATGGTTCGTGAGGCACTCAAATATAACAACGTAGAAAACGTTTTGGAGGAAGGTGATGAGGTGGATATCTTCGGACCTGAGTTTACGGAAAGACTCTCTGAGATTCGAATGCCTGCATCTAAATTGGAGGCACTTGTCAAGCTCCTTAAACAACAGATTACAGAGTACGGAAAGACGAATCGGGTAGCCTCCAAAAAGTTCCAAGAATTGCTTGAGACGACTATCCATCAATATCACGAACGTCGTAAATTCCTCTCCGAATTGGAAGCCGGTGAAACGCAAGACATGACTGCGGATAACATCATTAAGATGGCTACAGAACAGGCTCTCTCTATTCTAAAGGAGATGAAAGAGGATCGTGAGAGTTTTCGTAAGTTAGGTCTAACGTTTGAGGAAAAGGCCTTTTACGATATACTTATTCATCAGCGGAATGAAAAGAACTTCGAGTACGGTGAGGATAAGGTGATAGATGGCATTGTTATTAACGAAAAATGTAAGAGCCTTGCTGCTAAGATTCGTAAACTGATAGACGACAAATCATCATATGCTGACTGGCTTAATAACCAGCGCGTTCGTGATGAACTGAGGTTCGATATTAAGATTTGTCTTATTCAAAACGGATATCCGCCAGAATACACGCCGGAGGTCTTCCGCGAAGTGATGGAACAGGTGGAGAACTTTAAAGAGAACGACAATCCGACTCCGATCATTCTCGCTAACGTTACCATCAACGAGGAGAATCACTACCACGAAGGTGCCGTCCATCAGGACAATAGAACCATGATTTCTCTGCAAACGAATTAAAAAATCAAAATAAATTTGCATATATCATAAAAAAGCAGTACCTTTGCAGGCGAAATTAAAATATTGAATTATGGCTAGCGTAGAAAAAACAGCTCTTATTTATAATGAACTGGCAGAAACTCTTATGAAATACAAGGAGTTGAGTCAAGAGGTTTTTACCGCATTGACGATGATTACTTG
>CAMJDT010000028.1 GCA_946404495.1 uncultured Bacteroidales bacterium
TTTGTTGGGCGGGTTTCTTTTTGGTGTTTTGGGATTCTATGGCTTTGGGTGTCTCGGCATCCCAAATACGGAGACTACGATCCATGCCTTCGAATAAACACTGACGGAATTCTTCGATTTGTTCGGGAGTAAGCGCACCGATACCAAAAAGTTTCAGGACTTTAATATCCTGCCAATCATCCCGGAGAAGCCGCACTATTTGTGCAGCTTTTTGCGCGCCGAAGTTGGAATAGATATGATCTATCTCATGGCGGAAATGCGTGGGATTACAATAAGGCCAAAATAGGCGACCTGTATACGGATCCGTCTTCTGTGGTGCATGTAATTTCGCACCTAGTTTTTCATAAGGATCTGTCAAAATCCTATCCCATAAGATCATATCTTTTGGAACCTTATAATAGCCATATGTTGAACAAATATTCTTGCAAGTTGGCAATGTATTCGCGAACCATGCTAATCGTTCGTTATGCCATGTGACATGCAAATCAGCAAAGGGACAACATGTGTGTCTTAATTCACTAGATTTTTCTTCCGCTATTCTTCCTGTAACAACAAATTCTTTTGCTAACTTGTCTGGCATTTCTTCTACCCAAACGAGCGGGTTTTCGACGAGATGCCGGATTCGAGGAGTAATATCAAAATCATAGCCGTTGGTGATCCGTTTCCAATCGAGTTCATCGATATGTTCGAGACATTGTTCAACCAACAAGTGCTCTTGGAGTAAGTCTATTTCTTCATGAGCAAAATAATATGTGTAATACAAGCCTGATTTTTCGTCCAATTGTAATTCTTCACAATGAGGTTCGCTCCATTTCATTTTACGAGAAAGGAGTAATTCTCTCATTTCCTCAATAGTCACGTACGGAGTATCGTCAAATCCGTACTCATCCAAAGGTATATCGTAATCGGTATTCATATTTTATTGTATTACTTTATTGGTAGCACATATTTTAGTCTTTAATTATTTTCGTATTGTCAATAAGTATCGTTCTAAGTTACCTTTATGTTGGATACAGATGGCAAGGTCGGATTGTCGGAGATGTTGGGAGTAGAACTTGCCAAGGTCATAACGGTCGTAACGTGGGTCGAGAGTGAGGGCGAGACCTTGCGGGGACTCGGCTGCACATGGGATAAGGAGTACCGGAGATACAAAGTCCGGCGATGTGCCTACGCGGATATGAGCGCGTTCTGCGGAGGTGACGCGTTTGCGTTTAATGAACTGCTCGAAGTCCAACACTTCAAACGGCTCTTTACGCGGGTCGAAGAAGATAATATCATCCTTCAAGTCACATTCCTTGTTTGTGCAACGTTGTACGGCATAGAAATGTCCGTTCTTGGCATAGCCATCTTTGGTGAACATTAGCTTACCTGTGCCACACCGCGGACAAATACGACCACCCATATCATCTTCGTCCTTAACTCCACCTAACTCGGTAACGAACAAAGACGGATACTGCTTATCGAAGAGTACGTACGAGGCACGTTTGGCGCGTGTGATAGCGACATAGAAAACGCGTCGTTCTTCTGCATGATCGTACGAATCCGTGCGGCTGAGCACATAATCTAATAAGGGATCATCTGCTACTTGTGACGGGAATCCATAATCGTCATAGCCACTATTGCAGTTAAGGAGGAATACGTAATCTGCTTCGAGTCCTTTGCTGGAGTGCGCCGTGAGCGCTTGAATACGACGACCGGCGATGTTCAGTTCTATTGCGCCTCCATTTTCGTCACGCGTCTTGTTGGCGACTTCGGGGAAGACACTACCAATATCGTAGCGATAACGCGAAACAATGTATATGCGAGCGTCTTGAGGCAAACGCGCTACTTGTTTTTCGATGATTGCGCGTTCGATAGTCTCATCTTCATATCCGGCAAAAGCGAGATAGGTCACTTTGTCCTTATCAGGGCGGAGTTGCTTTCTCTTCTGTGCCGGATTCTGTTGCACGAAGTCAGACGAACGCTGGAGAAGCGGTTCTCCGAAGCGGTGGGTTGCCTCAATCTTGATTTCCTCTGTCGGGCCATTGAATTTCTCGAATTGTGAGAAAAGGCTGATATCGCTTCCTGAGAATCGGTAAATGGATTGCCAATCGTCGCCGACACAGAAAATTCGTGTACGTGGATTCTTACGTCTCAGAGCAGATAAGTAGCGATACTTATCCCTCGACATATCTTGGAACTCGTCCACCAGGATGTAGTCGTAGTTGTATATTTGCTGTTTCTCAAGCAACTCAGAAGCTCTGAGCAAACAATCCGTAAAGTCGCACTCGTTGCGTTCTTTTAATGATTTTTCATAGCCATCGTACAATGGTTGTACCAAATGGCGTAGCAAAAACGTGTTGCGCTCTTTGTTGATGTCGTATTCTGAGATGGAGTTTTGTAGTTCTGAGATTGTGCGACCATTGGCTTTGAGGAGTGCGATAAAGCCGCTTATCAGTTTGATGAGACTTTCGATGGCACGGTTGAGAGGTACAGCCAGTTTCTTGGTCTTCTGCTCCATAGTCAACGGCTCATATGGGATATCGTTTTGTTGCAAGAGTAGTTCAATACGTGCCCGAACAGAGGTGATACCCTGATAAAAGTCGGCACTTGTGGTATAAATCATCGTTGTACCGTTGGCTTCGTGCAGTTGCTTTTTCCATTGGATACCTTCGTTGTATTCTCGGTCAGCACGCGCCCAGCCTCCTTGTTTGCCTTCTCCGAACCACACCGGTACACGTCCATGCTCGTCAATGGCAAAATGCTCCAAATAGATCACCTTTTCTTGTCCGTCCTGCTGATAGTGGATGGTAAAGTCCGGTTTGTATTGGCGGAACTTCGTAGACGATGTCGGGAAGGGATATTTCTCTTCGTAGCGCACGTTCAGACCTAGTTCGGTTAGTACGACCATAATTTCCATCTCTTGGCGGCTCTTGACGTAGCACCGTTTGTTGTCCATATCGCGATAAGGAGCCATTTTGCCGTATTCCAAGAGTGCTTTGAGGTACTCCTTGTAACTCTTGTAGTCGTAGTCGTACTGAAGAAGCGTTTTCTGAACCGTTTGGAAGAGAAAAAAAGAGGATTCGAAGGTCGCGCTTTTATGGATGAGCGAATCGAAGATGGCATTGAGCATATTGTTTTCGCAGATGGTCGGTTTCTCGCCTTTGATTCGTGCGATAGTGTCGATAGCGTGCTTATGGAAGGTACTGCACTCTACTCCCGCAACGCCAACACGCGTTAGAAGCTCTTCGGCAGCTTTGCGGGTGTATGTGACAACTAAAATATTGCGTGGATCAACATGCATTTTGTTGACGAGGTAATGGGTCTTAGCAACGATTGTTGCCGTTTTGCCACTACCGGCAGCAGCAACTACGAGCACGTTTTCGCCAAGCGTAACGATGGCTTCGCGTTGTTGGTCGTCAAGGGGGTACGTGAATAGTGTATCGAAATATTCTTTGTTTTCTATCTTTTGTTGTTCACGGAACTCGCGATTGTGTCGAAGGACAAAGTCGGAGTCCAATCTATAAAACGGGCATGCCTCTAGGATCTGCTTCTTAACGTTTTCCCAATCGGAAACTGCTATGTACGGATTCTTCTGTAGGAAATCCTGAAGGATAGCATCTGCCGCTTCTTTCTGTTTGCGCTTACGCTCTTTCTCTTCGGCTTCACGTTGTAATCGCTCTGCCTCTAATCGTGCTTTCTCAGCCTCTTGTTCTTGGCGCTCTTGCTCACGTTTAGCTTGCTGCTTGGCGTGCAAATCCTTTATCTGTTGTCTGTACAGATAAGCCACAATCGCCGCAATAACGATGAAAACTGATAATATGATTAGAGAAATGATCATTATATTTCTTCAATCCCTAAACTCTTGAGGTAGTTGTAAATTCCATCGTAAATTACCTTACCAGCTCAACAAACCCATTTACCGTCTCAGATCTGACGCTCCCGATTTAACGTCGCGGGAGGGGACGGGTATGTTATTTATCTTACTTCATTCAGCACCACATCCGGGTTCCAATCCATCTTCATGATGGCGGAGAGTTTCTTGCCTAAGTCCTTGACAGAATGACCACAGTGGTACAGCGTATCGTCGATAATCACCCAACGGTCGTGCGAGGATTTAGACCACTTATGCGTATTCACCAGTTGCTTACCCTTACCGGCATTGTGCATATCACGCAGCGACTTATGTTCTCCATCCGAATAAATATCAGCCGTTACACCCTTTGCACGCACATCGAGCATATCAAACGTCTCTGCATCAATATAGCCATCAATGATGATGACACGCTTGGTCGCGGTTTTGATTATCTGCTCCAGCAACAGACGTGCCTCGAAGAACTTCCCTTCAAAGAAAATAGCTTCTTTCGGAGTAGCTGCTCCTTCATCCAAACGCCTGAACACCTCTTCAAACTTCTTATCTGTATCTTCTTGGTGGGCAACCAAACTCAATTGCGTATGTTCTATTACCTCTAGCCGCTGGAATAACTGCACATTAGAGGCGATAAATTGGCGCATCGCATTGAACGCGCGCATGATTTGGATATTGATATTGATCGCTTGCTGAGAACGCAGCACAGTACTCAACATCGCAACGCCATTCTCCGTAAAGGCATAAGGTAAGTGCTTGATATTGTGCCCTCTACCGTTCAACATCACAATCTGTGATCTTGAAGAATCTTCATTTGAGGTCGCATTTTGCGACTTCGATTCGCCTGCATCTGCGTTCAACATCACAATTTGTGATCTTGAAGATTCTGCCTCCTCTTTGTTCAATTGGAACATAAAGTCCCCAGGGAACCTCTCATTGTTACGTTGAACGGCTTGGTTCAGTACACGAGTCTCCACTCCATACAACCTAGCCAAATCACGATCAAGCATAACTTGTTTACCCCGAATGACGCGGATAAGGTTCTCAATGTTCTCCAACGGCTGTAACGATGTCTGTTCCGCCTTAACTATTTCGTTCTTTTTTGCCATAGTCTCATTTTTCAGCCTGCAAAGATACGAAAAATAATTGGTAATTGAAAATTGATAATTGATATTTTTTACTTTTTAATAAAAATCTGTAATTTTATTTGCACATGTCAAAAAAATGTCGTATCTTTGCAGGCTAAATGTATGTTGATATGCAATGAAACAACAGATTGATATGAAAAGAAATATTTTGATGGTTGCCTTTGCGACCGCGATGCTGCTGGTAGGATGCGGCACGAAAGAGAAAACTCCGGCTCCGATTCAGGAGTATGTGGACAGTCTGAACGCTGCCTATGAGCGCGGCGAAGATGAAGCGATCCTTTCCGGTTCGGCACGGGTGGAGGACAAGACCGTCATCATCACCGAGGTCAACAATGTCACGGAAGCCGATTGGCAAATGGTGAAAACCATGATCGAATACTACGACATGAGCGAATTGAACGCAGAAGTGCTCTGCAAAAGCCAAGATTCGATGGTGATTCGGTTTGTGGACGCAATAATCGAAAATGAATACAACGTCACCAGTTACTTCCTCAATGCCGACGGGACGGACACAATAACCGTAACCGTTACAGCTGATGACGTGCGTCGGGTACGAGAGCACGGATGGAACGGCGGCACGGGTGTCGGTTTGGAGGAGCTTGACTTTACGGATGAGGAATTAGAAGAGTTGCTGGACTACGATTGGGACTACGACTTGGACGACGACGATTACAACTATTAACCCCTTACAACCTTGTTACCATTAGCGGAACGAATGAGGCCCAAGAGCCTCAAAGATTACATCGGACAGAAGCACCTGGTAGGTGAAGGCGCGGTACTGAGACAGATGATCGAGAGCGGCAATGTAGCGTCGTTCATCTTGTGGGGTCCTCCGGGCGTAGGCAAGACTACACTGGCCCGCATCATCGCGCACGAACTGCAGCGACCGTTCTATACGCTGAGTGCCGTCACCAGCGGCGTGAAGGAGGTGAGGGACGTGATTGACAAGGCGAAGAAGGAGACGCGCATGCAGACGGGTCTCTTCGCGTCACAAACCGACCAACGCAGCCCTATCCTATTCATCGACGAGATACACCGGTTCTCCAAGTCGCAGCAGGACAGTCTGTTAGGTGCCGTGGAGGACGGGACGTTTATATTGATAGGCGCCACAACCGAGAATCCCAGTTTTGAGGTCATCAATCCGCTACTGAGCCGCTGTCAGGTGTATGTGCTGAAACCCTTGGAGAAGAGCGACCTGATGGAGCTGCTGGATCGCGTACTCAAGGAGGACGAGGTAGTCAGAGCCGCAGAGTTGAAGATCGAAGAGACGGAGGCCATCATGCGCTATAGCGGCGGCGATGCGAGGAAGCTACTCAATATCATCGAGCTAATCGTAGGCGCCAACGAAAAGCACGTCACCAACGAGATGGTGACCAAGCTGCTGCAGCAGAATCCCGTGGCCTACGACAAGGACGGCGAACTGCACTACGATATCATATCGGCCTTCATCAAGTCCATCCGCGGGAGCGATCCGGACGGCGCGTTATACTGGTTAGCACGGATGATAGCTGCCGGCGAAGATCCTAAGTTCATCGCCCGCAGACTCGTCATATCGGCCTCAGAGGATATCGGACTCGCCAATCCCAATGCCATGCTCGTCGCCAATGCCTGCTTCGACACACTGACCAAGATCGGATGGCCGGAGGGACGTATTCCGCTGGCGATGGCCACCGTCTATCTGGCTACCTCGCAGAAATCCAACAGCGCCTATCTCGCTATCGACGAGGCACTCCGCACGGTGGAGCAGACGGGCAATCTGGCCGTACCCTTGCACCTGAGAAATGCGCCGACCAAACTGATGGAAGAACTCGGCTACAGCGACGGCTATAAGTACGCACACGACTACCCGAACCATTTTGTGCGCCAGCAGTTCCTGCCGGATGAGTTGGTAGGAACCAAGTTCTGGCACGCACAAGGCAGTCCGCAGGAAAGGAAGATGGATGAATGGATGAAGTTTTTATGGAATGAGCCGGCTATGCCTCAATGATATAATGATCCGGGACTGCGTCCCTTAATGATGTAATGATAGGCGTATACGTACATATTCCGTTTTGTAAGTCGAGATGCAGGTATTGCGACTTCTACTCCACTACCCTGCTTCCTCGGCGAAAGGAGTACGTAGAGGCCTTGCTACGGGAGATAGAGCTACGCGGAGTAAAGAATCCGGACACCATCTACCTGGGCGGAGGGACCCCGAGCGTACTGGAGGCCGAAGATATCGAACGCATCCTTGAGGCCATCGGGACAGATAAAGCCGAGGAGGTGACCATTGAGATGAATCCAGGCGATCTTGTAACGGTTAGCGGTTATCGGTTAGCGGTTAGCGGTAGGATCAATCGGGTGAGCATAGGCGTGCAGTCGTTTCAGGATCAGTTGCTCCGAACGATCGGACGGCGGCATACGGCGGAGGAAGCCCGCCACGCGATACGGGCTTTGCGCGAAGCGGGAATCCGAAATTTGAGCATCGACCTCATGTACGGACTACCCGGGCAGACGATGGAGTTATGGAAGGCCGATGTCGAGGAAGCTATCCGTACGGGCGCGGAACATATATCGTGCTACTGCCTCAGTTATGAGGAAGGAACGCCGATGTGGCAAGACCTGCAGGCAGGACGCATCTGCGAGACGGACGAGGAGACGGAGAACGCGATGTACGACTACCTCTGCGAGCAACTCCGGGCGGCAGGATACGAGCACTATGAGGTGAGTAACTTCGCCAAACCCGGCTACAGAGCCCTTCACAACAGCCGCTACTGGAACGACACTCCCTATATCGGACTCGGCGCGGGCGCACACTCCTACGACGGCCAACGCCGCTCATGGAACCCGGGCGATATAGAACGCTACATCGAGACGTTTTCCGGGGCAAAAGATATAAAGATGGCACGGGATTTGTATGTAGAAGAAGAGGTGCTGACCGATGAACAGAAACGCATCGAACGCATTATGTTGGGACTGAGAACGTGCGAGGGGATTGAGAAAGGTGAAGGGGACCCCAAAAATCAGCAGATTTTTCGGGGAAGCCCCGGTGAAAGGTTAAAGGTGAAAGGTGAAAGGTTTGTACATGATGGATTATTGCGGGAAGAAGGGGATCGACTGATTGCAACGCAGAAAGGATTGCATATACTGAATCGAATAATAGAAGAATTGATATAAGAACTGATATATGAAGAAATACAAAGACTGGTCGTTTAATGCCAAGTTTGCCTTGTGGTTTTGGGGCGTTATCGTAGGCGGAATCCTACTGGTATGGCTCGTGATCGGACTGATCGCCAACGGTAAGGTGGGTTATCTGCCGCCCTTGGAGGAATTGCAGAATCCCAAGAACCGATATGCCTCGGAGCTTTTCTCCGCCGATGGCGAATCGCTGGGCCGTTACTACCGCAAGGAGAACCGCGTGGGAGTCAGCTATCAGGAGCTGTCGCCCGACTTGGTGCACGCCCTCGTAGCAACGGAGGATGCCCGCTTCTACCGTCACACGGGTGTGGATATGAAATCGCTC
The DNA here is from genome assembly GCA_946404495.1 of uncultured Bacteroidales bacterium. Lineage (GTDB taxonomy): Bacteria > Bacteroidota > Bacteroidia > Bacteroidales > Paludibacteraceae > Colicola. The sequence continues at coordinate 8,498 of CAMJDT010000028.1, forward strand.
TTCCGTGCCGTACTGCGACTGGGACGTGCCGGCGGCGGCAGTACGCTGACGCAGCAGTTGGCTAAGCAGCTGTGGTCGCCCCGCGCGGATAATATCTTCGAGCGCGCCATGCAGAAACCGATTGAGTGGGTCATCGCCACCAAACTGGAGCGTCTCTACTCCAAGGACGAGATACTGACTATGTATCTGAATCAGTTTGACTTCCTGCACAACGCTGTAGGAATCAAGTCGGCCTCGCAGGTCTATTTCTCCACCACCCCCGCCGAACTCAAGATTGAGGAAGCAGCTACGCTGGTGGGTATGTGTAAGAACCCTGCGATCTACAACCCCGTACGTCGTCCGGAGCGCACGCAGAACCGTCGCAATACGGTGCTGAACCAGATGTGCAAGTACAACTATATCACCTCTGCCGAATGCGACTCGCTCAAGCAGATTCCGCTGACCCTGAAATACCGAAGCGTGGACCACAAGCAGGGATTGGCACCCTATTTCCGCGAGTACTTGCGTCAGGTGCTGACGGCCAAGGAACCCAAGGAGAGCCAGTATCCCGCCTGGAACAAAGCCCAATACGCGCTGGATAAACAACAATGGGAACAGAATCCGCTCTACGGCTTCTGCAACAAGAACCACAAACCCGACGGCACGCCCTACGACCTCTATCAGGACGGACTACGTATCTACACGACCATTGATGCCCGCATGCAACGCTATGCCGAGGAAGCGGTTCACGAACATATGACCTTCAAACAGGAGCAGTTCTTCGCCGAGAAGAAAGGCCGCAGTTATGCTCCCTTCTCAAGGGATCTGACCAAAGAGCAATGCGAGGCCATACTCGTTCGCTCCATGAAGCAGACCGACCGCTACCGTGGCCTCAAACAGCAGGGACTGAGCGAACAGGAGATACGCAAGGTGTTCGACACGCCCGTGGAGATGCAGCTCTTCTCCTACGACGGTCTCATTGATACCGTCCTCTCGCCAATGGACTCGATACGCTGGGAGAAGTATTTCCTGCGTTGCGGATTCATGTCGATCGACCCGCATAACGGTCATGTGAAGACCTATGTAGGCGGACCGCATTTCCACTTCCAGTTTGATATGGCTACCTTAGGCAAGCGTCAGATCGGTTCGACCGTCAAGCCCTTCCTCTACACCCTGGCGATGGACGAAGGCATGTGGCCCTGCGAAGAAGTGTTGAACGAGCCCTACACCCTACTGGATAACCTCGGACGCGAATGGACGCCCAAGGACAGTCACTCCGAGCGCGTAGGCGAGATGGTAGACCTAACCTGGGGACTGAAGAAGTCCAGCAACTGGCTGGCGGCCTATCTCATGTCGCTCTTCACCCCCGATCAGTTGGCCAAACTGATGCACTCGTTCGGTATCCGCGGCGAGATCGATGCACAGGTCAGCATGTGTCTCGGCACCTGCGACGTGAGCGTGGAGGAGATGACAGACGCCTATACCGCCTTCGTCAATCGCGGTATCCGTACCGAACCGCTCTACGTCACCCGCATCGAGGATAACAACGGTAACGTGCTCGCTACCTTCAGCCCGCAGACCCACGAGATCATCAGCGAGTTGACCTCCTATAAGATGATATATATGCTTGAGAAGGTCATTACCGAAGGAACTGCCATGCGTCTTCGCGGGTCGCAATACGCCCTTCGCATGCCAATGGGAGGTAAGACGGGTACGACGCAGAACAACTCCGACGGTTGGTTTATCGGCTTCACGCCCGAACTGGTTGCCGGCTGCTGGGTAGGCGGCGAGGACCGCGCGATTCACTTCGATTCGATGGAACGCGGTCAGGGCGCACGTACGGCGATGCCGATCTTTGCACTCTTCATGCAGAAGATCTACAACGACCCCGAACTGGGTTTCAATCCCGAACTTGGATTCGATATACCCGAGTGGTTTGACCCAAATGCAGGATGTAAATAAGTTGAAAATTGAAAGTTGAAAGTTGAAATAATCGTTCGAGTGAAACGAGATAAGAAAATTGAAAGTTGAAAGTTGAAATTTATACAAATGAAGATTAATTTCAGATATATTCTTATAGCTGTTCTGCTCCTTTCGCCTTTCACTTTTCACCTCTCACCTCTCAAGGCGCAGATCAATACCGACCGCATCCTGTCGATCGGACGAAATGCCTTGTACTTTGATGACTACGTACTGTCGATTCAGTACTTCAATCAGGTCATCAAGCTCAAACCCTACCTGGCAGAGCCGTACCTGCTGCGGGCGATCGCCAAGACGCAGTTAGGCGACTATCAGGGGGCGCTACGCGACTGCAATCAGTCCCTGGAGCGCAATCCCTTCCAACCCGGCGGATACTACACCCGCGGATATCTGTACAGCCGATTGGGCGAACTGGATAAGGCGGAGAAGGACTTTACCGAAGCCCTCGTATATGCACCCGGCAATAAGACCTATCTAATATTGCGCGCAGACATACGCGCACGCGAGAATAAATACGAACTCGCCTTGGAGGATATCAACTACCTGCTCCGGCGCGAGCCCAAGAACCCTACTCTCCTCTACGAGAAGGGCATCATCTGCCTGGAGCAGAAGGATACGCTCTGCGCGCTCAACCACCTGCAGGAGACCGTCAAATACGACACACAGAATCCCTCTAACTGGTCGGCACTCGGACTCGTGAACCTGATGCTGGAGAACGAAGAAGAGGCGCTTGCCAACCTCACGCACGCCATCAACCTTGGTAGCAAGTGGGCAGGCGATTATATCAACCGTGGTATCATCTACTACCGCACGCATAACTACCGCGGCGCTATAGCCGACTACGATAAGGCCGTCGAACTATCGCCGCGTGATGCCCAATGTTACTACAACCGCGGTATCCTCCGCCAAGAACTCGGCGACTGGAACAACGCCCTCGAGGACTTCAATCAGGCTATCGACCTTGCGCCGGAGAAGAACGAATACTACTACCAGCGCGGTACGGTTCTCTTGCAACTACGCCAGTGGGAAGCAGCCGCCAAGGACTTTGACAAACTGATTCTCGCCTACCCCTATTTCCTGCCCTCGTACTATCTGGCGGCACAAGCCCGCACAGCCCTTGGTGACAAGAAATCCGCCTTCCACTATCGCGAGAAAGCTGCCGAGATGGAGGAGAAGAAACAGAAAGAAGACCTTGCCAACGAGAACGAGGCACCGGATACCGATGTACAGACCGCGCAGTCGCAACCCAAGCGTGACCGACGCAAGGAGTTCTCGTCGCGCACGGCGCAGAATCCCAACGACACGGGCGAAGACGACCAGCCCTATCTGTCCGCCACGCGCGGCTCTATCCAGCGTCGCTATACCGATGCCGCCAACACGCCCAATATCGTGCTCTCCTACTACGCGCAGCAAGACCCGTTGCGTCGCACCCGCTACTATCATCATCTCATCGATGATTACAACAAGCAGCAGATCCTACCCGCTCCGCTCCAGCTGACAGCGCGCGAGGTGACACTCACGGCAGAGATGGTCAATCTGCACTTCGAACGTATCGCCGCGATGAACGAGATGCTGGATCAATATGTGGGCGCCGACCTGCATTTCGCACGCGCTATCGAGTTTGCCCTCGTACAGGACTATCAATCGGCTATCGACGACTGCACACGCGCAATCGTGCTGCGTCCCGACTTCATTCTCGCCTATTTCTGCCGCGCCAACTGGCGTTACAAGCTCGTGGAATACCAGACAGCCAATAACATCTCCGGCGGCGAGGTGAACATCGAATACGAGATGATGATGCGCGACCTGGATTTTATCATCCAGCAGCAGCCCGACTTCATCTTTGCGTACTACAACAAGGCCAACGTGCTCTGTATGAAAGGCGAATTCCAAACGGCCTTGAGTTACTACGACCGCTGCGTGGAACTCGACCCCGAGTTTGCCGAAGCGTGGTTCAACCGCGGATTGACGCGTATCTACCTCGGACAGAACGACGAGGGACTCAGCGACCTCAGCCGCGCCGGCGAATTAGGAATCTATCAGGCGTATAACCTCATCACGCGCTTCCAATAATATGAAACGACTACTGATTCTATTGCTGTTTGTGCAATGTCAATTATCCATTGTCCATTGTCAATTATTATACGAGATCAGCGGCAACGGAGCGAAAGGTAAGTCGTATCTGCTGGCGACGAATAAGTTGGCGGACATTACGTTTCTGGACAGCATTCCGCATGTGTTTGAGGCTTGGGGCAAGACCAAAAAGGTCATTACGGAGTTCGCCTTGGAGGACTACGAAGCCCTCGCGGCCTTGCGACAGGCGGCCGTTCTGCCCGACTCACTTAAACTGGCGGCATACTATACTGCTTCCGAATACGAAGCCATCAACGAAGCCATGCGCCTCACGCTTGATATGGGATTGGACAAACTCTGCCGCATGAAACCCTCTTACCTGACGGAACTGTACCGCACGGAGCTGCTGGTGACATGGCTCAAATACGACGAGAAACGCAGTCTGGAGACCTTCTTCGAACAGATTGCACAGGAGAAAGGCATCCCTGTGGTGGGATTGGATGAGTTAGGCGAGGCGCTCTTTATGCTCTTCGACCGCGAACCTTTTCATTTCCAATGCGAGGAATTGAAGAATATCATCGAGTACCCCGAGCGGGAGGTGAAGTTGGAGCGGGCAATCTACGACATGTACAAAGCCGGGCACCTCAACGACATCGCCTATCAGATCTCGGCGCCCGATAACCTATCTACCCTCTCCTTCTCCGATTATCAGATATACTGCCAACGGAACCTAAGTTGGGCCAAACGACTGAAAGCACACCTGGAAGCAGGCCCCTGCTTCATCACCCTCAATGCCAACTACCTCGGCGGCGAGAAAGGCCTGATAGCCGTTCTGAGAAAAGAAGGATACAGGGTGAAAGGAATAAAGTGAAAAGTGAAAGGTGAAAGGTGAAAAGTGAAAGGTGAAATATGGAAGTATTACTTGGTAAGACATTGGAAGAACTAAGTGCGATTGCGCTGGAGGCGGGGCTGAAACGCTTTGCCGGCAAACAGATAGCCGACTGGCTGTACCGCAAGCGCGTCCGCTCTATCGACGAGATGACCAATCTCTCGCTCTCTGCCCGCGAGCAACTCAAGCTGCGTTATACCGTAGGCCTCCACGCACCCGTCAAAGAGGCTGCGTCCATAGACGGCACCAAGAAATACCTCTTTGCGATAAATAACATTCACCCTTCGTCCAATAGCCCTTCGCCATTATACATCGAATCCGTCTATATCCCCGAGGACGACCGTGCTACCTTGTGCGTATCGACGCAAGCTGGCTGCAAGATGGGTTGCCGTTTCTGCATGACCGGTACGCTGGGTTTTCACGGACACCTCACGGCAGCCGATATCCTCAATCAGGTCTTCTCTATCCCCGAATCTGAGTCGCTCAGTAACCTCGTCTTCATGGGAGAAGGAGAACCCTTCGATAACCTGGACGAGGTCCTACGGGCAATTACGGTACTGACGGCTGATTGGGGTTGCGCCTGGAGTCCCAAGCGTATCACGGTATCCTCCGTAGGCCTATTGCCGGGACTGAGACGCTACCTGGAGGAATCCGATTGTCATCTGGCCATCTCGCTGCATAATCCATTCTCAGTAGAAAGGCAGCAGATCATGCCAATCGAACAGCGCTACCACCTCAGCGAAGTGATAGCGCTCATCAAGCAATACGATTTCAGTCATCAGCGACGTGTGTCGTTTGAATATATCTGTTGGGGCGGCGTGAACGATTCTGTTAAGCACGCCAATGAGTTATTGCGTCTTCTCAGCGGACTCGAGTGCCGCATCAACCTCATTCGTTTTCACGCGGGCGTCGATCGCGACTTCCCTGCCTCGGACGAGAAACAGATGATCTTTCTGCGCGATTACCTTACCTCACATGGTCTTACGACCACGATCCGTCGTTCCCGCGGCGAAGATATCCTCGCAGCCTGCGGTATGCTCGTAGCCGAACAAGGTAAGTGATCTTACCGAATACGGTCGGCAGCACGCACGAGCGCTTCGTCCTTAAGGATGAGGCGGGTAGCGCCAAGCGTGAGCACGAAGCATATCAGCGGGATACAAGCTCCGAAGAGCAGATCCCAATCCGTACCCAAGTTGTGCTTACCAAACCACGCATACATGCATACCAAGGCATAGTAGCCCAGGCACAGCATCGCGAGGAAGATATTCAGCCTTGCCTGCAGGATACGATTCTTATAGAGAAATATATCCACCAATGCCAAGAGCGGGATCAGCACGGTCGCAACGGTCAGTCCCCACAGGCCGTTCATCGTGACGGGCGGGAGGTCGGTGCGAAATTCGAGTTCGGGGGTAATCTCTTCCAGTCCTTCGGCTCCGAGGTAGAACATACGTTGCAGACCTGCCGTCTCGGGCGAGGTCAGTTGGAGCACAGGAACAAAGAAGAGTACGACTCCTAAGATGACAATAGTCAACAGATAGAGGGTTTGACGACGTTGTATCATTTTAGTTGATAATTGAAAATTGACAATTGATATTTATTTTATCTCATTATACTCAAACTATTTTGACATTGCTTCTTCCAGGGAAGCGCATTTATCTCCGTGGGCATTGACCCATCCGATTTGGCGGGCAGGATTGCCTACCATCAGGGCGTAAGGCGGCACATCTTTTGTCACGACGCTACCGGCACCTATGAGGCAGTATTCGCCCAACTCATGCCCGCAGACGATCGTAGCATTGGCTCCCACCGACGCTCCGCGGTGGATGATAGTAGGCTTATATTCGCTCTTGCGGCTGACGGCAGCACGCGGGTTAATCACATTGGTAAAGACCATCGACGGGCCGAGGAACACATCGTCCTCGCAACGCACGCCGGTATAGACCGACACGTTATTCTGAATCTTGCAATTGCGACCCAAGGTTACATCGGGCGAGATGACGACGTTCTGACCGATATTGCAGTCTTCGCCGATCGTGCAACCCGACATGATATGACTGAAATGCCAGATCTTGGTGCCACGACCTATCGTGCAGCCCTCGTCCACATAGGAGGACTCATGTACAAAATATTCGTTCATATCAGAAGAAGAGTTTTAATACATCATTACCGTTAGCGTATATCAATAGGATGATAAGCAGCACAAATCCTACATTGTTGGCGCGCTCGAGGAACTTATCGCTCGGCTGCTTGCCCGAAATCATCTCCACGAGCAAGAAGAGGATATATCCGCCGTCCAGAGCCGGTATAGGCAGGAAGTTCATGAACGCCAGAATGAGGCTCAGGAAGGCCGTCATATACCAGAACAGATACCAGTTCCACATTTTGGGGAACATACCTCCGATAGCGCCGAATCCGCCCAAGGACTGTGCGCCCTCTTTGGTGAAGACGAGTCGGAACTGCTTGACGTAGTTCTTGAGCATATCCCAGCCGTAGGCCACACCTGCGGGGATGGACTCAAAGAAACCGTAGTCGCGATGCTCGATCTCGAAGTACTCGTATTTGGATTTCGGATATGCGCCTAACACACATTGGTCGCCAAGGAAGGCACCTCGTGTCATCTGCTCGCCTGCACGATAGAAAGTGAGATAGACACTATCGCAGGGATGCTTTCTCAGTTCGCGATTGACCAATATATCGCAGCCGGTTGCGACACCGTTGACGGCCACAAGGCTGTCGCCCTTTTCCAGTCCGGCATACCAAGCTGTCGAATTAGGCAACACAGTATCCACCACAAAGGGCACATACTCGCTGATGAGCGCGAAGCGGAACTTGGTGTACGACGGATCGCGACGGGCTTTCTCCCGTTCCTGTTTGTCGAACTCATTCTGGAAGGCCAGATAGCGTGTACCGAGGTCTTCCGACATCGTCAGCGCGACCGTATCTTCGCCTCGCAGCACAACCACATCGCGTTTGCCTTCGATGATGATATATTGCACCACATCGCTCAGTTGCTCAGGCTCCTGACCGTCGATGGTGAGGATACGATCTTGCTGCTCAAAGCCCTCCTGCTGGAGTATCTCCGAGTAGTAGAGACCGCTCGTCACATTTCTGAGCGGCAGGGAGTCCGTTCCCCAATGGAAGAGCAGTTGACCGAAGATAATGAGCGCCGCGATGAAGTTCACGAGGATACCGCCGCTGATGATACCCAACCGTTGCCACACGTTCTTGGAGCGAAACTCCCAATGTTGCGGTTTAGAGGGCAGATCGGTAGCCGACTTGGTCTCATCGATCATACCCGCGATGGAGCAATAGCCGCCAAAGGGTACCCAGCCTATTCCCCACTCCGTGTTATCGGGGTAGCGACGCCAGTCGTCCTCCGGCAGTTGTCTCAGTTCCTCCTCCGTCATCGGACGGTAGAGCGCATTACCTTTCTCATCTTTCTTTACCTCACCCGTCACGGCATCCATCTGCTCTACGGCCGAGGGTTCGACGTTCTTACTAAAGAACTTAACATGCCATTTACCCCCAAAACGCTTCGCACGAAGGATACTGAAACGGGGGTTGAAGAACATATAGAATTTCTCCACACGTACCTTAAACAGTCGTGCGAAGGCAAAGTGCCCGAACTCGTGAATCACTACGAGAAAACTCAGGGCTAATATCAGTTGAAGTGCTTGGATCATCTAATCATTTACCATTTATTCATTTACCATTTACCATTTCTTCGGCTATCTGTCGAGCTTCTTTGTCCGAAGCGACATAGGCATCATAGTCGGGTTTGGGTATAAAGCTTGCTTTCGCCATCGTATCGGCGATGATATCGGGCATATCCATAAATCCGCACCTACCCTCCCGGAAGGCGAGATTGGCCACCTCGTTGGCTGCGTTCAGTATGCACGGGATATTACCGCCGCGCGCTACCGCCTCGTAGGCCAGACTCAGGCACGGGAAACGTTCCTGGTCGGGTGCGAGGAATGTGAGCGTGTTGTAGGTAAAGAGATCGAGCCGCGGGAAGGTGGATTGCAGGCGTTCGGGATAAGCCAGGGCATACTGAATCGGCAGGCGCATATCCGGCATACCCAATTGCGCCTTGACGCTACCGTCGATATATTGCACGGCCGAATGCACAATAGACTGCGGATGCACCACCACCTGAATCTTATCTACCGGCACGCCAAACAGCCATTTGGCCTCAATGACCTCAAATCCCTTGTTCATCATCGAGGCGGAGTCTATCGTTATCTTGGCTCCCATCTCCCAATTGGGATGACGAAGCGCCTCTGCCGCTGTGACGGAACGGAGTTGCTCCAACGAGTGATGGAGGAAGGGTCCTCCGCTGGCCGTGAGCAGCAGTTTCTCTACCGTATTTGGATCTTCGCCCACCAGCGATTGGAAGATCGCCGAGTGTTCGCTGTCGACAGGCAGGATGGCCGCATGATACTGCGCCGCCAACTCGCCGATCAACTCGCCGGCTACGACCAGCGTCTCCTTATTGGCCAGCGCGATTGTCTTGCCCGCCTTGATGGCCTCTATGGTCGGTTGCAGTCCCGCATAGCCTACCATCGCCGCCACGACGATATCTACGGAGGGGAACGTCACCATCTGATCGATACTCTCCGCTCCGCACCACACCTTGATAGGCAGGTCGCTTAGAGCCTCACGCAAGGTCTCGTAGCAACGTTCATCCGCGATACATACCACCTCGGGCTTAAATTCGCGCGCCTGACGGATCAGTAGATCCACGCTACGATTGGCCGATATGGCATACACCTCGTAGCGGTCGGGGTGCTCACGCACGACATCGAGGGTCTGCGTGCCGATTGACCCCGTGCTACCTAATATGGCTATTCGCTTAATCAATTTGAAATCTTAAATCTTAAATTTTAAATCTTATATATCGCGTTAGAACGCGATCACTTCCTCCGGATTGATACTCCGTCCGTTGAGCCAGAGTTCAAATCCGAGTTGCTTGTCTCCTGTCATCAGACCGATTGTTTCGCCGGCTTGGACCACATCACCTATTCGGCGAATCACCTGACCTACCGAGCGATAGACACTCAGGTGGTGCTCATGCTGCAGAACCAACGTATACGTATTATCCGCCTCCCGCTCCGCGAGCACGACCGATCCCGCAAGAACAGCCGTCACGTTTTCCTTATCGGGCGTATTGAGGCGAATGCCGTACTTACCCAATTCGGGCGCATATTTCTCCGTCACAACACCGTGAGCGGGGCGAAAGATGGTATAGACGGGCAAGGTATTCTGCACATCAAAGAGCTGCAGATTATCCTTCTCCTTCTGTTCGTACTCCGCGATAAACTCCTCCGTAGCCGCATTCTTGGCCATCAGCAGTTCCTCGCGCATTACCATCTGCAGGGAGTCCAGACTGATGATCGTGTCGCTCACGGCCTCGCCTGCCACCACTTGCTTCAGCGACTCCAGGTATCGACGTTGGGCCTCCAGAGAGGTTCCCAACGAATCGACACGAGCAGTCTCCGTAATGAGTTGATGGCGGAAATCCTCACTATAGCCCGGCAATATATGCTTAATCGGCGTATAGAGGATCAGGAGCGAGATGAGTCCGATCGTCAACAGGAACATCAGCGTGAAGAACGTGAACACGCCCAACCAACTCAGCCTCAAGTGCATCGTCTCGGTCAGGGTCTCCTCGTGCAAGACGCTCAGCCTGTACTTACGGTTCAGCCTCCGCCACAAACTCTCTTTGTTGTCTTCTGTCATTTCAAAATCGTGCACCCGGCACAGGGTTTGAGTTGCTTGAAGAAGTCGTTCCCCTTATCGTCCACGAGGATGAAGGCGGGGAAGTCCTCTACCTCTATTTTCCAGATGGCTTCCATGCCCAGTTCGGGATACTCTACGCACTCGATGGACTTGATGTTATTCTGCGCCAGGATAGCGGCCGGACCTCCGATCGAGCCGAGGTAGAATCCGCCGTGCTTCTGGCAGGCGTTCGTTACATCGATCGAGCGATTGCCCTTGGCCAGCATGATCATACTGCCGCCGTGGTCTTGGAACTCATCCACGTACGGATCCATACGTCCCGCCGTGGTCGGACCCATCGATCCGCAAGCCATACCCGCGGGCGTCTTAGCCGGTCCGGCATAGTAGATCGGGTGGTTCTTCAGATACTCAGGCATCTCTTCGCCTGCATCCAGACGTGCTTTGATCTTAGCGTGCGCGATATCACGACCTACGATGATCGTGCCGTTCAGGCTCAGACGCGTACCGATCGGATACTTGGTCAGTATCTTGCACACATCCGCCATCGGCTGATTCAGGTCGATACGTACGGCATCGCCCTCACCGGCCTGACGCAACTCCTCCGGAATCAGACTGCCGGGGTTGGTGTCCATTTTTTCGATCCAGATACCGTCCTTGTTGATCTTACACTTGATGTTACGGTCGGCCGAGCAACTTACGCCCAAACCGATCGGGCAGCTGGCACCGTGACGCGGCAGGCGTACTACGCGTACGTCATGAGCCATATATTTACCGCCGAACTGTGCGCCGAGACCAATCTTATAAGCCTCTTGCAGCAGACGTTTCTCCAACTCTACATCGCGGAAAGCGCGACCGGCAGCATTACCCGTAGTGGGCAGGTTGTCGTAGTAGTGCGTGGAGGCCAACTTAACGGTCAGCAGGTTCTTCTCCGCACTCGTACCGCCGATGACAATGGCGATATGATACGGCGGACATGCGGCCGTACCGAGCGATTTCATTTTCTCCACCAGGAACGGAATCAACGTACCCTCGTTCTGGATACGGGCTTTGGTCTCCTGATAGAGGTAGGTCTTATTGGCCGAACCGCCGCCTTTGGTCACGCAGAGGAAGTGATACTCCGCACCCTCCGTTGCCTCCAGATCAATCTGCGCCGGCAGGTTGCACTTGGTATTCACCTCGTTATACATATCCAGGGGAGCGTTCTGCGAGTAACGCAGATTGCAGGTCGTATAGGTATTATACACACCTTCGCTCAATGCCTCTTCGTCCGAATAGCCGGTCCAAACTTGCTGACCCTTCTCGCCGTGGATAATCGCCGTGCCGGTATCCTGGCAGAGCGGCAATTGACCTTTGGCAGCCACCTCCGCATTACGAAGGAAGGTCAGAGCCACGTATTTGTCATTAGCCGAAGCTTCGGGGTCGCGCAGAATCTTAGCCACCTGTTCGTTGTGCGAACGACGCAGCATGAAACTAACGTCATGGAACGCCTGTTGCGCCATCAGGGTCAAGCCCTCCTTCTGCACCTTCAAAATCTCGTGTCCTTCAAACTCGCCGACCGACACATAGTCTTTGGTCAGCAGATAATACTCCGTCTCGTCCTTGCCGAGTTGGAACATAGGTTCATAATGAAATTCCATATCTTTGTGTTTTAATCATTTCTTGTTTCCCATCAGGCTCAATAGACGGAGGAAGAGGTTGATGAAGTCCAGATACAGGGCAAGTGCTCCTCTCAAGGCCAGCTTCATATTTCCCTCGTTCACGCTATCCTGATTGAGCATCATCGTGCGGATCGTGTTGGCATCATAAGCCGTCAGACCGGCGAAGATAACGACACCGATGATCGACATCAATATGCTCTCCGGACGACCCAAAAGCAGTCCCACGAGCGAAGCGATGATCATACCGCCTAATGCCATCAGCAGGAACGTACCCCACCCGCTCAGGTCGCGCTTGGTAAACGTGCCGTATAGCGCCAATAGCGCAAACGCGCCGGCTGTCACGAAGAACACCTGCCCTACACTACTCAGCTCATAGGCCATAAATATTACGCTCAAGGTCAATCCGTTCAGGGCACAATATACCGTGTACATGATCTCGGCGGCCAAGAAACTGAGGTTATCCAAAGCGGCACTCAATATGATCACCAGTATCAGTTCTACGGCAAAGATACCGTAAAACATCAGCTTACTGCCAAATATCACGCTCAGCAGCGCGGGCGAACCGGCCACCAGCCACGCAACAACACCCGTCAGGGCGATACCTACTGTCATCCACAAATACACATCTCGCATCAATTCGCTTGCGACGGATTTTCTACTCTCATCGATCACGATGCTTTCATCTACATCATACATAACACTATCTTTTTTAATAATTACTAAAATTCACGCGGCAAAGGTACAAAAAAAAAATGACATATACAAATGTATATGCCAAATTTTTCATTTTGCTAACCAAAGTAAGCTATTTTGCACTATAATCCTTCGGTTTCGGACGGCCGCAGAGTTCGTAGAAGGGGCAGAAGGAGTCACATTTGCCTTCCTGAACGGGCTCGAGCGTTTGGTCATTTAGGATCGTCGTTACCAGTTGCTGCAAAGCCTTGAGGAAGGTCTCCGACGCCTCGGCCTGCACATCATAGCACACCTTTTCCGTATCGCGCGGATAGTAAATAAGGGCCCGCGGTTCCGTTTCTTTGCCCTTCGAATCTTTCTTTGCTGCACGGCTGTACCAGGCATGACTGTACAGCAAGGTCTGCAACCAGTGTCCGGGTTTGGTATACGACGGGAAGAGTGTCTCACAGGCTATCTTCACCTCCGCATCCTCTGCCACAACAGGGCTCTTCAGTTTCTTCTCATCCGGATTGCCGGTCTTGTAATCCACGATACGCTCTGCGCCCTTTACTTCGTCCACGCGGTCGATACGTCCTCCCACCTGAATCTTGGCGTTTCCATCGTTCAAATCTAGCGTGAAGGTGGCATACTGTTCCTGCGCCAGGATCGTGAGATTACCCTCGCCCGCCAATTCGGCATCCTTCTCCAGGATACGTTGCACGGCCGTCATGATAAAGGCATTCTCCGACTCATGTTCGCTACGAACGTACGGATCATTCTTACATTCTGTATGACGTTCCCGATACTCCCTATTCATCTCCGCGTAGGCGATATCCAGTATATCGCTCAAGGCCTTCTCATCGAGGGTCTCAATCAGCGCCTTCGTCACTTTCAGCGGACCATCTTTTCCCACAAGTTTATCTTCATGCAGGTGTTCGTATGCCTTCTGGATCGCCATATGCACAAACTGTCCCACCTCGGCACGCGTGAACGAGCTGTCCTTCTCCGGCGCGGGTTCTACCTCGAGTACATACCTGTAGTAGAACTGCATCGGACAGGTCAGATACGAGGAGATAGCCGAGGGCGAGAGCGTATAGCGTCTCTCCTTTGTAGGATTATACAGGTATCCCGACTCATCCACCTGCAGTATCGACCTGAGGCTTTGTTTCTCGGTCTTCTGTCCCGTCAACAAGTCATTTCCGATATTGGCCGGAGCGGTCAGGATATGCTTATCCAATACGAAATCCGACGACGCCATCATCTGGATCACAAAACGCGAGGGAGACTTGCGGTTGTTCTTATTCTCGCTGCCGGTATAGCAGAGCGTCACCTTCTTCGGCCGGCGCAAGAGGCGGAAGAAGTTATACGCATACACGTCCGTCGCTTCTTCTACGGTCGGCATACTGTAGGCTTTCCGTAGGAAGAACGGCACAAACGAGTCCTCCTCCTTCACCTGCGGCACGATACCCTCCTCCACGTTCAATAGCAGGATATTATCAAAATCCAACGAACGGGTCTCCAGCACACCCACCACCTGTATATCGGCGATCGGTTCGCCGTGGAAAGGCAGCGAAATGGACTGCACGTAGCGTTTGATGAGCCGCCTGAGCGAAGCCATCGACCTTAGCGGCAAGAGGTTCGGATCCTCCAATAGCAGCCTAAAGCGGTTCAGCGCCAAGAGCAGTTGGTAGTACGCCTCGCGGGCCAACAACGTGGTCCATTCTACCGGCACTTCCTCCTGTTCTATCTCATCGGGATTATCCGTACTATCCGTATTTTTCTTCACTTTCTCGGGTTCCGGTAGCGCAGCTATCAGGCGGTCGAGGACTGCGGCATAACTCTCGTTGGGCTGACGTTCGTTTCTGGGATCGGTCAGATACGCCTTCATCGCGGCATAGACGGGTGTATGCGAGAGCGGAAAACCTTTGGATATATTGATGCGTGAGAAACATCCCGTGCCATCGTCCCCCGGGAGGGCGGCTATCACGTCTTGCAGCAAGGTCTCGTCGCATAGCACGATAGCCGTCCTTTCGCCCGGATGATGATTATCCTTCAACCACTTTCTTACATACCTCGCCTGCGCGTTGACCGAATCCGAAGCGATGAGTTCGACCTCCTTCGGCTGCCAGGCCTCCACCGACATCCGATTGGCTTTCACCACCTGTTCGGCATTCTGTTTCACCCACTTAAAGGCCTTGGGATTGCAGGCAAACTGCGTCGGATAATCCCAGTAGAAATCGGCCTTACCCGCAGCTTTCAGTCGCAGCATCAGTTCGCGCTCCGCCGGCACGATATAATTGAAACCGGCAAAGATGAAATGCCTTCCCTCGATGCGTTTCTGCACGCGCTCCGTCTCCCAATTCATCAGCACATCCTTCATCCGTGCGCCCTCGTAGGTTCGTTCTCCCAAAGCTTCGCGAAAGCGGGTGTAGAGTTCCGGCAGCAGTTGCCAGATCTTCTCGTACGAGGCATGCAACGATTCCTCGGGCATCTGACTCAGCACGGTGTCCCGAATCAGGTCTTGCAGTCGCTCGCGCACCTCGTCGTCCAGTTTCATCGTCTCCAGGTCGTGCGCCGAAGCGGTATGCCTCAGAAACGACAGCGGCTCCACATCCGGATAGCCCTTGTCGATATTCGAGAAATCGGTAATCAGCCGCCTGCCCCACGAGAAGAAGACCTCAAAGGGCGGACAATCGTCCGCCAACTCCTGATAGACTTGATACAAGATCGCCACCTGACGGATATCGTCCTCGCGACCAAGCGTGGAGAGCGACTCAAATAGTTCGCTCAGCGTCGTCACTTCGGGCGCTAACATCGGTCGGCGGATGTTCTGTTTTTCCAAGGACTCACGGAGCAATTCCGCAATCATCATTCCCGCGCGGCGCGTAGGAAAGACAAGCGTCAAGTGCCCTAACTGAAAAGGCCCGTACTGTGCCAATATATCGTGTGTTACCTGCTCTAATAGATTCATACCAATAACCAATAACCAATCACCAATCACCATTAACCATTAACCATTACCAATCTTCCCTCCTCCGCGTACCACAGATAGCCGGTAACGCGCTGGATGCCTAAGGACGAGATGAGTGCCATATAACGGCGTACCTGGGCGCGATAGCGGCTGTCGTGGGTGAGACCGAACTTATAATCCAGCACCACGGCCGTATTGTTGGCACGGTCGATCATCACGCGGTCGGGACGCTGGTCGCGGCTGAAGGCGGTGATGAAGGTGGACTCGCGCAGCAGTTCGTATTTGCCGGAGAACCAGTCGCAGAAGAGCGGTTCGTCCCAGGCTCGGTTGATGAGTCGGGTGACTTCGTTCAGCGTCTCCCTATCGGGTATCAGGCCTTTGATGCAGGCCTCGCGGATAGCGGTCTCCTGGTCCTCGCGCGTAGCCATCTCGGCAAACACATCGTGGCAGATATTGCCCAAACGGATGCGGCCGAATCGTTTGTTTTCATCGTCATTATCCAGCATCAATTGGCTCTCTTGCGACTGAATGAACAGTACCGGTCGTTCGTTCACCACCAACTCGGTCGTCAGCGCCTTGGCATCGGCCATCGAGAAGGGATTCATCAGCCGTGCCCCGCTCTTCTTGGTATCGGATAAGGGTTCCTTCTTCTCGTAGCGCGATATGCCGTCGTCCGCGTCTGTAAGTTGATCCTTCAGCACAGCTTGCAGCAGTCCGCCTACGTTCTTATCCGAAGGCTCCGTAGACCATATATGCAGCGCCTCTCCGGCACGCGTAAGGGCTACGTACATGAGGTTGATATTATCGATGATTTCGGCATCATTCTCCGTCTTGAGGTAGCCTCGATAGCTGCTCTCCTCGATGAGTGCGGACGAACGTTTCATGAGCGGGATATAGCCCAACGACTCCTCCGCCTTCGTGGCCAGAGACGGCACCCAGAGATAGCCTTTCGTAGAAACCAACTCCCAATGGAAGAACGGCAGACAGACACATTTGGCCTCCAGTCCTTTGGAGGTATGAATCGTCATGATACGTATTGCATCGCCTTCCGGCGCCGAGATGGTCTGTTCGTTGAGCGATTCGTCCCAATAGCGCAGATAGAGTTCATTATCCGAACCGTAGCGCGTCACGAAATCACGCGTATAATCCAATAGGGCATTTACATAGGCCAGATCCTCCGGCAATGGGGGCAGCAGCAGTCTTACCAGCCTGTTCATCATTTCTTGCAGCGGGATCGTCAGGTCCAGGGCTTCGATAGCGTCCAACTGCTCTTTGCTCAAGCGTTCCTGTATATACATGCGCGCTACGCCGTCGCCCGTCACGCGGTAGCGAAGGGCGCGTATCAGCATATTTACCGATGGCGAGGACGACAGCTTAAAACTGTCGCAACTGACGACACGGCTGTTCTTCAGGTTCGGGAACTCCGCTTCCGACAGCGTCCGGAGGTATTCGATGACGACATCCGCCTCCTTGCGCCAGCGGATCAGGATCATGATATCCGAGGCCTTGAGACCTTCCGACAGGTGTCGCTCGATGGTCTCAAACATCTCTCTGACGGGCAGTTCCTTGTCCTCCAATCCTTTCGGACAGAACGTTACCGTCACTTCCCCACCCTCGCTGCCGGCTGTGTAGAAACCCTCCAAGGATTTATCAAAACCCTCGTTGTATATCTCCTTCAGTATCGGCCATTTCTCCTTGTGCTGATCGGCTATTTGGCGGAACGTATTGAGGTTGAACTCCACGATCGTGCGTCTGGAGCGGCGGTTCTGACGCAGCTGCATCAGGTTGTAGTAATCGCTGAGTGTCTCCCGCGAGCTGCCTAAGGTCTGCATGATCCGCCAGTCGCCGTTGCGCCAGCGGTAGATACTCTGCTTCAGGTCTCCTACCAACAGCGCCGTACCGCCTTGCGAGAGCAACTCGCTCAGTAGCGGCAAGGTGTTATCCCATTGCATGCAACTGGTGTCCTGAAACTCATCGATCATGATATAGCGATAGCGTATACCGGCGTTCTCGAGGATGAAATCGGCGTCGCCCTCTTTGAGTGCCTTCTTTAGCAGCGTTCCCGTCTCAGCCAATAGGATACGGTTCTCCTCCTTGAGAATCGTGTCGATAGCCTGACGTATATCGGCCAGTAGCGTCATGTCGTCCAATAGCGCACAGCTCAAATCCGCATTCACATAGGCCTTACGGCACGCCGGCTGCAAGGAGCACATCTCCCGCAATATAGCGAGCAACTCAGCAGCACGTGGATGACCCTTCATCTTCTTCAGGAACGCATCTCCCTCCTTGATTGCTTTGTCTGCAGCGCTCGCCGGCGGCGCAAAGGGATTATCGGTCTTCAGGCAGGTTAGCGGATTCGCCTTACGAATAAAGGTGTAGTAGTTGGTGCCTTGGGGTATCTCATCGTTCTTTTTCAGGTCTTTCACCTTCTCCTGCAGTTCGATCATCCGGTCGATCTCCGGGTAGTTCCCTTTCTTGCGCCAATCCATCTTATCGCGGTAGGCGATGATATCTTCGGCGCAGAAATCCACCAGTCCCTTGGCATCGTAGTCCTGAATCTGCTCGTTGTACATAGTCTCTGCCAGCGAGGTCAGACTCTTTCTCAGGTCCCAGTCAGCGCCTTCTCCCACGTTTTGCATCGCCCGCCGACGGATACGCCGGCGAACGTCCTCGCTGTCGGGCGCCGTCATCAGACGGTCCACCGCCCGCATCGTCAGATACTTGCTGTCCAGCTCCACCTCGGCTCCCATCGACAGGTTGCCGAGCATCAGACTCAGGCCGCGCACCAGTCGCAGCATGAATCGATCGATAGTCGATATATGGATGCCGTCCCAGTCGATAAGCATCTGACGGTAGCACTCGCCGGCTATGTGGCGCAAGGTCTCGTCTGAGGCCTTCGTATTGGCGATCATGCGATCCTTGGCAGCCTTCAGGGCATCCTTCGATGCCGGATTATCGGGGTCGTTGGCTATCCCGTTCAGGAACAGCAGAATACGCTCCCGCATCTCCGTCGTGGCCTTGTTGGTAAAGGTGACGGCGAGGATGGAGCGATAACTGACTCCCGACAACAGGAGTCCTACATAATTGGCGGCCAGCGTATAGGTCTTACCCGTTCCGGCCGACGCACGGCAGACGGTCAGCGTATTCATTCTTCTGTTTCCTCTTCATCAATCATTGGAAGCGTATATTTATCCTTATTGGCTTTGGCACCAAGGCGTACGAGTTGGTTGGCGGTCACGATGATACTTGTGCCCTTGGTCTCGAGTTTATCGCAAGCCTGACGGTATTCGTCTTTCACCTTATCCAAGGCCTGCCCCACGGAGCGGAAGTGACTATAGAACATCCCTACCCGCTTCACCATCTCTGTCGCGAGGGCATAGACCTCCTCCTGATGCTGCAATTGGGTCACACGCGTCCAGGTCATCTTGATGATACTCAGCGCGGCAAATAGCGTTTGTTCATCGGCAATATACACATGTTTCTCCATCGCCTTGCGCCATAGTTCGGGTTTCTGCTTCAAGGCCGTCCACAGCGCACCCGTGATTGGTACAAACATGATGACGAAGTTCATCGACTTACCATTGACCAGATAGGAGGCATAGTCTTTCTCGCTCAGTTCCTGCACGTGCTTCTCCATACTGGTGATATGTCGCTGCAACGCCTCCTGACGGGCGGCTTCGTCCTCTGCCGAGCAGTAGTCCTTAAAGGCCGTGAGCGACACCTTGCTATCTACTACCACGTCTCGTTCCCGATCCAGGTGCAGCACAAAGTCGGGACGGAAGATACGCTCCTTGCCTTGTTCGTCGCGGAAGCGTATATCCACCTGCGTGTCGTATTCGATGCCGCGTCTGAGCCCTTGACTCTCCAGCAACTCTTCGCACTCTCTCTCGCCCCAGTTACCCTGGTACTTCGGATCATGCGTCAGAGCACGCGCCAGTTCGTCGGCCGACTCGGCGGTCATGCGGGTCTGCTCCAGCAGCAACTTGATCTGCTGCTCCAGCGCGGCGCTGTTCTTGGTCTGCGACTCCTTGCCCGAATCGAGCGATTCCTTCATGTCCTTGAGTTTATCGCGGAAGGGTTTGAGTATCTCTTCCAGTCGTTTGGCACTCTGCACGGAGAAGTCATCACGGCTCTCCGTGAGCATCTTCTGCGTGGTGGCATTGACGGAAGACTTCATCTCCTCGATGGTCTGATTGAACACTTTCTGCTGGGCTTCCAATGCTTCCTTAGCGGCTTTCTGTTGCGCAGCGAGGGCTTCCTTACCGGTCTCCTGCGCTACGCGACGTGCCTCCTCTACCCGCTTGTCGGCATCCTGACGCATATCCGCAATCCGAGCCTCGTAGCTACGACGCATGGCTACGGTAATAACGATAGCCGCTACCAGCGCGGACGCTAATAGGGCTATCAAAACAATCGACAGGGTACTCATCTTAGTTGAGCATATAATCGACAGTCGTCACGACGCGTACATGCTTGATCCAAGGCTGATACTGGTCATCCTCGATGGAGAACTGACCCTGACTGGCGCGACGGATCGTACCGAGGCGGCAATTGGCATCGTCGGCAAACTTCTGCGCTACGGCGCGGGCGTTCTTCGTAGCCTCCTCGATCATCTCAGGTTTGAGCTCCGGCAGACAGTTGTACTGATAATCCAGGTTCCACTCGCTGGAGTTGACGATGATACCGCGTTCCAACAGTTCGCTCTGGCAACCGTTGTTATCCACCACCAGGTCCACCTTCGGCGTCGAGACGATCAAACGCGTCGAGAGCGTGTAGTGGTACTCCGGACGGCGTGTGGAATAGTAGTTATCCCAGTTGTCGTCCACGCTGATGTTACCTTGCGCAAAGTCGGATGCCTCAAATCCTTTCTGAATCAGGAAGGCCTTGAGCGTCTCGCCCAACTCGGCCAACTGACGATACATCGTCGGCAGGTCGTTGCCCTGTATATTATACGACAGCGGCCATACTACATAGTCAGCCTTTACATCACGGGTCGACAGTCCCTTTACCGTAACGGCACGGTCCTTGTTGGCAAAATGCTTTACCGACGAACCGATAAACAAGCCACCCAGCGCAATTCCTATCGCCAGAATAGCAGCACTCACTAATTCCTTCTTCATATCTTTTTACCTTTCACTTTTGACTTTTCACCTTTCACTTTAGTTTTCTGCTCGTACGCTTTAGGTTTGTCATCTTTCACCTTCGACTTGATGAACAGACCCGGCAGCATCGTCTTGATGACGCCGTCGATGCAGGGACCGAACATATACAGCGGGAAGGGCGACCAGATGTCGCGTTTCCACTCTACGGTATATTTCCGCGGCTCCTTGCCCTTCGCAGGCGGATTCTGCTTAGGCAGCATCGTGTTGGCAAAACTCTCGATGAAACCTTCGTTTTGCTTCACTATCTTATACGGTACATCCACATCTCTGTGCATCTCTACGTGGAAGTCGTGGTACAGCATGCAGAACGTACCGTTCGTTATCTCCTTATCGCCGTGCGCCTTCATGCTGATCTCATCCACCGAAGCCGAAGCGGTCATACCTACCAGCGGTTTCAACAGCGGATCCATAGCCGAGAAATTGATATCCTTCACATGCATCTCCGTCGTGAAGTCGCAGTTCTGATTGAGCGTCATCGTAAACAAGGCCTTGCACTTACCCTGCTTGCCTACGTGGGCACTGTTGACATGGCAGCGAATCGTGGCACCCTTCTTGAGTTTCACGTCGTTCATCGAGGCATCCACTTGCTCGATACGCAGACTGCCGCTGTTGACATGCGTCGTGGCAATCTCCACATTGAGTATATCCACCTTGAAGGACACCTTACCGATCTGCACCGGCAGGTCGCCGGCTGCCATCAGCACCTCTTGCGGCATCGGATACGGATTCTTGGGTTTGAAGCGAGCATCACGGAAGATGCTGCCCTCGTGCATGTAGACCATGATACTATCGATCAGATACGGATTCTCCTCGATCTGCTCCTTGCCTGCGAGTGCCAAGCCGCGGCGGATCAGGTTGATCGGCATCGTCTTCACTTCGTCGATGGTCACATCTGCCCACGTCACGGGCACCTCACCCATCCGAACGGCCAGTTCGCGACGATCGACCGTGTTATATACATGCAATCCCTCGATCTCGAGCGGACCGCCATCCTCGGTGTCGAAACTGCGCATCTCGATGCAGGTCAGCGAATCCGGCGTCAGGAAGCGCAAACCCTTCACCGTGATATGATACTGGGAGTCGTACTTACCGATCAGGGTGCTGTCGCCCTGCATAAACGACCGTGCCATGCGTATATAATCGCGTTTGCTAACATACACACGGTCCACCGTCAGGTTCACACCAAAGGTATCTACCTTCACGTCATTCACCACTACGTAGCCCGCCCAGGGACTCACCCAGAGCTTGCTGTACGAGATACGATCACCAAACTGTTCCTGCAATACCGGACGGACCTTACTGTCCGCAATCCTCGTAGCGATAGCGTCGCCCGTCAGGTACAAAATCAGCACCAACGCGGCCAGCACACCCGCTACGATCAAACCAATTCGAGTTCCTTTTTTCATGATTATACAAAATTAGGCTGCAAAGATACAACATTTTTTCGAATTATGCAAGTTTTTTTGCAAAAAAATCGTTCACCTTTCACTTTTCACCTTTCACCTTGCTTGTGGCACATTTTTTGTAGCGTCATTTTTCAGTTATGAAAAAAGACGTAGCACTCGTCTGCTCCAGCGGCAGTAGTCGCGGACTGACACAGATAGGCGCCATCGAAGCGCTCATCGATCGCGGGTATCGTATTCACGCAGTAGCCGGTTGTTCCATCGGCGCTATCGTCGGCTCGATGTGTGCCGCCGGTAAGATGCAGGAGCTGAAGGACTTCTTCCTCTCGATGAGTCTCCAGCAGATGTTCCGTCTCTCCGACTTCTCCGTGCATGCCGACTATATCATCAAGGGAAGCCGCCTCTTAGAGGCTTTTAGCAACATCGTGCCCGACATGCGTATCGAAGACCTGCCGATGCCCTTGTCGCTCGTCGCAACCGATATCCGTTCCGGTCGCGAGGCGGTGTTCCGTGAGGGCGAACTGGCCAAACTCATTCGCGCCTCCTTCTCCCTGCCCGTCATTTTCCAGCCTGTGGAGCACGAGGGGATGCTGCTCGTAGACGGCGGTATCACCAATCCCCTGCCCCTCAATCGCGTGGCGCGAAAGGAGGGCGACCTGCTCGTCGCACTCAATGTGTCAGCACCTATCGATGTCAACAAGACCGACGGCACGCAGAATCGCCACGCCTTCTCGCTACTCGACCGCGTGTCGGATATCATGATCGTGCAGAACGGCGAACTTATGAAGCAGCTCTGTCCGCCCGATATGGAGATGCGCATCGCCATCAACGACCTCGGCACCTACGACTACGACAAGGCCGACTCGCTCATCGCCCTCGGATACAAACTCATGTCTCAGGAAATAGATCGCTACGAATCCGCCTGCTGATCTTCAGCCGGCATACTCTCACCCGGAGGAGGCGTCATTGCCTCCTCTTCTTTCTTACGCTTGCGCTTATGTATTAGCGTAATGATGAATATGATGGTCAACGTGATCAGCAAAATATCAATTGTCAATTAATATCAATTGTCAATTATCAATTATCAACTTTATATTGTCGCTCTGTAGCCTAACTTTGAGCCAGTTCTCGATACGCGCCTGCTCGTCCTTGTGCAGTTTCTTCTGCACCTTCAGCACCACCAGTATACCCTGATCGGGTGTACGCGCCAGCGTCACATCGCTTATCTGCGTCCATTGGGTCTTCAGTTCCATCGTCAGTTGCTCCGTCGGTAAGGCCAGCAATGCCAACGCCTCCTGCGCTTCGCTCACACGGGCTCTCAGCACGCGTATCGTATCCTCCTGACTCTGCCGTTCCTTTTCGATAGACGCGATCCAGTCACGCATGATCTCCTTCTCATCCAGACGCTGAACGGTGATGGTAGCCTCGTCGCGGAACACCAACTGCTTGCGCAGCATGCCGTGCGACTCCGCCGCCTGATACAGCTTTTCCTTGCCTTCCTCCGTCAGTCTTTCTCCCGCGAGGCGCAACTCCAATACGTACGGTTTTTCGCTCGTATCGATCGTATAATCGTAGATAAACGTGCTGCCGACCGACTGGTTCTCCTTCACAAAATGACGCGCCGACTTGGTGAACTGATTCTTCATGATGATCTGATAGCCCGAAAACACACTCGGCACGATCACAATGAGGATGAGGAAACTGTACGTGATCAGCAGCCTCCATTGCCTACCCTTTTTCTCTTCCACCAACGGATATTTCAGGTACTTGGTCACGATATACGCTGCCAGGGCTATAAAGACGCTGTTGATAAAGAATAGATACATTGCGCCGCCGGCGTACTGCCAGTTGAGATTGGCTATGCCGTAACCTACCGTACACAAGGGCGGCATCAGCGCCGTAGCAATCGCCACGCCTGACAGCACCGTTCCCTTGTCCTTGCGCGAGATTTCTAACATACCCGCGAGACCGCCGAAAAATGCGATCAATACATCATAAATCGACGGATTCGTTCTTGCCAACAGCTCCGTCGGATTATCCACCTCCAAGGGCGACAGCAGAAAATACAGGGTCGAGGCGAGCAGCGAGATCACGACCATGACCGCCAGGTTCTTGATCGACATCCATAATAGCCGCGTGTCGTTCGTTCCCAGTCCGTAGCCGAAGCCGATGATCGGACCCATCAGCGGCGAGATCAACATCGCACCGATGATGACCGGAATGGAGTTCACATTCAGTCCTACCGAAGCAATCACAATCGCTACGAACAAGATATACACGTTATTCCCCTTGAACGGGATATTCGACCGTATATTCAGATTCGCCGACTGCGTGTCGATATAACTCGTCAGGCTCAAGTACTCGCGCACCCACGTACGCACGTTTTCTTTATAGGTGTCCTTCATACATCATTCCATCATTACATCATTCCATCATTACATCATTATTGCAGCGGCGTCAGCGGATACACCACATTGACGATCAGTATATTGGCCGCTAATATGATCAGGTTCATAATGAGTCCGATCTTCAGGAAATCGCTGAATCGGTATCCGCCCGGGCCGTAGACGAGCATATGCGTGGGCGAACCGATAGGCGTCGCGAAGCTGCTGCTCACGGCAATCATCAGCGCAATCATAAACGGGAACGGCTCGTAGCCCAAATTCTCGGCCGCCTCGTACATGATCGGGAAGAACATCGCACCCGCGGCCGTGTTGGAGATAAACTCCGTGATGAACGTACCCGCCAGGCAGATCGCCGTCATCACCACGATTGGGTTTGTGCCGCATATATCCAGTATACCCGTGGCCATTCGCGCCGCGATACCCGTCTTCTGAATCGCTACACCCAACACCGCGCTGCAGGCAAAGATCATCAGTATATCCCAGTTGATCGAACGCATCGCCTGCTCCGGCGTGCAGCAGCGGAAGATAAACATCGCAAACACCGCCAGTATTGCGCACTCCAGTAGCGGCAGCACATCGAATGCCGACAAGGCCACCATCGCAATCATGATCGCACTCGACATAAACGTCCGCCAACTGATATTCGGTATCTCTTCCGACTCAAAGAAATGCAAGTCACGCTGCATCATCTGCGTATCCGTCTGCAGTTCGTTCACGCTCTCCAAGAGCAGCGTATCGCCGGCTTTCAGCTTCACCTCACGCGGCGACTCCTCGATGCGGCTGCCGCGACGGCTTACCGCTACCAGCGTCACCTTATTCTCTTTCTCAAAGCCGTTCGTCCCCATCGTCGTGCCGATCAGATGACTGCCGAAGGTGATATACGCCGTGCGCAGATGCGAATGACTCTTAGGTGCATCCTTGTAGTGGAACACATGATGGTCGGCATTCACCAGACCATGCGTATCCTTCAACTCCAACAGCTCCCCTATCTGACCCGCATACACCAGCCTGTCGCCACCCATCAGCGGTTCGTCATCCGGCACCGGCGACAGGATCTTCTCGTCGTCGAAATGGCGCAACTCAATCAGGCTGCCGCCCTGCACCGTGTTCAGTCCCAACTCACCTACCGTCATGCCGATATGCTTGTTGTCCGACGGCACCAGCATCTCCACCGTGTAATCACCTGTGCTCTCAAACGCCTCCTCCGGCGACTTGCGGTTCGGCAGCAGCTTGCGCATCGCGATGATACTCAGCACACCTACCGCCAGGCAGAACAATCCCGGAATCGTCGTCGCCAGTATATTCATCGCCTCGCCTGTCTTCTCTTCATACAGGCCGCTGATGATCAGGTTCGGCGGCGTACCGATCAGCGTACACACACCTCCCATGCCCGATGCATAGCTCAGCGGGATCAGCAGCTTCGAGGGCGAGACGCCTAATTTCTTCGACCACATCTTGACGATGTTCACAAACAGCGCCACCACCGTCGTGTTGCTCAGAAACGAACTCAAGGCCGCTACAGGCAGCATCAGTCTAAGTACTGCCTTGGTAAATGTGTTCGGCGTACCTAACAGGTTCTTCACGATCCATTGCAGCACACCCGTGTGCATCAGTCCTGCGATCACCACAAACAGCACACCCACGACCGCTACCGAGGTCTGACTGACGCCCGACAGGGTCTCCTTCACGTCCAGCACGCCCGTCACGTACAGCACGCCTACGGCGCACAGGAACACCACGTCCGAACGCAACTTCGTAAACAGCAGCACGCTGAACATCGCCAGCACCGTCACGATCGTGATCCATGCATTCAATCCGAATCCCAAAAATACAAACGATTCCATTACAACATTACATCATTACAACATTATATCATTTATCATTGCAATTTAGCCTGCAAAGGTACGACTTTTTTTTGATATACACAAAAAAAATCGCAGAATTCGTTAAAAATCTGCGATTTTCATGTACGATGTACTATGT
>CAMJDT010000029.1 GCA_946404495.1 uncultured Bacteroidales bacterium
CCCGATAGCGAACTGATCAATGGTGATAATGTTACGTGTGCCATACTTTTTACTTATTAGTTATTGCTTTCGACTTTTGACTTTTGACTTTCGACTTTCCTCTTTTTCTTGAGTTCGCGGTTGCGAAAGCGGGAGACGGGCTGAAGGATGCTAAAGAGGAAGTCGAACAGCCGGTCATCTTCTGTGAGGACTCTCATGAGTCGGAAGTCATGTCGGAGTAATCGCTTATCCGTAAGAGGATCTTTGTCCGGCGAGAGGGAGCCGGAATAGAGGATTTGATACTCATCTTTGCCTGCCTTGATGGTCAGGGTGGTTAAAACTTTGTCTTTCATACTTTTTTCCTTTCAATTTTCAATTTTCACTTTTCACTTTTCTTTTATTGTCTCGGCTGTCAGCCGAGTGCGATTCTTTTTGGGTTCTGCTCTCGCCGTTAACTCGGCGAGCATCATTGTGCACTTTGGCGGTATGATTACCGCCATCACCCGCTGTGAGGCGTTCCATTTGGCGGCATTTTTGCCGCCATTAATTGCTGTGAATGTTGTGCACTTTGCTCGCATTTTTGCGAGCATGACTCGCTGTGTTCCTTATTGCTTTCGACTTTTGACTTTCGACTTTCGACTTGCTTATAATTCAGCGGTTCTACCTCCTTTAGTTCGAATGCCTGCGCGGCTTTGAGGGTATAGATGCCGTAGTGTTTGTAGTAGCGGGCAGAGACCATCTTATAGCACTTCATCATCGAGTCGAGGTGCTCCGTTCCGTTCCAGTCGTAGGGGATCGTCACGCAGTCCTTGATCGCGTAGTAAGGATGATCCTTGATTTTGGCGCCGCGCATCTTCCGTTCCCAAAGCGTGACCCAGATTTGGCGCTGACGCTGCAGCGGGAGGGAGTCCCAGAGCTCCTTGGCGGGGCGCAGCATGTTGGTATGATGCGGGGCGATGTAAGGCTGGATGAGCGCGAGGACTTTAGGCCAACTGTCGCGTCGTTTGAGTACGTCGGTAATGGATTCCATAAAAATAATTTTTTAAAAAAAGAAGTAGAGAGACCGAATCGTTGGGTGTAGATCTGAGGGACTACAGGGAGGATGATAAGTAGCGGTCTCCCTACCTCTTTCTTTTGATTAATTTTTCTTTTTCGTTCTTTCTTTTTGCTACTTTTTCTTTATCGTTTTTCTTTTATCCGCTTTTCTTTCTGTCCGTCCGATAGCGCTGACGGATTCGAGCAAGTCGCTCATCTATCCTTGCCTCTTCCTCCGCGCTCGGAGTCTGATACGCATCTTCCGATACTGTGTATGCCATACCTTTTCCTTTCAACTTTCACCTTTCACTTTTCACCTTTCAGTCCAGGCAGCATTTGAGGGTGTAGTCGAAGCGGGTAAAGCGACGGGCGAACTTCGTCTTGAAGGCATCGTAGAAGCCCTTGATGGTCTTGGTGAGAGCTTTCGCTTGGGCGCTATAGCCGCTCTGCTCACGGAGGCGCTTGCGGTAGTTGACGGCATCCTCGTCGCGGCTGGTCGTGATGTCGGGCGCGGTGTCGGAGGGGTTTTCGGGGTCTTTTTCTAAGATCGGATCCTTGTCGAGGATGAAGACTCCTACCCTGTCGAGGGCGAACTTACCGCCGTCGGGTTGGATGAGTTTGGCTTCCTCGATTGCGAGGGGTTTCACACGTTCGATTTGAGCCTTGATGGCTTTCTCTTGGGTACGCAGCTCGTAGAGCGCTGCGAGGTTTTGGGTAGATAATTCAGTTGTTTCCATAATGGTTAATTTTGATTTTTTAATTTTTCATTTTCTATCTTCATTTTTTCCTCCTCAAATCTTCGGAGGTAGTCGCCGGTGGTGAATATCGAGCGATGATTAGGCACGAGTGCATCGAGATCGCGCATGACGCTGAACCAGATGTCCATCTCCTTGCCGGAATAGTTGACGGGGTTGATGCCGTGCTTGCGCAGTACTTGCAGCACATGCGTAGAGCGCCACGCGTTTTCCTTCGGGTGCACCCATTCGAGGTTGTCGGCGGCATAACACCGGCGGTCGCCGTTCTTATGGTCGCTCTCGGCGCGTTTGCCGTCGGGATAGACCGGTCGCGGTCCATGGAATACGGTGCAGACGTATATGTAGCATTGTATATCCCCAAAATTCCTCATATGAGGAGATGTACTGCCGGAAATGCCGTTGTGGGTTATCCGGCGGGCTACTCTGTGGGAGGGTCCGAATGTGTCGTAAATCTGCCGCAACCCTTTACGGGTAAGGGAAAAGAAATGCATATGCGCATCTACGTACAGTCGCTTGTACGTGCGGTACTTGGGGTCGATCTCGGCAGTACCGAGCAGGAGCCGTCGGCCGTCGTCGGTGTAGGCGATGATGCGGTCATCGGGTCGCAGGAGGTCGGCATGATACTCGATGATTCGGATTTTAGGTGGTCTGCGTGGTTGGTCTTTTTCTTGTTGTTGCATTGTTGCGATGATTGTGCTTTGTCCGGTGAAGCGCTTCGTGGGTACCCAAGCCCAAACATCGCGGGTTAATAAATTATGGCTATCGCGCCTCTCTTTTCGAAAGGCGCTGCAAAAGTACAGCTTTTTTCACCGATTGGGTGGAAATAAATTTCCCCTTTTTAGTTTTTTTCCATTATTTGCTTAATTCTCCGTGTTGTACGGTCAAAAATAGCCGCAACGATCTTGTTTAAGTACTTGAATTGTTGCTCTTTTGGAGACTTGTTGATCTCTTGTGCTTGCCGTCTAATCACTTCGTCATAGACCACACGTACGAGACCTGAACTAAGGTCTGTTAGATTACATGTAAGAGCCAGAAAACTGCTGTCAGAGAGTGAACGTAGATACGTCCTGACCATCTCGAGGATGGTTTGTTCTAATTGGTCATTCATAATGGTGGATGTTAAAAAAAAGACAAAAAAAGCCGGCCTCTAATGAGGTCGGCTGATAGGTATAAAAAAAGAGGCAGAGCACAATGATGTGCTCCGCCTCTGAGAGGGAATTACGCTTAATAGGATACCATTAAAAATTGATTGCGACACCGGCACCATTGCCGGTATAGCGGATGTCGAGTTGGGCGATGCGTTTTCCGTGCACATAGAGGGGGACGCCGACGATAGTGAGAGCGGCGCCTATCGGCATGAGAACATAGCCGGCTGCAGCGCACTTACCTCGTGCTTCAGCGGATTTTGCAGTTTGCGCGGCATCCATCTTCGTGACATC
This sequence comes from uncultured Bacteroidales bacterium, assembly GCA_946404495.1. Lineage (GTDB taxonomy): Bacteria > Bacteroidota > Bacteroidia > Bacteroidales > Paludibacteraceae > Colicola. The sequence continues at coordinate 3,209 of CAMJDT010000029.1, forward strand.
CGGCTTAATGTTACCAATAGCTACGAGCACCGTGCCTGCCACGAGGGATGGGATACCTACGGCCATTGCGACTGAACCGGTAGAGCGGAGTGCGCGACCGATGGTTTCGTTGGGATTAGCCGCGAGCGTACGCATCTGCCGGGTATGCACCTCCTCTTGTTGCTGCTGCTTGGCGAGCTTTTGTAGTGCTTTCTCCGTAGGGACAAACCGATCGTCCACGGTGTCAAAGCGTCCGATGCCTGAGATCACGAAATACAGCACCTTAGCCGGATAGAAGCGAATTGGTTTTGCGAGATTGACATCCGGCTCCACGACGAGGAGAGTATCATCGTGGTAAATGAGTTTACCATCGAGCGAATGTCCGTTGGTGAGATAGACCGATACGGTGGTCGCATGAATCGAAAGCGTGAGAGCAACGAGTGCCGTCAGAACAAAAAATAGTTTTTTCATAAGCGTTGATTTTTTGATTCGCCGGCAAAATTACAACAACAAACTCCCAAAACTTGAGAGTTTGTTGAAAAAAATGCATAAATAAAGCAAGAGAAGGGATTTTTTACGACCGGAGTTAGCCGCGAGAGCAGAACCCTTGGTAAGAGTGGAGGATATCGGCCATTGCATTTAGGGCGAGGAAGCGATATCGAGAGATATTATGCGGGAGATTGGGATGTTTGTGGTTGACAGTCTGAATGATATCTGGTCGCTCAAACGCTTCCGGCTTGGGTTCCAGCAGCAATAATCGCCCTTCCGCGCATGCTTCGAAATAGACGCCCTTAGGTTTGAAGTACTTGCTATTGGGGTCATCGGGAGCAGGGAATCCGTCTTTTAGAAGAATGATCAGCGGATAACCGGATTCCCTCAGTGCGCGGCATATTTGTTTCTCTCCTTCCGAGACCCCGGCACTGATGAACACAGTCCCGCAATCTGCCTTAATCAAGCATTGCTGCTTGAGCGAATCAATCTGTTCCTGTGATAGAGTACGCGAACATTGTAGTACTTGTTTGAGCGGATAGTCCAAAAGGAAGAGGTTTCCAAGCCCTGAGAAATCCAATCCGGCAAAGGAGAGGTTTTGGTGAAGGCGGAAAAGGTCAGGATTGGCACGCTTGATGGCCAGTCGGCGGGGATTGTCCTCTATGTACTGCCGCAGATTGTCCAATTGTCCCTCGTGCGTAAGGATACGGTCATGGTATTCAGGAGCGAAGATTAAGGGTGGTTTGCTCGCGGAGTTAGCCGCGAGAGCAGGACACTCAACAATCGGGTTCATCATAGGGGTTGTGCTCGACCGGCGCCGGGGTCCCCGATAAATCTTTTGATTTATGGGGTCGCCTTTAACTCCGGTCGTAATGATTTCCAGTGCCCTATCGCCACACTGCTTTTTGAACCAACTGACGTAGTAGCCAAGGGGGTGTTTAATGGTTTGCCGCACATATAGTAATATATGAATATGATCCGGCATTACTACGTATCTGAATATTTCGGCGCTTTCAAAGCCTTTGTATTGCGGCATTTGCTTTATTTCGTCAGCGACCATCTTCCCTATTGGAGTGAGATCAATAGCAGCATTATCCACATCACCGACGAGCCGACCAAACATCGGTTCACGGTTGACGGTAGTCAATGTGAGCATGTAAATGGTCGGGGCATGATAATCGTGCCATTGTGCGCGTAGCAGATGCACTTTTTCCTGCTTGTATCGCAATCCTTTATCTGTATGTATCCACTCTGCCATCTTGGGTTCTGCTCTCGCGGCTAACTCCGCGAGCAAAAATGGTTCAGCTCGACCGGCGCCGGGGTCCCCGATAAATCTTTTGATTTATGGGGTCGCCTTTAACTCCGGTCGTTTGTTCGCGAATAAGGATGATTTATGATTCGATGTCGTCTATTTCGTTCATGTCGATGAGAGCGAGGTCTGCGGCAGTAGGCTGTTCATCACGACCTGCGATTGTTTTGCCGGTTGCTTTCTCAATGAGATCCAACAAGGCTTGACGACGTTTCTCGAAGTAGGTATCAAAGTCATTATTCCAAATGGCCTCAACATCTATCTGGTGGCTTGCCAAATAGGTGTTCAAGTTCTCTTCTGATACTCCATGATTGCGTACAATACTGGATAGGTACTTACTCGGAGCAGCACCTTGGATGATACGATTGGTACGCGCATAGATTGGCGTTTTGTTAATGACAGAGTTCCATTTCGCTTTATCCAAATTCATCTTCTCGCAGTAGTTCTGCGGGAAGATATGATGGATGTCGGTTGCCTCTTCAACATAGGAAGCGAAGTCCATCTGCGAACCTTTGATGAAATCGAGCGCATGCTCTTTGAGGATGAGCGCCATGATACCTTTGTATGCCGCACTATTTCGGGTGTATAGTTGTTGCAGACGGGTAGCGTGGAAGTTGGAGTCTATAACCGTAGCAGGCAGGACATTATCATCTTTTGCCCAAGCCATCAGTCCTTTAATATCGTTTACATAGCGTGTCTCGTTGGCACCACCGTATAGTTCACCGAACACGCCACACCAATACCATTGTTCCAGTTTATTCTTGTTACCACCGCTATACCAAAGGTGCGGATCGTAAGCAAATGCAACAGACAGCGGGATCAACTGGCTGCTGTAAGGGATATCGAGAGCCGTGAAGACACGTTGCTCGGTCAGGAACTTTATTGCTTCCCGGATACCTTCAATCATTCTGTTGCGATAGTGGGCATATTCCTCGTAAGTAAGGCGGAGCACATCCCGTTTTTTGCAGGAAACACCTTTGGTGTTATCCTGTACGAAACGCTCGTAGCTGGCAAGGAGCGTGATTGCCGTAAGGAAGTCCGTGCCGGTGAAGGCTTGGATATGTTTGAAATAAAGTTGCCTGCTCTTGGAAAGTTCTTTCCATATCTCTTCCCAATCTTTTCGGAGCTCGAAGTTTGAAGCGGCAAAAGTCGCAGTAACAAGTTCGAAGACGGTGAGAGAGACACCACCTTGGTTGACATTCTCGAAGACTTGACAAACGGCTTCTTTGGGCACATCGTTGCCGACTTGGATAACCGGAATCTGGTATTTAGTCATCGGCATCAGAATATCTTTGAAGAACTTCGTCCACTGTTCCTGGGTCGCGTTGTTATGGTAAGCGCAATATTCAAACGCCCACACCATCATCTCTTGAGCATCGAAAAGGATATTAAGCGGGAAATGATGGTGTTTGTATTCCATCTCACGAGTAGATAGGTCTAACTTCACGTCTCGACCTATGTTCTCCATGATACGTTTATCTTCCGGCACAGAGACAATGGCATCAACTCGATCTGTCAGCGTATCGAGACATGTTGGGATGTCAATATAGTAGAAACGCTTGATGGGTTTCTTCTTGCTGTCGGTCGTTTCGACGGGTTTCTTGCACCACATCGCACGATAAAGGGATGTGTTTCGTTGCTGGCCATCAAGTATTAATACCTCCGGTTCAACTGCCTCTTTAGATTTATCAACTCCTTCTATCAAACGATATTTGAAATGAATATCCTTGCCTCCTGTTTGCAGAAACATAGCTGCACCGATAGGATATCCGTTGCTGATACTGGCAATAAGTGCACGTATACGATCATCTTCCCATACCCATCCACGTTGGAAGTCGGGTAACTGAATCTTGCCGAGGTCAATCGCTTTGAGAATGTCAGCGATTGATTGGTTGTCTGATTTTATCATGGTTAAATGTTATTTCAAAAATCCTAACTCATATACTATTGGACGCATTTTGTCGGCTAAGACTTTGTAGAGAGCGTTGAACTCTTCCAAGTTCTTTTTGGCGTACTCTTTTGCCAACGCCTTGATCTGATACCAGCCGCAATCCCAATTCATGATCTGATATTCAGGATTGCTACCGTTGAACAACTCTCTAAACTTAAACGTAGAGCGAACTATTTCACATGCCTTATCCATAACGGCTTGTGCTTCCGGTGATAGAGTGATTGTTTGGAGTTTCTGATATACAAAACGATCCTTTGCCGTCCTTGCGTCATTATAACACTCGTCCAACTGATTATCACTTGCTAACTGTAAAATCTCTTCTTTGCTCATCCAGAAGAATTCGTTGTAAATGTTCCAATTCTTCCCCTTAAACTCAATTTGGCGCAAAGAAGCCTGATTGCTGGCTGTGTTAAAGAGTGAGAACACAATAGCATCATTCACAAACTCTTGGAACTTGGGATGCTCTTCATTGGGAGCCAAGTACTCATCTTTTGAATTGACCCAGTTTTTCTCTATCAGTTTACGAGCCGCAAATAATGATACTACTCGTTCATAGTTCTCCGGCATTATTGAAAGACCATTTGCATTGGAAGAATCACAACTGGTAAATATAGAGACCTTTAGTTGATTTTGGTCAACGTTATTTCCTATATTGGAATAGCATCCTAAGGCATTTCTATTGATCTTCGTGTTGCAATTATTGCCTTCTTTAATTGATAGAGCACTTGAAAATGTCGGTTTCTCTTCTATACTAATTCCTTTGATTTGTTGCTTTATCCAATCTTTTGCAGAAGCTTTACCGTCAATATTATAGACTTCCTTATATCCTTTCGTTTTAATTTCACCATCTATCTCATCAATCAACTCAAAATTAAAACATTCCTTGTTCTCGGTTTCTCCGGATTTCCATATAGTGAACGATATTCCCCAACTATCTGACACATCTGCAAAATGGCTTGCCTTAAATTGACATCCTTTCACAAAGGCAAATTCCTTCAAGTAATGTTTCCTAAATACTGCCCATGCTGGACCTGTTAAGAATAAAGGTGGAGAGTATAAGCCTATGTGACAATTCGTCAGGTGGAATACCTGCTTAATTCGCATTATGCGGTACAAAAATTGCGCGTATAAGTTCTTGCTGGCATTATCCATGCCATCGTGAACCATATTCTTTTTAACAGCAGTATCGCAAGAACCGACTCCTTTGGTGTTGTCTGCACCTTTGCCGAAGTCACTACTTGATGTAGCATATGGAGGATTCAGGAAGAATACTATCGGCTTATCTTGTTTTAGTGCTTCATATAGTCCTTGCGGCATTTTTGATTGATATTGCACCAAGTCCTCCGGAGCTGGTATATAATCATTCAAGAAGTCAAATTGGAACTTGGTCGCTTCGGTATTATAGTTCGCTCCCATATCCAACTCGCTTTGGAATAGCGTTGAGCAGTATAGTTCATTGAAATGATAGTCGCGGGTGAGGTTTCCGCTTCCCCAGCAGTTATCCCAAACGACATATTGCTCTTTCCAGTCTTCACCTAACACGCTTTCAAGCATATTATGCGCATAGTCCACGAAAAGTGTTGGCGTCCAGAAATCGCCTTTCATTCGTCTGTCTGCATCCTCAATCAAACGGTCGGCGATACTGGTCATTCTCGTTTTCTCTTGTGGTGTATAGTTCCGATCGAAATAACCAAAGAAGGACTTGAAATTACTCCCATCCATATTCACGTTCATGCCGTTGCACACAAGGATGTTTGGCTTGGTTGGATGTTGGTAGTAGTTGGTAGAATCGTTCAAAACGCCCATGAAAATTCCGACCAGATCATGGCCATTCAGTTTGTTCTTGCCTTTCAGAACGTTTTTGCAGAAGTAGTCAAAGATGTTGGAGATATTATGCTCGGTTACTCGAACATATCGCTGGATGTTACAAGCCAAATCTTGTATCTTCTCGGCAACGACCTTGAAACTGAAATTCTCGTCGATAGTAAAGACAAACGGATTGATGTCCGCATCATTGGCAATTTTTACTACCACTTCGGGATAGTTGGTATGCGCTTGTGAAGGAGCAGAATCCCAATCTACATCCTCATCCAGATATTTCAACAAAGGATTCGTTTGGAGCGCAAAGCATTCGTTCTTATCACCTACGAGACAAACATTAGGAATAATCTTTCCTTCCAATTCAAACCTCTTCAGATACCAGATCACCTGTATCAGCACTTTAGCTTTGCCGGATTTGTCGTTAAGCAACTCATCCAACTTGTACTCTATGATCAACCGGAATTTATTGCCGTTAACGACAGGCTCCATGTATCCGTCGCATTTGAACGGATAGGTATAATCGGTGTTTGGGAAGTATAGCGTTAGACCATTCTTGTATGGTGTTTCAACGCCTCTTTCGTCAATCACGTCTTTGATTGCATCGTAGAATTTGCTTTTACTCATAGTTTATCTCACTTATGCACATAACTGCGCTGCAAAGGTACTGCTTTTTTTTGACATATACAAGTGTTTCGGCGAAAAAAAATGATTACCGGTTCAACTTTGCGGACGATGGCGCTATTTCATATCTTTGTTAGCATTCGACAGATACCATGTTACGGTGACATCTTCTCCGCCGACGAGGTCTTCGGGCGTGATGTCGAGCGAGGATTCGGAACATCCGGCTGCCAAACACGGTTCGGCGATATGACGTGCCTGCGAGTAGATATGGATTTCGTGCTCGGAGTAGTCGATGGACTTAACGAGACCGAGCGTGCAGCCTGCGGCCGAGGCCATGATCTTGGCTTTCTCGGTGGCATCTTTGACGGCGCGCTCCAGCATCTTCAGCTGGTGCGGACGCGGATCTTGCACGGTATAGCCGATTTCGATTTCCACATCGGTGAGGTTCTCTCCCAATCCGCGAACGACCTTGGTCAGGAGGGCATTGTCCATGCCGAGGTTGATACGAACGACCTGTGTCAGGTTGTAACCGTCAAACTCTTGTTCGCCGGTGTAGTGACCTTTGTCGTACACATTGTGATAGTGCTTGTCGATAGCGAACTGCACGGTCTTGGGCAGTTGTGTGCTAAGACCGCATTTCTTCATCACTTCGCCGATGTCCTTGAGATTAGCTTCCGCCATCTGATAGGCGGTGTCGTAGCTGCGGAAGATACTATTGATCGTAACTTCCACGCGTGTCACATCAGGCAGGATGTGGATGTTTCCACGCCCTGTGACGGTGATCAGTTTCTCTGCGTTTTCCATATTATGCCTCCTTACGTTTTAGATAAATAACAATCGATACTTGTTGCTCGGGGTGAGCGGTAGGATCCACCGACTGGATGCGCCCCTCGAATATATCGGCATAGCCGAGGTCGAAGAACTTAGCAAGGTCATCGTTCTGTTGGCGCGGGATATACCCGATGTGGGTGTCGCCAAAGAAGACGGCAATGGCCTTGGGGTCGTGGGCATTCTCGTCCTCACGCACCAAACGGACTTTCTTGCCGATTTTGAGTTTGTCAAATACTTCGCAACCTTGGCAGTAAGTGAACGCTGCTACATTGCAGCTGCGGAAATACTCCTTGTCGTGTTTAATCTTCATAATTGCCTCCTGTTTTAGGTGTTTGACATGTCATATTTTTGTTTTCGTCGGCAAAATTACAACAGCAAACTCCCAAAACTTGAGAGTTTATTGAAAAAATGCATTTTTTATTCGAATGCGTGATATTTTTCTATTTCTGATACATTTTCAGGACCTCTTGCGCCTCCTTGATGAAAGCGTTGCGCAGCGATTCCGGGGCGAGGATCTCTACGTCGGCGCCGTGCGTGCGAAGCTGCTGGATGAAGTCAAAGGTCGGAGCCACGAACCACTCAAAGATGCAGGGTTCTACCTCCTGCTGCGAGTGATGAAGCGGCAAGGAGCGCACGTACGGAGCGTCGTCCTTGGAGAAGCGCGCACGGATGAGTTGGGGTTTGTATTTCTCACCGCAGAATACGCCGTAGTAGTTGGAGAAATAAGCCTTGGCGTCAAAGTCCTTAGGCAGCGAGAATGTCTTATCGATAGGCTCCACCTTCTTGATGCGGTCCAGGGCATAGATCCGCCATTCGCTCTCCGGAATCACATGCGAACCATCTGTCTCTTCGATAAACCCGAGCACATACCATCGCTGCTTGAAGACCTTGAGGCACAGCGGCGCAAGATGGAAGATATGAGGCTCGTCTTTGCTATCAAAACGGAGGTGAGTAACGCAGACCCACCTATTGTCGCGCATGGCATTGACGAAGGTAGTGAGGTATTCGGTGCCCTCGGGAATAGGTTCGTAGAGGATGCGGTCGCGCAGTTCACGGCTGGTGTCAAGCGACTGACTGACGGCAAACTGCGAGAGCAACCATTGTTTGGTCTTACCGTTTATGTCTGAATCAGCGATGTAGTACTCGCCGGTGGTGCGATTGCAAGCTATCTCAATATCAAAAAGTTCCTCCACATCGCGGCGATAACGATGGAAAGAGGCCTCGGGAATGCCGGGCTCATGGTTGTCATTGTAACGCGACGATACCCACTTGCGGCTAATCTCTTCGCGCGTGATACGACCGGCGCTGCGAATGGTATCCACCAGCCAGATGTATTTCTTATATTGTACTACGGACATAAGTGAAATGTGTTATAAAATTTCATGCTGCAAAGGTACAAAAATAAATTGAAAAGTGAAAATTGAAAAGTGAAATTTTTTGTTTTTTCATACAAAATCTGCAATTTTATTTGCATATATCAGAAAAAAGCAGTAATTTTGCAGGCTAATTCGATAAGAAGTAAAAGATGGCACGACTGACGAGTAACGTAAATATCAAGAACCGGAGGGCAACGTTTGACTACCTGATACTGGATCGGTACACAGCCGGAATACAGTTGTACGGTACGGAGATCAAGAGCATCCGTGAGAGCAAGGCCTCGCTGAACGAGACCTATTGTCAGTTTGTGGGGAATGAGTTATACGTCAAACAGATGCATATCGCGGAGTATCGGTTCGGTTCGTATCAGAACCACGAGGTGCGGCGCGACAGGAAGTTGCTGCTGACCAGAAAGGAACTGCGCAAACTGCAACGTCAGACCCAGGAGAGCGGCAAGACCATCATTCCGCTGAGGCTCTATATCAACGAGAAGGGATTGGCGAAGATGGAGATAGGCCTCTGTCAGGGTAAGCACAGCTACGACAAGCGGCAGGCGCTGCGCGAACGAGACCTTGACCGGGAGATAAAGATTAAAGAATAAAGATTTCGATTATATGAAAAAGAAAGCATTATTGATGATTTTGGACGGATGGGGAATTGGTGAAAAGACGAAAGCCAACGCCATTTGGTCCACGAACACGCCGCACTGGACGGCCTTGGTAGAGAACTATCCGCACTCGCAGCTGCAAGCCAGCGGAGAGAACGTGGGTCTGCCGGACGGTCAAATGGGTAACTCGGAGGTGGGTCACCTCAATATAGGCGCCGGTCGCGTGGTATATCAGGATCTGGTGAAGATCAACCGCGCCATCAAGGACGGCAGCATCCGTACCAACCCCGAGATCGTGTCGGCCTACAAGACGACGCAGCAGAACGGCAAGAAACTGCATATCATGGGTCTGACCTCTGACGGCGGTGTGCACTCGAGCCTGAAGCACCTGTTCTGCCTGTTGGATATCGCCAAGGAATACGGACTGGAAGGTCGCACCTTCGTACACTGCTTCATGGACGGCCGCGACACCGACCCGCGTTCGGGTATCGGATTCATCGATCAGTTGGAGAACCACATGCAGCAGTCCTGCGGCGAGATAGCCTCCATACAGGGTCGTTTCTACGCCATGGACCGCGACAAACGCTGGGAGCGCGTGAAGATCGGCTATGACCTCTTGGTAAACGGCATCGGCGCACCGTTCGAAAACATGCACGACGCCATGCAGGCATCGTACGACAACGAGGTGACCGATGAGTTCATCAAGCCTATCGTACACGTACGCGGCGGCAAGCCTCTGGCTACTATCGAGGAGGGCGACACCGTCATCTTCTTTAACTACCGTAACGACCGCGCCCGCGAGATGACCGTAGTGCTGACGCAGGAAGACAAACCCGAGGAGGGCATGATGACCATTAAGGGACTGAACTACTACTGCATGACGCCGTACGAGAGTTCGTTCAAGGGACTGCATATCCTCTTCCCCAAGGAGAACGTACAGAACACGATGGGCGAGATCGTCGCCAAAGCCGGTATGAAACAGCTGCGTATCGCCGAGACGGAGAAGTTTGCGCACGTCACCTTCTTCTTTAGCGGCGGACGGGACGACAAGTTCGAGAACGAGGACCGCATCCTGATTCCCAGTCCGAAGGTAGCGACCTACGACCTGCAGCCCGAGATGTCGGCTCCGGAAGTAGCTGCCGCATTGTCGGACGCACTGGATACGCAGAAGTACGACTATATCACGCTCAACTTCGCGAACGGCGACATGGTAGGTCACACCGGCGTATACGACAGCATCAAACAGGCCGTAGTGACCATCGATATATGCGTGGACCGCGTAGTGAAAGCCGCCCAAAAGAACGGCTACGACACGATCATCATCGCCGACCACGGTAATGCGGACAACGCCATCAATCCCGACGGTACACCCAACACGGCGCACAGCCTGAATCCCGTGCCCTTCGTATATATCCCTGCGGACGGCAAGACAGAGGGTATCCGCTGCGAGGACGGCATCCTCGCCGACGTAGCTCCCTCGCTCTGCGCCATCTTAGGCATCGAGCAGCCGAAGGAGATGACGGGCAAAAATCTGATTCACAAGTGAAACAGTTTTTTGATTGAAGATTTAAAATTTAAGATTTAAGATTAGAGAGTCGCCTTGCGGTGACTCTCTATGTATTATATCAATCGATTATTGCGGGCGGCATCGAGGCGGAGGAGGATGAAGAGGAGAATCGTGAAGCCCCAAAGCGAGGAACCGCCGTAGGAGAACATCGGCAAGGGGATACCGATGACGGGCAGGATACCAAGGACCATCCCAATATTGATGGTAAGGTGTATGAGGAAGATACTCGCGACGGAGTAGCCATAGACGCGCGCAAAGGTATCCCGCTGTCGTTCGGAGAGCCAGATGATACGCAGAATGAAAGCGAGGTAGAGCAGCAGGACAAAGGTCGTACCGACAAAACCCCACTCTTCACCCACGGTGCAGAAGATGAAGTCGGTGTGTTGCTCGGGCACATACCGCAGTTTGGTCTGCGTACCCTGCAGGTAGCCCTTACCAAAGAAGCCTCCGGAACCGATAGCGATACGCGCCTGATTGGCATTGTAGCCTACGCCGGAGGGGTCGTCCCTCATACCAAGCACGACCTCGATACGCTCGCGCTGGTGGGGCTTGAGTACATGCTCGAAGGCATAGTTACATGCGCCCGAGAAACCGAGATAGAGGATATAGAAGACGATGACCCAGGTGCGTGTAGTGCGTTTTTTCCACGTGCGCCAAAGGACGATGGCAAAGAGCACCGTGAGCAGGATGGCCGCCGGCAGCAGCGAGAAGCGCACCACCACGATGAACAGCACCGCAGCCAATACGCCCGCGAGCAGCACAAGGCCGCTCATACCCTGACGGTAGAACGTGAGCAGGAAGGCCGAGAAGACGAGCGCCGAACCGGTCTCTTTCTCAACGACCATGATGATAAACATAGGCGTCAGCACGAAGAGCGCCGGCCAGATCAGGTCGCGCCAGTCGCGCAGGCGGTAGTCGAAGCGCCCCATAAACTTAGCAACAGCGATAGCCGTGATACACTTGGCAAACTCCGCAGGCTGCAGACTGACAGGCCCTAAGGATATCCACGACATCGATCCCTTGATATCGTGCGCCATGAACCGCGTCGCGATCAGCAGTAGGATCATCAGACCGTAGAGCCAATAGCCGAACATATCATAGGTCTTCTCGTCGATGAGCAGGATAATACCTCCCATCACTAAGGCCGAGCAGATCCAGACGAACTGCTTACCGGCATTGTTGGAGAAAGAGAAGATAGAGCTCTGCTCAAAGGTGTAGCAGGCGCCGTAGATATTGATCCACCCAAACAGCGCGAGCGCGAGGAACATCACTACTGTCCACCAATCTACTGCCGACCATATGTTCGTACGTTCATTCATTCGTCATCGTTTTTATGAATCAATACCGTCTCTGCCATCTTCTGATAGAGTGCCGGTCGTGTGATGGTGTCGGTGAGATACTGCTCGATCATCAGCGAAGCGACCGGGCACGCCCAGGTAGCGCCGAATCCGGCGTTCTCCACCACGACAGCGACCGCTATCTTGGGGTCGTCTTGCGGCGCGAAGCCGATGAAGATGGCATGATCGCGTCCGTGGGGGTTCTGCACCGTACCGGTCTTACCGCACATCATGAGCGTGTCGATGTTGTACCAACGCCCCGTACCGTTGGTCATCACGCGATGCATACCGTCGCGTACGAGCGGGAACCATTTATCATCTACGCGCGTGCGATGCCGCTCGCGGGGCGTGGTATCGTTGTGGAGGAGGTGGGGTGAGTAGTACCAGCCGCCGTTAGCGATGCAGGCAGCCTGGTTGGCGAGCTGGAGGGGCGTGACGAGTATCTCGCCCTGTCCGATACTGAGCGAGCGGATTGTAATGGCTTTCCAGCCGTCGGGGCCATAGGTCTTGTCGTAGAACTTGGAGGTCGGGATCGACCCGCTGACCTGGTCGTTGATGTCGCTGTCCTCGAACTTACTTCCGAAGCCGAAACTGGTGATATCCTCGCGCCAGGTGTCGTACATGCGATGCAAGGCTTCGGACGACTGTCCCTTCCGCTGCAAGATATCGCGGAAGGCGCACCAGAAATAGGGGTTGCAACTCTGCTCGATGGCCGACTCGAGGGAGACGGGACTGCCGTGGTGGTGGGTACACTTGATGGGCGTAGACTGCGGACCGCTGCAGGGATATTCGGTAGCGGGCGTGATGCCTTTCTCCTGCAGGCCGACGAGGGCCTGGAGCAGTTTGAAGGTAGAGCCGGGCGGATACTGCGCCTGCAGGGCACGGTTCATGAGGGGTTTGTGGGGGTCGTGGAGCAGGGCGTTGTAGTTAGCGCCGCGCTGCCGTCCGACGAGTGCATGCGGATCCCAGGCAGGCGAGGAGACGAGCGCCAAGACCTCACCCGTAGCGGGTTCGAGGGCTACGACGCTGCCCACCTTACCGTTCATCATCGCCTCGGCAAGGAGTTGCAGACGGATGTCGATACTGATGGTGAGATTCTGTCCGGCAATCGGCAGTACGTCCTCTTCGCCGTTATGGTAGGGTCCCTGGATACGTCCTTTGGAGTCGCGCATCAGTTTCTCGATCCCCTTCTCGCCGCGGAGGGTCGTCTCGTAGCGTCGCTCGATGCCGTCACGACCGGAGTAGTCGCCGGCCTGATAGTAGGCATCGCGGTCGATGTCGCGCTGGTTGACCTCACCCACGCTGCCCAATAGATGGGCCGCGGAGCAGAAACGATAGTCGCGCAGCGTACGCTTACGGATGCTGACACCGGGGAAATGGAAGAGCATCTGATGGAGCTGCGACACGTCCTGCATACTGAGTTGCGAGAGGAAGACCTGCGGCGTATAGGGCGAGTAACTGCGGTTGTGCCGTTTGTCCTTGACCTGCGCCATGCGATCGACGAACGCTTCGGTCGTCATATCCAGCGCACGGCAGAAAGCGAGGGTGTCGAACTCCTTACCCATCTCGCGCGTGACGATGAGAACCTCGTAGATGGGTTGATTATAGACCAAGAGGGAGTCGTTGCGGTCGTAGATGAGTCCGCGACTGGGATAGATGGTCTGCTTGAGGATGGCGTTCTTGTCGGCCTGTTCGCCGGTGGTGCGATCCACCACCTGCATCATAAACAGGCGGCAGATATAGATCAGCACGATACCGATGGCAATACCGGCAACGACGAAACTGCGCTTGTAGTAGGGATCGTTAAGCATAGCGCAATCGGTCGTAAGCGAGCAGTAACAAGATCGTCAGCGCGGACGAACAAACGATGCGGATGAGCGTCAACCACCAGGCTGCGAGGCTCCATGCATCGAACATGAAGACGGCGGTATGATGGATGAGCGTGAGAAGCACGAGCAGCTTGAGGTACTCGGTCTTGCCGATGACGGCCGACGATATATCCTGCACCACGCGATCAGGCTCCTGCACGAGGGCCTTGATCATCATCGGACGCAGATAGGCCACGAGCGTGCAGGCCGCCATATGAACGCCGGGGGAAGAGCAGATGCAGTCCATGATTAGTCCCGTAGCGGCCCCGATGAGCATCTCCACCCAGCGCGGCACCTGAATAGGCAGCGCCAGGAGGCAGAGTATATAGACATAGGGATGACAGATGCCGAACAGCCAGAGGCGGTTGAACAGCAACATCTGCAATAGGATGCATACCACGAATCGCACTATGTTACTAAATGCTTGCATGCTCTATCTCACGGATTTCCTCGATGGTGGGGTTACTAATAATCTGCACATACCGGAGGTGCCGGAAGTCGGTCGTCAGGCGGATACGTACGCGATAATAGGAGTCGTGTTCGCCGAGTTCGGCCTGCTCTACGATGCCTACGGGCGTGTTTTCCTCAAAGATACCGCCCAATCCGCTGGTGACCACCGTATCGCCCACGGCGATGGATACATGTCGGGCTACGTCCTCCAGCGCGGCATAGCGGTCGCTGACGCCGTTCCAGGAAGTGAAGCAGGTGCTGCCGGACGGCAGGATGCGACAGCTGATACGCGTCTGGGTGTGGATCAGGGGTACGACGAGTGCATAGTATTCGCTCACCGCGCTCACCGTTCCCACGACGCCCTCGGCCGAGATGACACCCTGTCCGGGACGGATACCGTCGCGCAGACCCTTATTGAGCGTCAGGTGGTTGTGCGGCCGGTCGGTGGTCAGATCCACGACGCGCGCGGGTATGTAATCATTCATCAGATGCGCGTATTGATACAGGCTGCTATCCTCCTCGAGGGGCTCGATGCGGTTGCGGAGCGTCTCGAGGGCAAAGCGGAGGTCGGCGTTCTCGCGCGCGAGTTCCTCATTCTGGGTACGCAGCGAGAAATAGGCCGTCACATCGGAGGCGACGCTGTTGATCTGCGCCACAAGGCGGTTGGCCGAGGTGAGGAAAGCAGCCTGGCGAAAAGGCTGCATCGTCGCCATCAGCACAAAGGCAACAATTTCCAACAGCAGAAGCAGCAGGAAGTTGAAGTGACGCCCTATGAATTGCAACAGACTGCGCATCCTACAGCGCGAATGTTAGCGAATGAGGAATCCGAAGTTGGCGGTATTCTTGAGTGCCACAGCCGTACCGCGTGCCACAGCGTGCAGGGGGTCTTCGGCTACGTGGAACTGGATCGTGATCTTGTCGGTAAGACGCTTAGCCAAACCGTGCAAGAGGGCACCACCACCGGTGAGCCAGATACCGTGCTTAACGATATCAGCATAGAGCTCGGAGGGCGTAGACTCCAGGGCTTGGAGCACGGCGTTCTCGATCTTGGAGATACTCTTCTCCAGGCAGTGGGCTACTTCCTGATAAGAGATAGGCACCTGCATCGGCAGAGCAGTCACCTTGTTGGGACCGATGACCATGAAATCATCCAAGGGGTCGTCCAATTCGGGCAGGGCACTGCCGACGGCGATCTTGATACGCTCAGCGGTGGGTTCGTCGATACGGATATTGTGCATACGACCCATATATTCCACGATGTCGGCATTGAAGTCATCACCGGCGATCTTGATGGACTTATTGGTAACGATACCGCCCAGTGAGATGACGGCGATCTCGGTGGTACCACCACCGATATCCACTACCATGCATCCGTCAGGACTCTCCACATCGATACCCATGCCTATAGCCGCAGCCATCGGTTCGTAGATCATGAACACGTCGCGACCGCCCGCGTGCTCGCTGGAGTCACGCACGGCACGGATCTCCACCTCGGTCGAACCGGAGGGGATACAAACGACCATCCTCAGATTCGGCGTGAACAGACGCGGCTGCTTGGGTATCATCTTGATCATACCGCGAATCATCATCTCGCAGGCATAGAAGTCGGCAATCACACCGTCACGGAGCGGACGGATCGTACGGATCTGCGTGCCGCCCTTACCAATCATCTGCTGCGCCTTGCGACCTACTGCTACCATCTTATTGTCGGCATAACTGACGGCCACAACCGATGGCTCGTCTACCACCACCTTGTCATCGACCATAATAATCGTATTCGCCGTTCCGAGGTCGATGGCAATCTCTTGCGTAAAGGAAAACAATCCCATTTCTCTTATGTATTTTGAGGGTTAATAACTATGCTTTTTCAATACGTTTTTTTGCTTCATTCAAATTAGCCTGCAAAATTACAAAAAAAAATTGATATATGCAAGCGCTTGGAAGATTTTTTTTCAAAAAAAAACAAGAACGATTTGCATCGTTCTTGTCGCGCTCCCTCTAGGACTTGAACCTAGGACCCCCTGATTAACAGTCAGATGCTCTAACCGACTGAGCTAAGGAAGCATTGCTTTTTTGCCCCGAAAAGGTACCCCTTTTTCAAAAGAGCGTGCAAAAGTACTGCTTTTTTTTGATATAACCAAATTTTTTTCGAAAAAAATGTCGTTATTGACAAAAAAAATACATTTTTTGCAGATTTTTAGGTGAAATATGAAAAATTTTTAGTATCTTTGCACCAAATTTGTGAAAAAACAACCCTAAAAACAAAAACGTGGTTTTGGTATGAAAAAAGTCCTTGGTTTAGGCAATGCGTTGACCGACATTCTTTTGCAGGTATCAGAAGACGATCTTCGTGAGTTAGGTTTGCCGAAAGGCAGTATGAATCTCATCTCGGTGGAGCAGGCCGAAAAGATTCAGATGCGGTTTGCATCCGTCAGGAAACACATGGTTGCGGGCGGTAGTGCCAGCAACACGATCACCACCATTGCTGCCTTAGGCGGCAAGGCGGCGTTTATCGGTAAGGTGGGCAATGACGGCGTAGGTGAGTTTTACCGCGAAGACATGGTAAAAAACGGCGTGAAACCGATCCTGATGACTTCGCCGGATAAGATGTCGGGTTGCTCCATCGTGCTCATCACCCCCGACGGCGAGCGCACCTTTGCTACCTATCTCGGCGCCGCAGCCGATCTGCACGCCGACGACATCCGCAAGGAAGCCTTCATCGGATACGATATCTTCCATATAGAGGGCTACCTGGTACAGGACAACGAGCTCATCGAGAAAGCCATCCGTCTGGCCAAAGAGTCGGGGTGCATGGTGAGTCTGGATCTGGCCTCGTACAACGTAGTCAATGAGAACCACCTCTTTCTCAAAGACCTCGTGCGCAAGTACGTGGATATCGTCTTTGCCAACGAGGACGAGAGTTTTGCCTACACCCACCTCAATCCCGAGGAGAGCGTAGCCAAGATCGCCAGGGAATGCGACATCGCCGTCGTCAAGGTCGGCAAGCGCGGTTCGTACGTACAACAGGGCGACAAACTCTATCATATCGGTGCCATCACGACCTCGTGTCTCGACTCGACGGGCGCAGGCGACCTCTATGCCGGCGGATTCCTGCATGCACTCTCTGACGGATTCGATATCCATAAGTGCGGCGAGATCGGTACGATAGCGGCAGGTCGCGTGGTGGAAATCGTCGGCACCAAACTCTCGGAGGAGAACTGGGACGAGATACGCCGTATCTGCGCGCTCTACAGAGGGTTTATGATGAAATATTCGTTATAAAGGTTATAGGTTATAGGTTATTGGTTATAGGTTATAGGTTATTGGTGAGAGAGTTATGCAAGTATTATACGTTATTTATCAATATCTGATCGCGTGGCCGATTTTGGCACTATGTACCATTTTTACGGCTGTGACGACGATGATTTTCCAACATTGGCGCAATAGTTGGTGGTTGCACGGTGTGCAAGCCTGGTGGTCGCGCATGTTTTTCTATATGATGTTCCTGCCCGTCACGATCAGCGGTACGGAGAATATCCGCAAGGGACAGTCGTATATCTTTGTGAGCAACCATCAGTCGATGTTCGACGTCTGGGTGATCTACGGCTGGCTGCCGGTCATCTTCAAATGGCTGATGAAGGCCGAGCTGCGCAAGGTGCCTTTTGTAGGTTCGGCGTGCAAGGCGGCAGGTCACGTCTATGTAGACAGGCGTAACACGCGTTCGGCGGCGGAGAGTATCAAAGAGGTGGAGCGCGTTCTCAGGGACGGCGTCTGCACGGTCATCTTCCCGGAGGGGACGCGTACCAAGAACGGACAACTGGGCGCCTTCAAACGCGGAGCGTTCCAGATAGCGATGGACCTCAACCTGCCGGTCATCCCGCTGACGCTGACGGGCTGCTATGAGGTGATGCCGTACGGCAAGGCCTATGTAAGACGTCATCCGATCCATATGCATATCGGTAAGGAGATCGACCTCAGTCAGTTCGAGGGCGACCGCGACCGGGCGATGGACTACGTGCGCCAACAGATTCAGGACACCATAGATGCCACGAAGCATGCATAGACGCGCGGCTTACATACTGATCTCCGTCGTGCTCGTCACGTGCGTTCGCGCGTATGCAGATAATATAGATATATTCCTGCGCAATCCGATCACGCAGTACGCCAATATCGGCATCTCGATTGTCAACCTGACAACCGGCGAACAGTTGGCATCCTACCGCAGCGACAACCTCATCCCGCCGGCGTCGGTCATCAAACTGCTGACCACAGCGACCGCCCTCGAGGTACTGGGCAGCGACTACACCTTCCCCACGGTGCTGGAGTACTCGGGCACGATCAGCGATGGCGTGCTGCGCGGCGACCTCTATATACACGGCTACGGCGACCCGATGTTGGGTTCGGGCAGTCAGACCTTCCTCACCGACTGGGTAAGAGCCGTCAAGCAGGCGGGTATCAGCGAGATACACGGCTGTGTGATCGCCGATATGTCGCTCTTTGACGGCGATGCGCTCAACCCCGGATGGCTCTTTGAGGATGCCGGCAACTACTATGCACCGGGTATCTTCTCCATTGCTTATATGGATAATACGCTCAATGTGCAACTGCGCTCCGGTCCTGTCGGTTCGGTTGCGCAGGTCATCCGCACGATTCCCGCAATCGAGGAGTTGACCTTTGAGAACCACATCCGCTGTTCACAGATCGACTACGACGGCGCTTTCGTTCACGGACTGCCCTATCAGCAGGTGCGGTACCTGACGGGCAGTATACCCTCCAACCACGGACTATTCGGCGTGCAGAGTGATATACCCAACCCGGGACTGCTGCTGGCGCAGCATTTTACCTCCACGCTTCGTAGGATGGGAGTGACTGTCACGGGGGATGCTACGTACCTGAGTGAGACGGACCGCATCCGGCGCACCGAGCTATACCGCCATCAGTCGATGCCGCTGTCGTATATCGTGCGCAAGACCAACATGAAGAGCGTGAACCTCTACGCAGAAATGCTCTTCCGCGTACTCGGAACGCGCATATCCGTACCCGGAACGATCCATAACGCGGACCTCTTCATCCATAATTATTGGAAAAACCGCGCCGTAGATATCTCGTCGGCTATCCTCAAGGACGGCTGCGGGTTGGCACCGCAGGACGGTATCTCAGCCGACAGTTTCGTGCAACTGCTCCGTTACATGGACCGCAGTCCTCAACGCGAGGCGTTCTATCAGTCGCTGCCCGTCAGCGGTAAGAGCGGTACGCTCACCGGTTTTCTGGCCGGCACCCCCTTAGAGGGTCGCGTGCATGCCAAGAGCGGCACGATAGCCGGCACCAAGAACTTTGCCGGATACATCGAGATGCCTAACGGCGAGCGGCTCGCCTTTGCCATCCTCGTCAACTCGGCACAAGGCAAGGCACGCAACATACAACCCATCATTGCCAAATACCTGTTGGATGTATATCAGTCAAACAAATAGTACCAACACGCTGCTGCGCGATGCATATCCCGACGCACCGCATCTCTTCACGATCCGTACGGACTACCAGAGTGCCGGACGCGGGCAAGCGGGCAACGGGTGGGAGTCCGAGGCGGGACAGAACCTGCTCTTCTCTACCCTGTTGCGTCCCGACCATATGCCAGCCGCCCGCCAGTTTGACCTCTCGATGGCCGTCTCCCTCGCCCTCCATCGCACAGTACCTATAACCAATAACCGCTCACCGCTCACCGTTAAATGGCCTAACGACCTCTACTACGGCGACCTCAAACTTGCGGGGATCCTCATCGAGAATATTCTGCAGGGCGCTTTGATTGAGCGCTCCATCGTAGGCGTCGGACTCAATGTGAACCAACGCACCTTTGCCTCAGCCCCCAACCCCACCTCGCTGAGCCTCATCACCGGTCAGCGATACGACCTCGACGCTCTGCTCGAGCGCTTTCTGGCAGAACTCGAGACGACCCTCACGCTCCCGCACGACGAAATTAAGCAAGCTTACCTCAGCGTGCTCTACCGCCGAGAGGGTTTCTATCCCTATCAGGAACGCGAAGTCAGCGTGCTGCCGACCAATAACATATCCCCCGCGGAGGCCGAACGGCAGGCGAAACCTGTCTTTATGGCTGAGATAGCCGGTGTCACCGACTTCGGCGAACTCATTCTCCGCACCCGCGACGGAGAGAATCGCACTTACCACTACAAACAGATCCGCTATGTACTCTAAACGCCTCCTATATATCCTCTGCCTTGTGCCGCTGCTGATGATGGCTTGCCGGCCGGACGAACCCGTCACGGACAACACGAAGCCCGGCAACGACACCGTGCCCGGCGAGGAACCGTACTATCCGCCCGACTCAAGCGGAGCCGACAGGCACCGTAACTACGATTTCCTCTTCGACCTCGATGCCGTGCCGGAGGTGACGCTGACCTTGACAGAGGATGAGTGGAACCGCTACCTCACTAACTTCGATAACAATCCCAATAACGGCATCTATGTGTGGGGACAATGGACCTTCCGCAAGGGTGACCTTATATATACGCGCGACAGTGTAGGCGTGCGCGCGCGGGGTAACACCTCACGCCGCCGACCCGAAGGCGACAACGGACAGTCGCACCGCGACGGAGCCGATTGGCATCACGCCCATTTTGGTATCAAGTTCACCGAATCCGTCACGGGTGAACGGTTCTTTGGCGTAGACCGGCTGATCCTCAAGTGGTTCAACAACGACCCCACCTACGTGCGCGAGATATACTGCTACGACCTGTTCCGGCGCTTCGGTGTGTGGAGTGCGCCGCGCGCCTCGTACTGCAGACTCACGATCCATATTCAGGGCGATACGCACCCCGTTTATATGGGGGTATATGAGATGATCGAGAACCCCCGCAAAGGCTGGCTCGATGCCCGCTTCCATGCAGGACAGATCCCCGACAAGGACGGATTCCTCTGGAAAGCACAGTGGGGAGCTGACCTCAGCGATGCCTCCACCTCCAAAATGGGTATTTCCGACGACGAGGGACACTACTTCGCCTACAACCTCAAGACCAAAAAATCCAAACTCACGGAGGCACAAAACATCCTCTCGGCCTTTATCTCCGAGATGCGTCCGCTGGCCTCCGGTAGCGACGAGTTGCAGGCTTGGCTCGAACAACACATGGACGTGGACCTCTTTCTGCGCGCATATGCCGTGTCGGTCATGACCGGCATGTGGGACGATTACTGGTGCAACCAAAACAACTATTTCTTCTATTTCGACGCCTCGCGACGCTTCTATTTCATCCCCTTTGACTATGACAACACCCTCGGCACAGCGCAGGACAACTACGGCAATCCCGGCACCAAGGATCCGCTCAATTGGGGTCCCCTCGACGGCAACCGACTGCTGATGCGCAAGGTGATGTCGATTGCTGAATACAAGCAGCGTTATATCGACTATCTGCATATGCTCGCCGAAGACGACGAACTCTTCGCGCCGGAAGGCTCCGCTGCGCGTATCCGTAGATGGCAAGAGATGATCGAACCCTACGTGGACAACGACACCGGCGAGGACTGCGTCATCGAGGACCGACCGGCAGGCTGGAGCAGCTGCGGCAAGTATCGCCTCCTGTCGGGCGAGATCGGAGACGGCAAGAATCACGAGTCGAACTTCTTCCGCACGAAGATCAACAGCCTCCCCGACTCGGAAGAATAGCCCGCTCGTAATGAATAACCGACCCAAGTTCGATGAATAACCCGCCTGACATCGATGAATAACCGCTAAAACCTTATAGCAGAGATTGCATACCATCTAATTCGCCCACACCGCGGAGGCCTCGCATGCCATTATCATACAGACTGGTGCAATCTCTGCTTTTTTTTGTAGTATCTTTGCAGCGATTTTTGATTGTTACGTATGAAATAATCAGAAATCAACATATAAAAACACACATTAATGCAAGAGTCAAACCTTTTTCTGGTTTAGTCAGAAAGAGTTATATTAGTTTGTAGCAAATCGGCACTAATCTGCCTGTTTCTACAAAAAATGAAAGAAAAATGACATAATATTTGCATATGTCAATTTATTTTTGTATCTTTGCACGTAATTTTGCGTGCGAAGCATAATGAAAGACGAAATAGTACTATATCAACCAAACGATACGATCCAATTGGAGGTGCGTGTTCAGGATGACACCGTTTGGCTTAACCGCAACCAGATGGCTGTGCTTTTTGATCGTGATGTTAAAACCATCGGCAAGCATATCAATAATGCGCTACGCGAGGAGTTGGCTCCAGTTGTCGCAAAAAATGCGATAACTCAAAAATCTATTCAGGGAGTCGCAAAATTTGCGACACCCTGCGAAAATCCAGTTGTCGCAAAAATTGCGACAACTGCTACAGATGGCAAAACATATCTTGTTGAGTACTATAGTCTTGATGTAATTCTATCGGTAGGTTATCGTGTCAAAAGTAGTAGAGGTATAGAGTTTCGCCGATGGGCAAATAGTGTGCTCCGGGAATACATATTGCGTGGTCATGCCATTAACCAGCGTATTTTAGCGGTTGAGGAGCGTGTTGACAGCCGATTGATAGCTCAAGAGCGAAGATTAGAGGCTGTAGAAGAAAAGATTGATTTCTTCGTCCGCACATCCTTGCCTCCTATTGAACAAGTCTTCTTCGATGGCGAATTCTTTGAAGCACGCGTACTATTGGAACGGATTATTAAGACAGCCACAAAGCGTGTCATCATTATTGATGGCTATGTGGACGCAGCTACTTTTGAGATGCTTGACGTACGTGCGAAAGGTGTAACGGCGGATATCTATTCGGATGGAGAATATAAAACCTTGCGCGACACGCATAACGCGTCTAAAGGTAAACAACCTGTTCACACACATAAGTGGTCCAAACCCTCGCATGACCGTTGGGTCATCATTGATGACACAATATACCACTGTGGTCATTCGGTGAAAGATTTGGGAAAGAAGTTATCTGCTATCATGAAGATGGACTTGAATCCTGAGGTAATACTGAAAGAAGTAAGATAAACCTACCGTCCCCTCCCGCGACGTAAAACCGGGAGCGCCGGCACCGACAGCGTTAAAAAGCGGTGACTCGTTAGAAAAAAGCACGGTGATAATCTTGCACGGCTTAAAGTTAGACTGTTATGAGAAAATCGTCCACTTCCTATTTGTTTGAATGCTATATTTGGTTGGTCAACACGATCGCTCGCGGACCTATCTCGCGCGAGGCTATCGATGACAAATGGGCACGCTCATCCGTTAATGATTATAAGACAGACGCTATTCCGGAAACGACCTTTCATCGTTGGCGTAATGCAGCACAAATGCTGTTTGACATCAAGATCCGGTGCAACTCATTCGGCGAATATTATATTGAAGATGACAATGATGCGAGCATCGTCGATTGGCGCGCAAGAATAGTCAATCTGTTTGCTATGAATTCGCTGGTAAAGGACAGCAAGGCGCTCAAAGACCGGATTCTGTACGAACCCGTACCTTCGGGAGAGAAATACCTGACTACCTTCATCGAAGCGATGCGCGACGAGATAGTCTTGGAAATGACGTACCAAAGTTTCTACAAACCGGCACCAAGCACTTTTCTGATAGAGACATATTGCCTCAAGATGTTCCGGCAACGCTGGTACGTGGTCGCCATGTCAAGAGGTCATGATCAACTGCGTGTTTATTCACTCGATCGCATCAAGGAACTGAAACCGACACCGGAGAAATACATCTTGCCGGCAGACTTCGATGGTGAGGCTTATTTCAAGGATACATATGGCGTTAGCGGGATCGAGTATCCGCCGCAGCCTATTGAAATTAAAGTGGTTGCTATCGAGGCAAATTATTTCCGCACCCTGCCGCTCCATCATTCACAGGAAGAGATCGAACGCAATGAGGACTTCTCCATCTTCCGCTACCATATCATACCTTCGTTTGAGTTTACGCAGGAATTGCTCAAGCAAGGAGCGAATCTCGAAGTCCTCAGCCCGCAATGGTATCGAGATGAGTTTGCCGGAAAAATAGCCCAAATGCATCAACTTTATACATAATTCTTGTTTACTTTCATCTTGTGGAAGTAGGAAGTTGTAATTTTGCAGCGTGATCCGAAAAAGGGTCGCGCTGAACGTTTAATTTGTGACAATTATGAACAACGAACTGATTACAGAAGACAGCCTCTTGGCTATGAGATGGGAAGACCAAGTCATGTACCTTGCCCAGCACGGCGCCGAAGAACGATTTATCCGTGCCCTCATTCGGGCATTGCCCAAATCTGAGTGGCCAATCTTGGAGAACGCGCAGACTCCCGCGGTTGTACATAGAGCCATCAGCACACTCCGTTGGGAAGAGGATGCAATCACGCATCAGCGTGAAATCAGGGAACAGCCCAAATACCGTCCGGTGGAGGAGGTGCTGGCAGATTTTCACGGAACGGGCAAGAAGCAGGCTGCGCGTAAAGAACTGCAGGTACGCTTGCCGTATCTTACCGCTTACGAGCAAAAGCAGATTATTTATGCTTTTCTGGATACCTACGTCAAAACCGACCGTGTCTTTGTGCTCAAGTACCTTGACACACATTTTGATCTGATGTACCTAAAAGCCGTCGAAGTGGTTTGGGGCTTGCACCATGATTTTGAAGCTGCCAAAGTGCTCACGCACTATGCATCCGAAGAGTTCATCGCAGAGCATTTTGAGCAGCTTGCTGAGGACTATCGCTACTTGCCGGTACGCTTGCGGATGCCCGCAGACTACCCGGTGAATCGTTTTCGCTTGGATTGGCACGAATATATCTATCTCTGCGCCCGTCAGCATTTGTCGATTACAGAGAAACAGGCGTTTGCGATTCTCAGCAACACGATTCACCTGCAACTATCGCTTGTGAATATGACATTTGAGGGTGCGTCATTGTTCCGATTGCCGTATATGTTTCCTATCTTGTGGGCTCTTGGCGAACTGGGGTTTATCGGTATCATTTTGCGATTCTATTTGGAGAACGAACGCACCCAACCGCTCTTCAAGACCGGTAACTGGGACGAGATCCGCGAATCCGTTATCGCGCAATTAAATAAAGACGGATTCACCACCTGTTATGACGCCCTCGACCCCGACAAATAGCCCGAGGATGCACTTTAAGGCTCAAAAATTTGCATACGTCAAATTATTTTTGTACCTTTGCAGCCAAATTTGAACGTAATGCCGGATTTTTACAATCAATATCCATCCGAGTTTCAAGAGTTACTGATGCAGGACTTCGGGGAAGATTCCTATATCGGTCAGGGAAACCCTGCATCGAAGATTCTGATTGTCGGTAAAGAGTTAGGGCTGGAAAAGGAAGATGAGAAAGGGCATTTGACCTTGCCCTATATGCGGGAGCTATTGGATAATGCTTCAGATTGGAAAAATAAATCCCCCGAGAACATTCCGAACTGGTTTGAGGCTCGGTCGTGGGATGCCTATCATCCTCGCTGCCCGTTTTACGGGCAAATTATGCTGAAAGACAACAACTCGTCTAAGCATCCCAAGCCTTGGCACGAATTAAACCGAGGCACGTCTCTCACATGGAAAGCTCAGCAGCAGTTTATCAATCTGCTTTTTCCGGAAGAGAAAGTGTGGCCCAGACAACTGCTCAATTTCTATGAGCATTGTTTTATGACAGACTTGAGTTGCAATTGCATGAAAACGAGTGTAAAGAATGAGGAAACCAGGCGTTCTATTAAGCGCAGGATATCCCCGGGAGGTATTCTGACGCAACCTTTCTTTCGGAAGTTTCCGGTTGTCATCTTCGATATCTATCATTACCTCGACTGGTACAATGATCTTCATATCATTGAGAACTTCGACGGCGGTGTAATGAACTATACGTTCAAAGGCATTATCGTGTCCGAGGAAACGTATTCTCATTACGACGAAACGACTCGAGGCAGACTGCCCTTATATCGCCCTAACAAAGGTTTTGGGAAGGGCGATTTTATCAATGTACATGTGAGCGCAGACGGCAAACACATCCTTTTGCACACCAGTCATTTTGTGGATAATTATCAACCCCGTTCCCGGGTCTGGATGAAAGAATTAGCAGACATCGTTCGTCCATTTCTAAACGAATAATCCTTCGCACGCCTTTTCGCTCTCAAAACTTTTCCGAGACTTTACCGAGCCATTCTCGAGGTTTTCCCGAGTCAATTTCGAGACATTTTTAAGGGTTAGATGAGTCATTCTTATACGGTTTGGCGTGTGAACCGTGTCCAAAAAACGGGGGATACGGCACGTAAACCTTAGGGAAACGTCGGCCATCGATTACGTGTCGTTTACGTGTCGACTACGTGTCGTTTACGTCTCGTTTACGTGTCGTTTACGTGTTTAGATGGGAAATGAAGGTAAAAAACGGGATGCATTTTACTTGCGACTTGCCACATTTGACAAAAAAAAATTGCGATTTTTCTTGTGTATATCAGAAAAAAGTTGTACCTTTGCAGGCAATTATGAGACAGATATGAGGCAGAAAACTCTTCCTATAGTGTGTGCGGTGTTTTTGGTCGTTGCGATGACGGTGCAGTTCTTTGTGTCGTATCAGCGTGAGAAAGCCGATCTGATGAAGCAAATGGAGTATAAGATGGAGTCGGCGCAGAAGGATTTTCTCTTTGAGATATATGACATGCACGAGGCAACGGACGAGATCACGGAATTCTTCCCGGAGTTTGATGGCAACCGAAATCAGTTATACGCCTTACTGGAAACGGTATTAGGACACTATCCGTCCCTGTATTGCTGCTACGTAGCTTTCCCTCCGGAGAGTTCGCCGCGAGGGGGGCGGTGGAGTTGTCCGACTGCTTTTCGGGTGACGGAGGATTCGATCATCACGTACGACGCCGAGGAGACAATCCATTATGATGAGCGCGACTGGTACATCGGTGCGCTGAACAGTAACGATGAGGGTTATTGGAGTTTGCCGTACAACGACGGCACGCACGCGGATCCGGTGTTTACGTACGCACAGAAGGTGTATGACAGTCACGGCAGGTTGGTGGGCGTTGCCGGTGCGGATTATACGCTGGCGTGGACGGCGCAGCTGCTGGAGGAGATCAAGCCGTACGATGATGCCGCATGCGAGTTGTTCAGTTCCGACGGCACGCTGATCGTCGGATGCGGAGATACGACCAAACATATCCACGACCGGATCGTATTCGAGAAAGTGCTATCGCCGACGAACATGCGCCTCGTGATCACGGTGCCTAAATGTCATATCCGCAACGGAATAGCCGGCATCAGTCTGATCACACTCGCGGTGCTGCTGGCGGGTCTATTGACAATCGGATTGCTGATGCGGCATATTCGTAAGGAGCACGATGCATTCGTACGCATAGAGACCACCAATAAGTTGATGGAGAAAGAGATGCAGATCGCGCACGATATCCAAATGGGGATGCTGCCCAGTAAAGGTGAAAGGTTAAAGGTGAAAGGTGAAAAGGAGGATATCGACTTGCAGGCGACGCTGATTCCGATGCGGGAAGTGGGAGGTGATTTGTATGACTTCCACCGCGAGGGGGATAAGCTGTGGTTCATCATCGGTGACGTGAGCGGCAAGGGCGTGCCGGCGGCGATGTTTATGAGTGCGGCGGTAAACCTCTTCCGGGCAGCCGGAAGCCAGTCTACTTCTCCTCGAGAAATCATGCAGAAGATGAATGTCGTATTGAGTGAGAATAATCCGTCCCTTACTTTCGTCACGGCCTTCATCGGCCGACTGCATGTGCCGACAGGCGAGTTGCTCTACTGCAATGCGGGGCACTGCGAACCACTAATAGTCGAAAGTCAAAAGTCGAAAGTCGAAAGCTTGCCTCTCGTGCCGAATATACCGCTGGGATTTGACGGAAAGTTTAAGTTTGTGGAGCAGGGCTGTATGTTGAGCCAAGACGAGACCCTTGTGCTCTATACGGACGGTGTGACCGAAGCACGCAACAGGGCTCATCAGATGTTGGGCATGAAGCGCTGGTGTTCCATCGTCGAAAGTCAAAAGTCGCAAGTCGAAAGCCTGTTGGCTGAGGTGAAGGCGTTTATCGGGAAGGCGGAGCAGGCGGATGATATCACGCTGATGACGATACGTAAGACGAGTCCGGTGGAACCGCTGACGCTACGGGTGGAGAACCGCATCGACCATTTGCCGGAGCTGCGTAAGGCGCTGCATGACTTCGGACTCTCAGCCGGCTTGGAGGCACGGGCACTCAAGAAGACCGAAGTCGCGATCGAGGAGATGATCGTCAATATCGTCAACTACTCGCAGGCGACGTGGATCGAGTTAGAGTCGAAAGTCGAAAGTCAAAAGTCGAAAGCTTTAGCAATCACGTTGCGGGATAACGGGGTGGAATTTGATCCGACCAAACAGGCGGAGGTGGACACGGAGAAGGTGACAGCCGAACGACAGATCGGCGGCCTGGGTATCGCCCTACTGCGTAAAATCGCCGACGACGTGCGCTACGAGCGCAGAGACGGCATCAATGAATTGACAATACTTAAAAATCTATAGACTATGCAAGTAAACATTCAACCTTCCGGTCAGGAGATGACCGTTCAACTCATCGGTGAACTGGACACGATAGCTACCACCGAGCAGGCAGACGAGTTACAACAAGTGCTGGCGATTGCCGACAAGGCGCTGCTCATAGACTGCAGCGAGATGGAGTATATCTCTTCGGCGGGACTGCGTTTCTTTATGCAACTCAAGCGTGAGAGCGAAGCCAAAGGCGGTTCGATCCGCATCGCGCATCTGAACGAAGATGTAGCCGATATCTTCCGCATGAGCGGGTTCCATAACCTTTTTACAATAGAATAATATGGAACACATAGTCGAATACTTCAAAAAACACGTAGCTGAGCGCCCGAATGACATCTTTTGTATTGCGGGAGAGAAACGAATCACGTTCGCTGAGGCGGATCGTTTGACGGATACTTTGGATCCGAAATATGTTACCCGTTGCGGAGAGAAAGTTGCATCGTTTATCGTGCCGCGTAATGAACAGATGGTACTGGTACCTATCGCCATCGCTAAGGCAGGTCTGACCGCTATGCCGCTGGATGGCTCTTATCCCGAAGAGCGACTCAAATATATGCGCGAGGATGCCTCGAAGTACGATGGCGATGAGGCTTTTGTGCTGCTTTATACCTCCGGTACGACCGGTGTCCCCAAGGGCGTTATGCTGAGCGAGGCGAACATCTTAGCCTTCCTCGATTTTCATGTTCCCGCTATCGGGCTGAACACGCAAAGCAAGTACGCTACCTATGCCGGTTACGGCTTTGATGCGTTCCAAATGGACCTGTGGTGTTGTGTCAAAGCGGGCGCTACGATTTGCATCGTGGGTGACGACATCCGTTTTGATCTGGAGGGTCTCAACCAATATATCCAGGACGAGCACATTACCCACTGCTTCATGACGACGCAGATGGCGACGCAGCTCGTGCTCAATTATCCGGACATCCCGGGCTTAGAATGGCTCGGAACGGGCGGCGAGAAACTGATCAGCCTTGATCCGCCTTCGTACAAGTTGATGAACTGCTACGGCCCGACGGAGTGTACGGTCTATGTCAGCAGTTTCTTCGTGACCCAAAACGAACCGAATATTCCTATCGGCAAAGCCAATACAAACGGCACGCGACTCATCGTGGTCGGTCAGGACGGTAAAGAAGCACCTACCGGCACGGACGGCGAGCTCTATGTAGCAGGACCGCAGGTGTCGCTCGGTTACCTCAACCAGCCCGAGAAGACCGCAGAGGTGTTTGTGGAATGGAACGGCTTGCGTTGCTACAAAACCGGCGATATCGTTCACTATCGCGAGGACGGCAACATCGAGTTCGTCGGCCGGCGGGACGGTCAGGTGAAGATTCGTGGTTTCCGTATCGAGCTCAAAGAAGTAGAGGCTATCATCCGCGAGTTCCCCGGTATCAAAGATGCGACCGTACAGGCGTTCGACTACCCCGACGGAGGTAAGTTCATCGCCGCGTATGTCGTCAGCGACGAGAAGATCAACATCGATGAACTCAATGCCTTTATCGGTGACAGCAAACCGCCGTACATGGTGCCTGCTGTGACGATGCAGATTGACGCTATTCCGCTCAACCCGAATCAGAAAGTCGATAAACGCGCCCTGCCTAAACCCGAAGCTCCTAAACCCGAAGTAGAGGAAGCTGTGGCTGCGGCTCCGCTGAATGTGCTCGAACAAGAACTGCATGACATCATCGCGAAGATTGTCAACATGGAAGAGTTCGGCATCACGACCGACCTGCGTTATATGGGTCTCTCGTCTATTGCCGCCATCAAGTTGGCAACCCAGATCTTCAAGCGTTTCGGCATCCAACTTGATGCCAAACAGATGACCAAAGGCATCACCTTACAGGCAATTGAGAACGAGATACTCGCTGCGATGTTAGGCGGTCATCGAGATCTCGAGACCTCGACATCTCGAGATACCGAAAAAGACCTGACCGCCGCGCCGTATCCCTTGAGTCACGCCCAGACGGGTGTCTATTTCGAGTGCATGAAGAACCCGACCTCGACGCTTTATAACGTGCCGATCTGTATTCAGATGCCGTTGGAGGTAGAGACGGACGCATTACGTCAAGCGGTACGCAAGGCGGTGCTTAACCACTCCGAGCTCTTTGCGCATTTCGCGACCCAAGAAGCCGATGTCATCCAGACGATTGACGAGCGGATGATGAACGAGGCGCATATCGACGTTCCAGAAAAAGAACTCAAAGAGGCGCAGATGGACGCTTTCAAACATGAGTTTGTACAACCGTTCAACCTGCAGAAAGACCTGCTCTTCCGTTTCTTCATCGTGCGCACGGAGAAGAACCTGTATCT
>CAMJDT010000030.1 GCA_946404495.1 uncultured Bacteroidales bacterium
AGTGGCCACTCATTGCACGTGCGATTCACACTCAACTTTCGCGGGTTAATAAATATAGTTCATGTGCGCTCTTCTTTTCGAAAAGCGCTGCAAAGGTACTACAAAAAAAGCAGCCATAGAAATTATGACTGCATTTCGGAAGTGAACGGAAGCATTTCGGAAGTTTTCGGAAATAAACTTCCGCTTCGGGTCGGAAATTTTCGGAAGTGCTTATTGATTAGCCCGTGCGAGCCGGAAATTGCGTTCCGTATAGGGTAACTGGCCGAAATGTCCGGAGAAGGCGCGATAAATAGCAGCGGTGCCGAGTTGGGATATTTGCAGATATCCGAGTGATTCATTTACTCGGACCGCTTTCCACAGCGTACCTGCAGTACCTTGACATGCGGCACGGAGTTCTGCTTCGACAGCAGGAGCTTTACCGGTGCGGCGCGCCTCATCGGTGATATAGGTAAACAGGTCTTGTGCGGGAGTGGTTGATTGTTCCTGAGTTTGGTGAGCTTCATCTTCGCCAATCTGTTCGCGCAGGAATTTGACAAACAAAGCATGGTATGCCAAAATCATCTCTCGGAACTTAGGTTGGAGCATTTGCCATATATCATCCTCCGCAATTGTACGTGCTTGTTCCAACTCCATCTCGAGGAGTTTGCGGATGGAATATTCGCGTGTTTCGTCATATGCGATATCGTCTTCTGCCAGTTTGGCAGCCATTATATCGAAAGCCTTAGGGAAATAGGCCTCAATGAGTCGTTTAGCCGGAACGCCCAATTTGGTAGGCAGATGTTGCACATCGACCTTACGCTGTGAATACTGCTCATCCCATTGTTTGACATACCAATAATCGGTCAGGTCGTAGGACAATAAGAATCGTCGGTTTTCGGCATGGAACACTATCCCCAGCAAAGCCGCTATGAAACCTCGTACGCTCCCCTTATCCGACCAAGAACGGCCGAGATGCACAAAGTCGGATCCGTCTCCCATCGAGGTATAGGAACCAAACTCATCGTGGGAGGGTATATGCATCCATTTGACGGATGAGATTTTGATCGATAATTCCTCTTTGGAAGACGAATCATAGAGGGTAAAGTACCCTGCTCCCGTTTTCAAATCGTCCTTATAGGCTAAGATATCAAGTTTGGTAATGTGCTTGGCTCGGATCATCTCGTCCAAATAGTCTTCGGGCGAGGGGTAGAGGTGGGTGCGCAGGTGGAAGATGGCGTAAGCAGCGATATCGACACCCGTATATTTAATCCCTTTATACCGCAAGAAACCAAACTCATAGCCTAACTCATCACGAAGTTCTTCATACTTTTCGAAGGGATCATCCTCTTCATCGGAGTCTTTGTTTTCCTCTTCGATCGATTCTTTGATGTGCTCTTTGACTGCGTCGTAATAGACCAGCGTGTTATGCCAGTCTTTGATAAGTTTGTCATCCAAATTGTAATGGTGTTTGCGCAGGTCTTTTCGGAACTGCTCCGAGAAAACATAGTTGATATCAAACTCACCTTTGTCCTCTCTCAGTGCATTGATAATCACCGCTGCCACACCGAGAATCTCACCATGTTCTAATTCAAATACAAAATCCATATCCATTATCCATATTCCGCTGCAAAGATACAACTTTTTTCTGACTCAGCCTAATTTTTCTGTCAAATTTTACGCATTAAGTGCAATTTTTCTGCTCTTTCTATGCAAAATTTGACAATTAACACCTCAAACATACTCATCGCCTTGTTTCAAATTTTCCGCAAAGGTATACCTTTTTGTTGAGATACGCAAGAAATTTAAAACTATTTTTACTGATATACAGAAAACATAGGCATGCCTCAATCCGGCATGCCTATGGATGTAATCCATTTATTTACAACAAAAACCACCGCCGTATATAGGGATGTGTACATCAGCCTTGTCCGGCACGAAATAAGCCTCTAAATTAAATTCCCCAGTGACCGTAAAACTAAGGATATATTGATATCCGGGCACATAGAAATGCGGCTCAACAGGCCGATAGTTTGTTATGACATCCGGTGGCAGTTGATAATCAGGATAGGTCAATTGTTTGATTTCATTCTGCCTCATCCTCCAACTAAATCCATTATCCTGATTTAGGTTTCCTTTCGGGATAAAAAGTGTCTCGCGATTTCGCTTGACGCGTAAATAGAATAAAGCCTTAGATGCACCACCATCATCCGGTTTGTGCTCAATATGTATCAATTCGAATCCGCAGCTTTGATATTCGATATTGCGCCATGATATGCAGCTTACTTCCGTATCAATAACGATCGTTCCGGCATGGCCAAAATGATCCAATAGTCGGTTACAACAGATAGTTACGTTGGCTGTACTATAGTCGGGATCCCAGAGTTTGACCTCCAAGAGATCACATTTCTGCAGGGAATCATTCCATACCGGATATCCGAGTCCGAGGAGTCGTTTCACTCGGTTTTGAACGGCCTCCACGTTTGATAATTTCTGCTCGGCTTCTTTCTTGACTACCTCGACCCAAGGGTTCGTAGCAACCTTTGGGGCAGTTATTTTAATTTTAGCCGCACTTTTGGGCTCTTTTATACGCATTTGTTGATTATAGATACGCTGTTCGATGCTATACCAGGTGAGCAGGAAGGTGGGGATCGTTATCTCGGTCCACGAAGAAATGGCCCAGGAGTGAAGTAGAATGAGATTGCCGGTAAAGCAATAATAGACGGCAAATATCAGCATCAGCAATACGGGAATGCAGAGGCCGATGATGCCGATGATGCTTGCTACGCGCAGGGCTTTGGATATGCGACCGATGCCCGGTTGGCGCGTCATGAGCCAGAGCCACGCGGTGGCAGAGAGTAGCAGGGGTATCAGGATAACCTCCGGGATATACAGGTAGTAAGTCGAATGGATGCACACACTATGGCCGATAATCAGGCCATAGACAGCGATGAAGGTCGTCACATAGGTCATGACGCGGTAGGGCTTATCCGGCATGGCGGGTTCCTGTTTGCCGCGATTGAGCATGATGAGAATTGTCATGATAACGACGGCCATCAGCAGTCCGAACCATGCGCCATAATAGGCATCATCATAGACCGTTGCCGTGGGCAGTAAGCTGTGTACCGCATGCCGCACAGCCGGAATCAGCCGCAGCATACAATGCACCGTATACAGCGTCATGCCGATAGCAGCAAGGGTTGTGAGGGTTTTAATGGATTTGAGCATACTATATGGTTTTTCCAAGTTGTCAAAAAGGATACATGACGTTTTGTGCAATTACATTGATGCATTAGAAGTTAGACTTACCAACATATCGGCCTTTTTTATCGAAGAGAATACTCTCGCCGCGATAGGTCACTTCCGCCTCGAAGAGATTATCATCTACCATCCAAACCATGAAGTACTTAGCCGGGATGATGACATTTCCCTCCCGATCAACGACACCGCTTTTCGAGCCGATATCGTACCGCCAATACTGCGGTGTAATGGGGATAGGATTTCCATACCTGTCATACTCTTCCGTCGAGCGATAGTCGTCGATATACGTGAGTGGTTCCAGACCGTCATGCGCAAAGGGAACGATGGTGTTGAGATTCCGGTCCACGAGCTTACCATACCCGTTCTTAGCGAGAAAGAAGCCTGTTCCGTCCAATGTACGACGGATGATATCGTATTCCATCGGGAGCGCCCCATTACCATCTTTGGTCAGTAGTCCGTAATGCCTACCATCGCACACGATGCGATAGCCAAGATACGGTTTGCTGATCTCCGTATAGACGGGCTCAATAACCCACTCGCCTCGGGTATTGATGAGTCCCCACTTGTGATTTCGGTCAATCATAACGCAGAGCCCGTTGTGGAACACAAATGCATAGTCTTCATGGTCGTCATCAAAACAGAGCGGAAAAGTAGTCGGGATGGCTTGTTCGCCTTGCTCATTGAGGAACGAGATGGTACCATCTTTGACAACAGCAGCCAATCCTTCGCTGAAGTTCCAGGCACGATCATACAGCGCCGGGATGATGATACGACCGGTGTTAGTATTCACAAAACCGCGGTACTTGCGGTCATAGTCGCGGAACACCACCAGACTGTCCTCCGCATTGTCACTAAGGTAGACATGGTTCAGCATGGGAGTGGTGAACTTACCGGAACGTAGGTCTTTGAGTTGGCAGAAAGAGTATCCGGCTTTGTCGCCATGCACCATGGTGATATGTTCGGACACCCGTTTTTCCAAGCTATAATGGGCGTATCTGGCACGAGTACGGAAATGGAGATACTCGCATCCGGCGATGAGACCGGCCATCGCGAAGCCGAAGGCAATGAGTGCCAAGGAGGCGACGAGTATACGCTTCATCGTCAGCTTGGCTTTGAGTTTACGATAGATTTTTGCGTTCATAATTGCTACATTTTAAAAATTAAACTTTATCCCTATAGAGTAGCAAAAAGACAGGAATCTATCAGTCTGATCCTAAAAATGTCATAAGCAATATTTTTAAAGGTTGATAAATGTTCAAGGGTCATTGTGTTGCCCAACTGAGATACATAGCTGCTTTCTCGTCAACTTCGCGGGCATAACTTTTCGCTTATTACTTTCGTGTAAAAAAGGCTTTCATCTTCGCCAACCAATGTAGAGTAGAATCCCAATAAAATACATGACCGCATTTTGGACAGCGGATAAGCGTTTTCTTATGTTCTTTCAAAGCCTTTTCTTTTGAATAACCGCACACCGGGCAAGTGATATTCAGCGTTACATCTTGACTATAGTCGTTGCTAAACCATCCACTCCATCGGATAGACAAAAGCGATTTCCGTTTAGGGGCATTTTTGTGTTTCCCAGACTCGCTATTGCTTTCTGCATGACGCGGTAGGGGTTCGTTATTTCTCCAGTTTTACCATCTGCTATGCCCAACGACTCTATCTCCGATTTTTGACGAAGAATAATTTCATCTTTTATCCTTTGGAGATATGCTTCCATCATCACTACATCGCGCAACAAAGCAGCATCTTTCTTGTATGATTTTATACGAAACTTACGTAGTAATTCCGGTAAGTCCAATAATTGTTTTTCAAGAGACTTTATTCGTTTATTTGAGCGAAGCATGGGTAATGCCTCTTGATCTAAACCGGCTTCATAATCCTCTTTTGGTATATGATTAACGTGGCATACCAATCGATATGCCATCGCGTATTGCTCAAGACTCAAATATCCCGTATTATATGTTATACGAGACTGCTGCAAACTCGGATTACTCGTTGTTAGGTCAAAGACTCTATTCCATTGGTGAGATATGACTATGCATCCATTGAGCGTTAATTTGCCAAACCCCACATAGATAGTAGAAATATCAGTGAGTGATTCGTTGTAATCACCCATATCGGGAAAATAACAATTGTGAGTATATAACAATTTATGGCATATCTCATGCGCCAATATTGCATATTTGATTTCAAAATGCGTTGGTAAATCATCAGATATGGTGATATATACTTTATTGTCTGAATTGTTATTTAACTTTATAAAACCACCGGTATTGGTATCCAAATGATCATATTTGATAACAGGCTCGTATCCATAGAGCCCCACATGCATCATCATAGCTTGTGCTATCTGTTCAAGCCTCATTATCCCATCTTGAGAGTGGGGAATATGAAACTCTTTGTACGGCATATGCAGATGACTGTCAATCATCTCCAGATGCTCCATAATTTGCTTATCCGAAAGAAAAATTTGCATGGCTTTTGTTATTAATATGTTTTCCCTACCGGGATTATTGTCCTAAAATGTGTACTGTCGTAGAATATTGACCGATCGGGGCTTTGGATATCTTAGTCAAATTCTCCTCATTTGGTTCTCTTAACAATTCTAAAACGTTCGAGAGATTAAAAGGGAGATGATTTGCAATCAATGTCAATGTATCTATGGTATTAGGAGAAAAAAACTCAATTGGTTTAGACAGACGAACAACAGATTCAGCAGGGATATATAAGTCCAAAACAGAATCAAAACTATTTGCATCAAAAATGGCAGTCGCTTCACCATTAGGCATAATATCCATTATATTGACAAATAGGGCAGTATTACTCTTATTACGTATTTCAACAATCACTTGCTGTCCTTCGGTTACTTGATTCACTGGCTGCATGGATCTACTATCCAGTAAAACGAACTCTATAGCATAATCAGATAATCCTGGTTGATGATTCAAGATGGCCTTACATACTTGCCAATCCCAATCTTCGGAACCGCGAGCTGCGCCTCCACCTCTTGTGTACCTATTCCATATATTATCTAGATCATCCTTGTGTCCTCTCAATGCATTTCGTAATCCATTCCAGAACTCTTGTGGAAGCGATGCGGTGTTGGCATTCTGCATGTCTATCAGTTGTTTCACCTGTATCGGTTTAGAAGACTGAAAAGAGTAAAAAGTGTGCTTTTTATCATCGTAGAGATCCACTTTCCCCCATTCTCCGGTTTGTATCCAGTCCGTTTCATTCACGATGTCTCCCACATACAAAATCTGCCATTGACCTTTTCGCTGGATTTGTATTGAATCAATCATAGAATACGCATATATCGTTGCCTTGGCAACCGTAGGTATTAGCAACGAACATAAAATTAAGACATATCTGTTCATTTTTTCTTTCCTTTCTTTATTCTAAATGGTTTTATTTGCTTACAATGGTGAACCATTATATCTATTGCTTCAACTATTAATTTCCCCGTCCAAATCATTGCCGGAGCTAGAATGCCCCCCCATACATTGATATAGAGATGTGCAGCCCAAAATAAGATATAGGCAACGAATATAAGAATAATCAAAATGATGATTTTAATAATATAAGCGGTAGCCTGTTTTATAGAATCGTTGCATGTGCATATATCGGATATAACTATTTCGGTAAAAAGGAACAACCATATGACGAGATAGATCACAATCCAATTTGTTGTCCGGGAAACCTCTCGAATCCAATTGCCGGAAAGGATGGTTTGGACAATCTGCCTATGCACTAATACACCCGTTAGTTGCATATTAGAACTAAATGTAGCCGG
Source organism: uncultured Bacteroidales bacterium (assembly GCA_946404495.1). Lineage (GTDB taxonomy): Bacteria > Bacteroidota > Bacteroidia > Bacteroidales > Paludibacteraceae > Colicola. Next base: position 7,034 of record CAMJDT010000030.1, read on the forward strand.
AACAATAAACGCATCCCGCTCATCTTGTACGTCCCCTATTATCACCACATTATCTCGCAGGACACTAAAGACAACTTGGTTAGAACTCATGACGGGTGTTTTTGGGATAGAATAGTCTATCAGCCAATCTTGCTGTTGTGTGAGGAGCGATGCTCCCATTTTGTTAGCTATCGCAGCAGCAAATGTAAGGATCGTGTCCTCTTTTACTAACCAATCTGTTTTCCATGTCCGTATAATGTTATTAGGCAGATTGATAAGCGCTTCTGTTGCATGAACTTTATCAATAAAAGATGCGTGGTTAAGACTGTCCTTAGGCACTACCTCTTCTGCCAAAATCAAATTCGGTAGTCGTGAAACGGCTGCTACTAACAAACTATCTTCTATTGAATCTGACAATGCATATTGCCCCCATTTAATATCCAGGGCTACAAGATATGGCTGTGCTGCAGTTATGGAATCAAAAAGTGTAGCCAATTCCCCTCGAGATTTACAACTATTTATGTCAATGACATGCAGGTCTCTTTCATTACAAGAAGGGATGGATGCAGGCGAATGCCATTTAAAAAACAAATCTGAGAACTGAAACTGCTCTGCGATAGTTCTTTCTGCTTCTAACCAATCGGTATTGAGTTTCCGAGTGAGTAAAAGCAGCGCTATAATAGTAGCTGTCGCAATTGCAGTCGCACGTAGTGCCTTTTTGCCAAAATTTCGTATTGTTTGATTCATAATCTATTTCCTTTTGTAAAATATTACATAATCATTATCAATACTCTCATCTTTGATAACTAATGGATATTGATCGTTATTCGTTTCTTCTTGCACTAACTTAATGATATAAGCTTCCAATGATGAAATGGTTATTTTCCCATGTTTTATACCTTCGATCAATGCATATGTAAATACTCCATTCTTTAATTCGTCTTTTTCTATAGACTTCTGACGTTCTGTGCACGAATAATACCCTACTACTCCCGGTTCAGCCAAAGTAATAGGCCTTAATTCATTTCCTTTGATATTGCTGCGCATAGCACCGCTATGGCACGCATCCATAAAGACGAATATATGACAGCCTTGGGCTTTCATATCTTTTACTCGTTGATTAATGAAATGAAAACTCAATCCTCGTAAAGGATCTTTTGCTTCCGATGTGATAAAATATGAATCATCATTAACATTAGCTCCATGACCAGAAAAAAATAGCATTACCACATCATCCTTTTGCACTCTTTTAGAGAGTTCTATAAGTTGATCTTCCAAGTTGTATCTATTTGCGGCTTCATCAAGAATAATGGTTGTATCTACTTGTTTGTATTCATTCTTATCTGCATAATTCATTATAGTTTCAGCAAAATCTTTTGCATCATATACAGCATACTTGAGATTTTGGAAATCGTCCGATTTATATTTATTCACTCCTACTGCAAACACGTGAAGTGTAGGCTTTATTTCGCAAACATATTTGAACTCTCTTTTATCTCGCGACCAAATAACCTCGTTTGCGCCAACAACAAGAACCGAAACAGGCGTTTCTCGTTTTGTATCTTGCGGCATCGGCAGTTCGACCTCAGTACATGATACCGTCTGAGCCCCTTTATGGGGCATTTGTTTAATCGGCTCAACAGTTTTGCCGCCTACTGAGAATTCTATCTTATAATCCTCACCTAGTTCTCCTGAGACAGAATAGCACAAAAGTATCGATGACGAGGAATATGTACTCTTGTAAGCTATCGGATAATGAATCGTGCACGTAGGGATAATTACAGACTTAGTCTCCGTGGTAGATACATTCTGAAAATCAGTCGTTTCAATTACTAATGCTATATTACCTTTAGTATACTGACCAAAGTGCAAAGGAATCTCCGTATCCTTTGAGAACCGTCCGGTACGTTCAGCAACATTTACCATTATGGTTATCATATCAGTTGCCCTTTGGCTAGCCATTAGTTCGTATTCCAGCATTTTTGTCTCTTTCGGTTTCATCGAACCAATATTCAAATATTGTTCCGAACCTCCTTGCCAATTTACATTCTCAGGCAAATGCAAACCAACAGTCACATTCTCAGCGGTACCTTGATCCGTATTTTGTACAATAACTTGCAATTTAAACATTTCGAGACGGTTCAGTTTGCCATCATCACCTCCGACTACTTTATAACTAGCCACTTGTACAAACGGGGTCTTAAGTTTATGTGTACTAATCTTACCTACTATAGGATCTGTTCCATAGCCGTTGGGTTCATCTACCACAATAGAAAATTGTATTTCTCCCGTTTCCGTGTTTTTACCTGCTTGGATTGGCACTTCAACCCATCTCTTTTCACCAGAGAGAATGGTAGGAAGCGCTATATCCCTTACTATAATACCAGTAGTCGTACCGGCAATCGCAGTTCTGACCACACACCCTACTCCATCACCTCTGCCTTCATTTGTTATCTCAAAACGAATTGTACAGTTTTCCTGGGCATCAATAGCTCCATTCGTGTCTTCATCGACAAATATTTGAGATTGAGGTACTACGCGCAGAAGGGGAGATAATACTTCTTTCTCGATATGAAAATTCAGCGGTTGGCTGATATTTGTCTGCGCAATTATGCTGAGCGAAAAAATGCTAGATGCAAAGATATTAAATAGTTTATTCATATCTGTTCTGAAAAGGAAATTATCTTATATAACTCGGTAAAGATGCTCTTGTCCATGTATCACCGGAAGCATCTGTAAAACTACCAGAATTCAGTGATATAACACTAACAATATCGGTATCTACAAGGCTTCCACTACCATCTAATGAGCCGCTTTCGTAGGAATAATAATATGTTTGGTTAAAAGTAAATGAAGAGCCGTTGACCGTCCATGTGCCTGTAAACTTTTCGTATGAACCATTTGAGGTATAAGAAGAGTGATCTTGAATGTAATAAGCAGTACCTCCTGACTTTAACACCCAATATGCCACCATATTTCCATAACTACACTTCCATGTACCTGTTAAATTAGTTGTATTTACGGGAAGTTCTCCTGCGTGACTTAAAGTCACAAAAGCGACATCGCTACCATAAGAGGTGCCTTTACTATTCGTGGCATATGCACATACATAATATGTCGTACCTTCACTCAATCCAGTCAAACTGCATGTAAAACTTCCCGTAGTACCTGAACTCGTTACCTTATTATCATAAATTGTAGGATTTGTTGATGTAGAATAGCATACTCCGCGTTCCGTAATTGTTAGTCCGCCATCGGCTGTAACACTTCCGCCACAAGTAGCAGAGGTATAGGATTTATTAATTATTGTAGATGTTGACACTGTCGGTTTACTATATGATGTGGTCGTAAAGGATTTTTCTGCTCCATACGCAGTACCCTTATTATTTGTGGCATATGCACGGACATAGTATTTCGTATTTGCTGTTAGTCCAGTCAAACTGCATGTAAAACTTCCTGTAGTGCCAGAACTCGTTACCTTATTATCATAAATTGTAGGACTTGTTGATGTAGAATAGCATACTCCGCGTTCCGTAATTGTTAGCCCGCCATCGGCTGTAACACTTCCGCCACAAGTAGCAGTAGTATATGATTTATTTGTCACTGTAGATGTTGTTACTGTTGGCATGCTATATGCTGTGGTAGTAAAACTCTTTTCTTCCCCATAGATAGTTCCTTTGCTATTTGTGGCATATGCACGAACATAGTATTTCGTATTTGCTATTAGGCCAGTCAAACTGCATGTAAAACTTCCCGTAGTACCTGAACTCGTTACCTTATTATCATATATCGAAGGATTGGTTGTTGTAGAATAGCATACTCCGCGTTCCATAATTGTTAGTCCGCCATCGGCTGTAACATTACCACCACACGTAGCAGAGGTATAGGATATATTTGTTATAGAAGACGTAGTTACTGTCGGTTTACTATATGATGTTGTCGTAAAGGTTTTTACTGCTCCGTATGCCGTACCCTTATTATTCGTGGCATATGCACGAACATAGTATTTCGTATTTTCGATTAGTCCATTCAAACTGCATGTAAAACTTCCCGTAGTGCCAGAACTCGTTACCTTATTATCATATATCGAAGGATTGGTTGTTGTAGAATAGCATACTCCGCGTTCCGTAATCGTTAGTCCGCCATCGGCTGTAACATTACCGCCACACGTAGCAGAGGTATAGGATATATTTGTTATAGTAGACGTAGATATTGTAGGTGTGCCATATGCTGTAGTAGTAAAGAAATGTTCTTCTCCATAGGCTGTTCCTTTGCTATTCGTGGCATATGCACGAACATAGTATTTCGTACCATCTTCTAGTCCTGCCAGATTACTCGTAAACTCCCCTATGCCACTACCATTTATTACCTTGTTGGCAGAGATCGTCGGATTGGGAGTTTTAGAATAGCAGAATCCACGTTCTGTTACCGGAGCGCCACCATCGGATGTTACTTGACTCTCTACGGTTGCCGTTACATATGAGATATTGGAAATCGTAATGTTTCCTATCGATGGTTTCAATATTTCTATAGTTGTAAATGGAATCTCTTGTCCATAAGATATGCCTTTAAGATTTTTAGCAAAAGCACGCACATAATATGTAGTATTATCTTTTAATCCAGTTAAGGGACAATAATATATAATACTATCGCTTTTCCTCCTTAATGGACAAATTATGCAACTATCTGCCACTGATTTATTGGGTTGTGAAGAAACCATAAAACCGACTTGTGGCAACGTATCAGTACCCCAATCTGTCAGTTCAGCATTTAGTTGTGCAGACGAAATAGTAATAAGCGAAGCCGAATCGGTACGCACATTTGGGATATGATACGCTAATGTCGTGAAAGAATTCGATTGGGTAACATAAGAACTATGCTTGTTGACTATAAGACAACGTACATAATAGGTTCGTTCGTTCTGCAAACCGCTTAAAGATGCGTTGCAGAGTATTTCCTTCTGTTTCGTATGCTCCGTTATCATCTCCATTCGCTGAAAATCCGAAAACATAGAATCCGAAGCATATTCGAGCACGACCTCATTAATAGTGGCATCAGTCTCAACAGCCCATAGAATATCACACTTCGTATAAGCTGCCTTAATCGTAACATCCTTTAGAACGACCTTAGTTATTGGAGTCGGTTCGTCTTTCTTACAAGCCACAAATGCAAGTAATATTAGAATAAATATTATCTTATTTTTCATAACTTTCATGATTTAGAATATCCAACCTATACCTGCTTCTAGTTCTAGATACTTGAATGAAATCGTATTCACACCTACTTTGCAAATCAAACCATAGACACTACCAATCACGCCAATATTTGTACTGAACCCTTGATATGAATTAGGGTTGAATTTTATCAAATCTCCGTTTAATGTTTCCCATAGTATATAACGAGAACCATATCCTGCCCCTAAATATACACCTAGCGTATTAAAACGGTTCCGCGGAGATAGATTCGTCCACTCTAGAAAATCCACAACCACACCGGCGTTGACAACCAGTATGGATGATTTCTTATGTCCCGAATAAAATGGTAACTCATTACCGATGTAACCACCTTCACCACAGACCATTTCGTTAGTTGCTGACTCAAAGCGAAAATTGGAGTGCGCCTCAACAAACCAGCCTAAGCCAGAATAGGTTTGACCTAATGTTAGACCGTAACTCATTTGCGGCGTTGTGGCATAAGCGATATCAACAAGTATGAAAGTCTCAATGTTAGTCTTACCGCCCTGAATAACTCTGTTGTGAGACTTTGGTAAAGCATACCATTCATATGGAGTCAACGCCTCTACTTTGAAACGCACATTCTCGGCTATAAAACTATCTTCTTCATCCAAAGGATGCCATATAACTTCTAAATTTTTTCCAGGCTGTATGTGTTTACCCACGGCTCCTTCTGTCGCTTTTAGTAGAACAAAGGTATCTTCGGAACCTTGTGAAATGAATACGCGGACATCAGAGGTTTTACTCAAATCATACGTAATAACTATATCTTTGTTCCGCTGGTGAACACGTACATTAGATGCATTTTCCGCTAGGAGTAGTAGCGGAACAATTAGAAAATTAAAAAAAACAACTATTCTATGGAGCATTTTATCAATTGTTCGTTATTGTGTATTAATACTGACGATTTACTTTCAAAAGTTATTCAATCACCTCTTGCATACTTCGTAATATTTTTTTTATTACCTACTCTTTATTGGATTTTCGACATCTTCCGTATTAATAGGTGTGTCACATGCTCGCGCAAAATCGGCTACAAAATTACACAAAATAATTCATTTGTGCAAATATTTCTGGCAAAAATTTTAAATTTTCTTTACTTTGGTGACGATTTGAGGGGATTTGAGCTCACGAAGGGGACAAAAATGGTAAAGGTTATAGGTGATTGGTTATAGGTAATAGTTAAACGTTCCGCTGCGCGGCACTATCAAAAGGTTACCGCTCCATCTGCAGCATCCGCGTCCGCACAATCTCCAGATACCGCTCCTGCATCGCCTCCGTCAGGAACGAGCCGCGTATCGTCTCCTCCCATTGCGGCAGCACTTGCACGAACCGTTTCCGCATGTTCTCCTGCACCTTCTCCGGCACACCACTCCGCGTCATCGCAGCACTCCAATCATGCCAACCGATCTTGCGCTTCTTCCCGTTCAGGTTCAGCGCTAATTCCTCCGGATCACTTGGCATCACAGCCAACGTGTTCACCAAATCATATGCCGGACTCAGCACATGTTGCCCTTTCGGAGCATATAGCGAAAAATTCTTTAGATGCATATCGCTGTTTCCTGTCAACCAACTGAACAACACCACTTGCCAAAAATTTACCACATCCAGCATAGGCGCAGCCGACAACCGATTCACCACCTTACTTATTTGCTCATACGATCCGCGATATTTGTATTCCGTCTGCTGTTCCAACAACTGGCACAGATCTTCCATCGCTATCTTCTCGCCTTTAGCGGTTCTATCGATGCGTGTGGACAGATATACCAGTCGTCCGTCCGCAAATCGAGCCAAACAATGTGGCACCACAGCTATTCCGGTTTGCTCAGCTAAATGCATCGTTAGATCCTCATTTTCCGGTAACTCAGCGTACTGCTCCGTCTGCGGCTTCAAGATATACTTCCCGCTCAATCCCACTATCGTGAAGCGTGTCGCATGCTCAATTTTCTGGATATCCATTGACAACTTCGCTTGCACTCCGGGCACTGTCGTCTGCGTACGGATCACCGACTTCGCCAATTGCCGAATCTGACTATGGTCGTACGGCAACTCCGGAGCCTCTGTCGCACCGAACATCTTCTTCGCACAAGCCGCATGATAGTCCACCTCTCCGGCCTTCAATTCCCTATAGCAATACAAACACCGCATACCATTTACCATTTCGTCATTTACCATTTCTTATTTCGGCTTACGGCCTCAAACGATCGGCAAGGCCGTTTCCCATTTGCTCGACGCTAACTGCTCCAATACAATCCTTGCAGCACGTCAGCAGCAACCCCATCCTATCTCTCGGATTGATTTTCCAGCTCTCCACAGCCACATCCAGCAGCCATCCTTCCGGTATCAACCCGTCAAAGAACGGAAACATCACTTGCGACACATACGGTTCCTCACGCAACGGCAACGTCAGACTCACCGGTTGCGCTCCCTCACGTGCTAAATACTCCGCATCATAAGCAAACACAAATCCGTTCTCATCTTCCTGTATCGTCCCTGCTGCTACTCCTTTATAATATACCCGTCCCGCTTTCATATCGTTTCACCACTAACCATTAACCATTCACCGTTACAGTAGGTTCCAACGATGCGCCAAAGAGCCGAAGCACTTGGTTCACCTTATCCATCCGCAATGTCTCTTTACCTTGTTCCAACTCACGCACAAACCGCAGTCCTACACCGGACTTCATACTCACGTCTTCCTGTGTCAATCCAAACTCTTTCCGTTTGGTCTTAACGTATGTTGCTAATGTTGTCATATATTTTTGCACCCTTTCGGGTATAATCTTTACTTGTGTGCTGCACAATATCCCCGTTCGGGTATAATTTCGCTTTTATCGGCTCATTTTATACCCTTTCGGGTGCAAAATTACATAAAATAATTCATTTATGCAAATATTCGGGACAAAATTTTTGAAATTTCTTACGATTGGTAACGATTTATGCTATTTGATCACTTCATCATCAAAATGAAGTGTCTCACTGCAAGGATTTGCCCCAGTAATGCATCTCCTTTCCGCCGAAGAGGCAGCGGAAATCGATGGTCTTACTATCTGCCGTACCGCGGAGGTTGGTGATCATTCGGTCCGGATGCTGCTTATCGTCCACCACCGGAATAATCTGCTCGGCGCGCAACTGCTGATCCTGCTGCTCGACTCTGGGTATCACCACGTCAACGCGCAGAGGCATCATCCGAGCGAACTTAACCCGATAGAGGATAATCGTTCCGTCGTCATCGATCGTCACCCGCACATCCTCGAGCGTATATCCGCTCTCCATCCGCATCGTCCCGACATACTCCGTCCCCGTCACGCTGACCCACGCCAGCAGCAGTATCAATAGTATACGTATTCTCATATTTGTCATAAATTTACTGCAAAATTACAACAAGTTATTCATTTACGCAAATTTTAAGGCATAATTTTACATTTTTCAGTAAAAAATGAGAAAAAAAGTTGCACAATTGAAAAAAAAACTGTACTTTTGCAGGTTTTTTTGATGAAACTAATTACCAACGATGAAAAAAATACTCTTTTTGGCCGTGACAGCCGCAATGGTGCTCATCGGCTGCAACAAGCAATCCAAGTACAATTACCTCACCGACAAACCCTTGCCTGTGGAGATTGAGGTCGTAGGTGAGAGCAGTCAGGAAGTATGCGACAACTATATCGGTGAGATCCGTCCGAAGACGGACATCTCGCTGGTCTTCCCCCTCGGCGGACAGCTCACGGGCATCTATGTCAAGAGCGGCGACCGCGTGAAAGCCGGTCAGCTCCTCGCCACCATCGACAGTACGCAGGCCAAGGCACTCCTGGAGAGCGCGGAGGCGATGTATCGCCAAGCCTGCGACGCCTACGAGCGTCTCAAGCCGCTGCACGAGCAGAAGGGCATCAGCGATGTCAAGTGGGTGGAGATGGAGACCAACCTGGAGAAAGCGCGTTCGATGATGATCTCGTCGCGCAAGCGTTTCGAGGACTGCACGCTCCGGGCTACGCAGGACGGTATGGTGGATATGAGCAGCATCGACGTAGGTCAGCAGGTGGGTTTCGGACAGCCTATCGGCAAACTGATGGACCTGACGACCTACAGCGTGTCGTTCACGGTGCCCGAAAGCGAGATAGGCGACCTGCAGGTGGGCCAATCCCTCACCGTGAGTCTGCCGGCGTTGGGTAAGCACTATCCGGCACGTATCAGCGAGAAATCCTTGGCCTCGACGCATCTGGCACACACCTATCAGGTGAAGGCCGACATCCTCGCGCCGGAGGCAGCAGCCAACCTCTTGCCCGGCATGATCTGCCGCGCCATCATCGCGGAGAAAGAGCAGAGCGGCTATATCATCTCGGCCGGCTGCATCCAGACCCAAAAGACCGGACACAGCGTTTGGATCCTGCGTAACGGCAGAGCCGAGAGGCGGCTGGTTCGCATCAGCGACTATGTGGAGAACGGCGTACTCATCAGCGAGGGCGTCGAACTCGGCGACACCGTCATCTCTAAGGGCTACCAGAAGATGTACACGGGAGCGAGAGTGACGTTTTAATTGACAATTCTTATCCTTACGGAACGATTATTTGATAGTTGATAATTGATATTTAATGAGACAGCGAAATCATATAGAAGGAGCCATGCGTAACAGCCGCATCATCTATGCGGTGGTGGCGGTGCTGGTGGTATTCGGATTCTTTGCCTTAGAGAAGATGAACAAGGATGAGTTCCCGCATGTAACGATCCGTCAGGGACTCGTCGTGGGCGTCTATCCGGGTGCTACCGCGCAGGAGATAGAGGAACAGGTGGCCAAACCCATCGAGCAGTATCTGTTTACCTTTCAGGAGATCGACAAGCGCAAGACCTACAGCCTCAATAAGGACGGTATGTGCTATGTCTTTGCCGCCCTGTCGCCCAAGGTACACAACAGCAACGAGGCCTGGGCCAAGATACGCGGCGGACTGAGCCTGATGAAGCAGATGCAGTTGCCGACCGGCCTATTGGCAGTAGTGGTAATCGACGACTTCGGCAACACGAGCAGTATCCTCCTTGCACTCGAGAGCAACGAACGCTCGCCGCGCGAACTGGAGGACTATGCCAATATGGTCAGCGACCGGCTGCGCGAGATCGAGGAGATGGGTAGTATCAAGATGCTGGGTCAGCAGCACGAGGAGATCGCCGTGACGCTGGATGTGGAACGTATATCCAAGTACGGTCTGGACCAGAACATCATCCTCGCGCGCCTCGCCGCACAGGGCTTCCGCACCATGACCGGTGAGATCGCCAACGATGCCGGCGCAGCACTCATCCATATCGATGTGCCTTACCGCACGGAGTACGAACTGGGCCAGCAGCTCATCATGGCAGACCCCGTCACCGGACAGTCTATCCGGCTCAAGGACATCGCTTCCATCGAGCGGCGCTACGAGAAGGTGACCAAATACATCCGCCGCTACGACGAGGACGGCGTAGGCGACTGCCTGCTGCTCAATATAGAGATGCAACCGGGTAATAACATCGTCGCCTTCGGAAGCAAAGTGGACGCTATCCTCGAGCAGATGGCGGCACAACTGCCTCCCGACGTAAAGATGCATAAGATAACAGACCAACCCCGCGTGGTGGACCAGAGCGTACGCTCGTTCCTCAAGGACCTGATCGTCTCCGTGCTCATCGTGATCGCGGTGATGCTGGTACTCTTCCCGCTGCGCACGGCGCTGGTGAGCTCCACGGGTCTGCCCGTCTGCATCGCCGTAACGCTGGGTATCATGTACCTGGCGGGAATGGAGTTGAACACCGTGACCCTGGCGGCATTGATTGTGGTACTGGGTATGGTGGTGGACGACTCCGTCATCGTCATCGACGGCTATAGCGAACTCCTCTCGCAGGGTCACTCGCGCTGGTACTCGGCGGCGGTCAGCACGACCGACCTGTTCGTACCGATGGTACTGGCTACCACCTCCATATCGGGTATGTTCTTCCCGATGTTAGGACTGATGACCGGTGCCTTGGCCGACTTCATCAAGCTGTTCCCGTGGGCTATCTTCATCGCCCTGACCTGCAGTATACTGTATGCCATATGGATTATCCCCAATATGGCGAGCCGTTTTATTCGTCGCCGTCCGGCGGATGCCAAACAGACGGTGATCGAGCGCACGCAGGAGAAGTTCTTCACTGCCCTGCAGAACGGCTACCAGCGGCTCTTGGATACCTGTTTCCGCCATCCCTGGTGGACCATCAGCCTCAGCCTCGGTTCGGTCATTCTGGGTGCGTTTATCTTCACCCGCCTGGATATACAACTCATGCCGAAGGCCGACCGCGACAGCTTTGCCGTGGAGATCCACCTGACGGAGGGTGCGTCCTTGGAGCAGACCTATGCGGTAGTCGACAGCCTCGCCGGCGTGCTCAACGCCGATGAGCGCGTACAGAGTATCACCGCCTTCGTGGGCATGGCAGGACCGCGTTTCCACGCCACCTACGCTCCCCAGATCGGCGGCGAGAACTACGCCCAGTTCATTGTCAACACCGTCTCGCCGGAGGCTACCTTTGAGCTGGTGGAGCACTACCAACCGCTCTACGAGAACGCCTTCCCCAACGCCTTCTGCCGATTCAAGATACTCGATTATCAGGCCGTCAGCAACCCCATCGAGGTGCACGTACAGGGCTCCGACATCGGGCTGCTGGAGCAGGTGGCCGACACGATCAAGACCTTCATCTCGCAGTTCCCCTACCTCAGTTGGGTACACTCGGACTACGACGAGACCGTCCAGACCATCCGCATCCGGCTCAAGGATGACGAGGCGAGCCGGCTCGGCGTCACGCAGTCTACCCTGTCTATCTACCTCAACGGTGCGCTGCACGGACGCGGGATGACTGCCATCTGGGACGATGGTTACAAAACGCCCGTCAGGCTCTACACCGCCGGCAGCGACTCGCTCGATTACTCCGACATCGGCAATCTGATGATCCCCACCGCGGTGCCCGGTCTGTGGGTGCCGCTGCGCCAGGTAGCCGACATCGAACCCGACTTCCACCACGCGCAGATCAAGCGTCGCAACAGTATCCGCACCATCACCGTAGCGGCCGACACACGCGGCAAACTCTCGGCCATCAGCGCTACGATGCCGATCGTACGTCATATCCGCAAGATGGAAAAGAACCTGCCGGAGGGCGTACATATCACCTACGGCGGCGCGCTGGAGCAGTCGATGCAGATGCTGCCGGGTCTGCTATCCTCAGTCGGCGCCGCGATGCTGGTACTGCTGGTACTGCTGGTATATCACTTCCGCAAACTCAATATCTCGTTCCTCGCCCTGAGCTCGAGTCTGCTGTGCCTGTTCGGCGCAGCGGTAGGTATGTGGATCTTCCGCATGGATATATCCGTGACGGCCATCCTCGGCGTGATATCGCTCATCGGTATCATCGTGCGCAATGCCATCATCATGTATGAATACTCCGACCACCTCGTCGAGCACGAACACCTGACGGCCCGCGAGGCGGCTTATCTGGCCGGACAACGCCGTATGCGGCCTATCTTCCTCACCACGGCTACTACCGCACTGGGCGTCGTGCCGATGATTCTGGCGGCCACCGACCTATGGATGCCGATGGGTGTCGTGATCTGCTTCGGCGCCATACTGACCATGCCGATGGTAGTGACACTGCTGCCGATAGCTTACTGGAAACTGTTTGATAAATCCACCCGCAAATATGAGAAATAAGAGATTATTGGTTATTGGATATTGGATATTGGTGATGATGCCAACGCTCTTGGCTCAGACACCGGTACTGACCCTGGATTCGTGCCTCAACAGCGCCCGCCAGCGTAACTGCACCATCCGTACGGCACAGATCGATGTGCTCATTGCCCGTGAGGTCAAGAAACAGATGCTCTGGAAATACTTTCCCCAGGTCTCCATCGAGGCTTTGGGCTACGCCGCAGCGCGTCCGCTGGTGGAAACCGATGTGACTGAGATAGGTCAAGACCAGTCGACCTCCGATTTCCTCAAGGATGCCTTCAGCCTGCTCGACGAGATCGCTAAGGTAGAGGACTCCACGGCGCAAGTCAGTTCGACCGTCGAGATGTTCAAATGGGGCGTCGCCGCGCAGGTGCGCGCCTTGCAACCCGTCTTCTGGGGCGGACAGATCGTCAATGCCAACCGCCTCGCCAAACTCGGTATCGACGCCGCCGAACTTAAGCAGGAGATGTCCGAACGCGATGTGCTGCAGGAGGTGACGGAGACCTATTGGCTCGTAGCCGGACTGATGGAGAAACGCGCTACGGTACGCAAGGTGACCGAACTCCTGGACTCCATCAGCGATGTGGCACACACAGCCTTCAACCACGGTCTGGTCACCCGCAACGACCTCTTGCGCGTACAGCTCAAGCAGAACGAGATGCAGAGCAAACATCTGCAGCTCGAGAACGGTATCCAGCTCGCGAGCCGGCTCCTCTGCATCATGACCGGCCTACCCTACGAGCAGGAACTTCTCCTGGAGCCTATCCCTACCGACGAGACGCTCACCGAACTCGCGGCCGAACCTGAGTCATTCACCATCTCCGGACGACCGGAGTTCAAACTGCTGGATGTCAATGTCCGCTACAACGAACTGATGCGTAAACTCACCCTGGGTGAAACGCTCCCGCACCTCTATATAGGCGCCACCGGCGGTTACTCCAATTTCTTGGAGAAGGACAAAGGCAATGTCATCGGTTTCTTCAATCTCTCTATCCCCCTCACCGGCTGGGGAGAGACCGCGCATAAGTTGAAGCAGCATAGTTATATGATCGAGCAGGCCGAACTCATGCGCTCGCATTACCACGAGAAACTGGCGCTGCAGAACCGACAGGTCTACGACCAACTCATCGAGTCGCTCAAGCTCGTCGAGCAGAACCGTACGGGACGTGACCTGGCGGACGAGAACTACCGCGTAGCCATGCTCAACTACACCGCCGGTGTCGCCACCATGACCGAACTCCTCGAGTCCGAGGCGCTCCTCCTCCAGGCCGAGAACGCCTACACCGACGCCCGCATCTCCTACCAGACCGCCAAACGCCGCTTCGAGGATCTCAATAAATAGATACCTGATTCTACGATTCTTCTACCAACTGATCGGGAAGTCGAAAACGGGTACAAAGGTACACAGAAATATGACAACGACCAAGACTTGCAAACCGAATCGATTGCTGATGATGGCAATCCTTTCCCTTTTCGTTTTTCATTTTTCACCTGTACGGGCGAATGATTATCTGGAGCAGAAGGACCACTACACCGTCTATGCCAAGGGTGCATCGGTCATTCACTTCAAAATACCGATCTATTCCCGCGGCGGATACAACTACTACGTCAGCACCAATAGTCAGGGTACGTCGCAGTTCTACTACAAGCGCTACAGCTGGGACTCCAATCATACGCTCTTCACCATCGATGCACAGCGCTACGGCAACAATGCTGACGACGATGTGCTGTACGGTACGGTAGATGTGAAGGCGTGGAGCGGCGAAGGCGTAGTGGAGATCACCAATATCTACAACGGTACGCGTGTGGTGGTGCCGGGTGACGGGTATAGCCACACCTACAATGTCACCAAGAACAAGGAGGCCGGCAACGACAATGACAACGTGACCTGGCTGGAGGTGGACTGGTACATGCCGGAGCAACTGGATGAGCAGGAATTTGAGGTATATGGCAATATTCAGATCTCGCGAGCCTTAACGGGTAATGTCAACTACACGAAGTCGTGGGATTTCGGTCAGTTTCAGGGCGGAGATGTGATGATGTCGCCGCAGTTGTACGACCCTTATTTCTATGCCACAAAGGAGGATAACACCTCCGGCTACGGCTGTGCTGCCGTGCCGTACGTGCTCTACTACGACCCGGCGTCCTATACCACGGCCCCGCACCACAATGTCGTCTATCATACCGATAAACGCTCGGATAATATCTTTGTGCAGACCACTGATACCCTTCAGCCGGGCTTCATGGCGATATTCAATGTCTATCGAATGAAGTCGCCCTCCGTTGTGATGGCCAGCCAGACGACCAATGCCGTCACCATACCGGCCTACCACCGTATCTATGATCTAACGGTCACGGAGGAGAAAGACGAGTACGAGACCTTTACGGGCAATAATGTGGTGAGTTGGACGGTGAGGAACCCGCAGGTGGCAGACTTGGTTGAAGGCGATTACTTTGAGGTGCAGCGTGCGCTGAAGAGCGATTTCAGTGATGCGCAGACTATCGATGTCGTTCCGATGGAGCGCGGCGCAGACAAGGGTACCTATACGCTGGTGGATAACAACCGTGACAGTTGGTCGGGCAATGCCGCCTTCATGCGTGACACCCTCTCTACCGAGTACAGCCATGAGCTGAGGAACTACGTGCTCTACGATGCGAGCGGCAATGCGATGTGTGAGGCAAATATCACGTTCACCGCCACCAATGTATCGCTGCCCGCCGTGCCGGTCTATTACCGCGTGCGCCGTGCATCGGCCTCCATGTGGGGATGGAAGGGACACGACTTTGCCCGCGAGCAGAAGTGCATGAAGCATAACTTCCTGGCGCCGCTTGCCGAGACACAGGCCGACTACACGCTGGATGCCGACACGCGCCGCGTGGATTTCCGCATCGTGCTGGAGAACCGCGAGGTGGCCTCTATGACCATCAACCCCGATTCGCTGACGCTCAGCCAAATCACCACCCGAGGCCATGAGATGGACGAAAGCCATATCCGCTATGTCACCATCACCGGTGACGGCAATAGGATAGAGGATATGAACGGCACGGTCAAGGCGCAGTGGTACGAAGCGGGCTACGGCTATCATAACGTCACCGTAACGGACAGCCTGACAGTAGCCCTTCCGGCCGGACATGAACTGTATGTGCTCTGCAGCAAGAACGGGATCTATATGCAGAAATGGATCAAGAATGACCTTTCTGACGATGAAAACCTCGATATGCGACTCCTCATCCGCGAAGAGTATAGTACCAAATTCAATGTCAATACGCTGACTATGTACGAGGAAAAGGCGCCGTTCAACCGCGACGAACAGCAGCGTTTTGATTCGCTCAAAGCGCAGTTGAAGGACAGCATTGCGCTGGTGATGATCAATGCCCTCGCGGGCGAGATCGGTCACTGTATGTGGGACCGCTCGGCGCGTCTGGTGCTGGTGAAGACCATGGATGGCGTCCGGCAGGAACTCATCATCCCGCAGGACAGCATCCGTCGTCTGGAGAACGGCAACTGGGAGGCACATTTTGTAGATCTCGCCAACCATGCCTGCACCAACTACAGCTATGCCGTGCGTATCGACCAGAGCCAGTCGGATCTGCACGTGAACGACTCCGCTTTCCTGCGGCCGGTAGCAATCCATGGTCCGAACCTCTACTTCGACGAGGGCGCGAGCATCAAGACCTTCACGGCATCGGCCGGTGACTCGCAGGGGGATATGAAACGCGGTATCATGCTGCGGTGGGAACCCACCACGGCGGCCGTAGACAGCTATGTGCTGACGCGCATTGAGCAAACGGGAGACGAGCCGGATACCGTCTATACGGGCGTGGATAACTTGTTCTTCGATACCCAAGTCCGGCCCCAACGCATCTATACCTATACCCTCTCTGCCATCTACGACTGCAACGGCCGTCACACGGAGCATCAGGCCACGACGACCGGTTCGCGCTCCGTATATGGCGAGATACGCGGACGGGTACTGATGCCGGACAACAGCGGCATGGCGGGCGTGACGGTGACGCTGACCAATAGCGGCGACTATCCGACCAAGAGTTATCTGACAGGCGCGGACGGTTCGTTCGTCTTCGACAGCGTCGCCTATGATTTCTGTGAGGGCTGTGCAGGAACGGACTATGTGATCGTTCCCACATCCCGCTACGGCACCTTCAGCTTCAATTACACCTCTGCTGCGTCGGCTACCATTCATCTCTCGGGAGACAACTGTATCGCCCGTGACATCGAATTCATGAATACCTCGACGATGCGTCTCAGCGGTCGTGCGCTGTATAAGGGCAGTACGATTCCCGTGGCGGGTGCGATGTTCCTACTGAGCGGCGATACCGTTCGCCGCAACGGCGCTCCGCTCACATCGGGCATCGACGGTACCTTTGAGCTGACGCTCACGACCGGTCAGCCTTATACATTGCAGATCGTCAAACCCGGTCACCGCTTCGAGGGCGACGGCATGCTGCAGGTGGAGCAGGGTAGCGATACCTTTGCGCTGACGCAGCCGCTGGACGGCGTACGGTTCTACGACGAGACGAAGGTACGACTCGTAGGTCGTGTGGCCGGCGGTAATATCCAGCGCGATCTGCCCGAAGCCTTTGGCTTGGGTACGAATAACCTCGGCGACGACCTTCAACTGGTGCTGCAGCTCGAGGGCGACAATACGGCGCAGTTCGTGCACGACCCCAACGACCTGACGCGCGATACGGTGCAGCAGACCTTCGATCATATCGTCTATACGACCGACACCCTAAGTGCTGTGCCCTCACGGACGGTAGGAAGCACCTCGATGATGATGACCAAGAAGCGCATCACGATCCGTCCGGATCAGACGACGGGTGAGTACCAAGTGGATCTGTATCCCGTCAAATACAAGGTCGTGCAAGCCTCCGCCAACGGCTATGCGACGCTCTTTGCCGCCGGGCAGGGCAGCGAGACCTTCGATCTGACGAACGCTCCGCTAGAGACCTATGACCCCAAGATCGGGCAGGATAGCGTGCATTACAACGCCGTCTATGACCGCATCTACCATACGCCTGTGCAGATTCATCTGCAGCAGCTGCTCTACGGTCTGCCGCAAGACGGCTACGGCGAGGCGTCGATGAAGGTCAGCTCGTTCAATATCCGCAGCAACGAGGAGGTAGCGCTCTATACGAAGCAGAACGACGGAACGGTCACATATACATTGGGTTATCCCGTCTTCTACTACAACCGTAAGTACCAGTTCGAGGCGCAGGCCTACGAGGACTATTACTATAACAACGACACCGAGGCCGGTACCCTCGACCGTGTGCCGCAGCGCGGCGGCTCGATCACGATCCACAACGGTATGGAGAGTGCAACAACACATTACTCCTATGTGCTGGACAGCGTGGGTAAGAACCGTAATATCTATCTCAACGTCAGCCGCATCGAGACCGAACTGGCGGGCTTGGCGGCGCTGCATACCGTCTCTACGGCGCTGACAGTAGAAGGCAACACGGTGGAGACGGAGGTGTTCCGTTCGTTTGTGGCCGGCGATGTGGTACTGGCCAACGAGCTGCGTTCCACCGACGCTGCCATCACCGTGCTGGATATCATTCGTGACCCGGGTGGAAACGGTTCGTCGGCATGGCTGGAGAGCGGTGCTTCGTACACCTACAGCTTCCGCGAGAGCTATGACTTCAATCTGGGTGTCAACCTGACGCCTACTTGGGGCGTGAGTGTCAATACCGACATCGGTACCATCACCGGCGCTCCCGGCACCTATACGGGTACCTCGATGAATACGAGCAAGGAGTTCGCCTTCTCCATCCCCGTCACCCACGAGATAGCCTGGAGCAAGGAGTATACCTATAACTTCACCACCACTAACAAGGTCACCACCTCGGCGGTGAAGAGCAAGCAGGGTATCGGTGCCAATGCCGATGTGTTCCTCGGCGTCAAGACCAGCGTGCTGGCCGGTAAGGCGAAGTGCGTATCGGTCATCAACGACACCCTCTTCCAGCAGCGTCAGCCGGCTATTCAGTCCGGCGCGATGCACGTACTGGCACAGGGTATAGACGGATCGGGCAAACCCTATTACCTGGTCATCGGCGACAAGATCGTGCTCGGCAGCCAGATCGACAACACCTTTGCCTACACGCAGCATCATATCCTCCACTCCGTGCTGCCGCGTATCTTCATCGAGCGGGACAACCTCCTGGAGTACTTTGCGGACTCTCTGGCAGCGCAGCAGGCGGCCGACCAACGCGGCGAAGAGGTATACTGGTATATCGACTCGATGACCGCGGCGCAGCTGCAGCAACCGCTCCTTGAGGATACCTACCGGATGATCGTTCCCTCCACCGGCAACGGTGTCTATACCAACCGCGTCGGGGCAATGGAGAACACCATTAAGAACTGGATCGCCGTCCTCTCCAAAAACGAGGAGGAGAAGATCAAGGCGCGCTACTCGGGTATGCAGATAGGCGTCTATAGCGTATCGGCCGGTACCAGTTATTCGCACTCCGACACTTATACCTCCACCTTCAACTACAGCCAGAAACCGCAGTCGATGGCCTTTGGCGCCAACTCGGCCGCCAATGCCGGACGCTTTGCCGAGTCGTGGGTGAAGAACTCATTGAGCGGTATCATGCGTGGAGGAATGGGTAAGACCAGCGACCAACTCATCAAGTCGGCCACCAAGTTCCTCAAGAGTCTGACCGACGCGGATGGTAAGACCAAGGACGGCGAGGGCGTGATCACGGAGATACAGTCGTCATCGGCCGGTTCGTCGTTCCAACTGGTAATCGAACCCGTCATAGACATCGACCTGGATTTCCGCGAAGGACAGGAGATCACCAACCGCAAGAGCTGCGGCTTTACCATTATGCCGGATAAGCAGGGCGAACTGACCGTGCTGGATAACCTGGGCGAGATCACCGTAGCCGTCTATCGCGCCAATGTGGACTCGGTGTGGGACACCAAGGTGTCGCCCGTGACGGGCAATCTCACTTCGACAGTGCCCGAGAGCGATAAGTACGGCAGTTATGTCTTCTTCACGCAGGCCGGTTCCACCTACTGTATGTTTGAGGATGAGGACACCACGATGATCTATAACCCCGGCACGACGCTCAATAACCCGACGCTCATGCTCGCCAAACCCGAGATGAGCATCAATACCTACGAGCAGACCAATGTGCTGCCCGACCAGAGAGCGACCTTCCGCCTCGAACTGCGCAACGCCGGTGAGATACCCTACGGCTGGTACAACGGCGGTGTCTACTTCACCCTCTCGCTCTACAATAGCAGCAACCCCAACGGTGCCAAGGTCTTTGTCAACGGTGCCGCTATCGCGCAGGGAATAGAGTATTACCTCGAGCCGGGACAGTCGATCGTGCAGACCCTCGAGGTGGAGCGCGGCGATGTAGATGACTACGAGAACCTGCAACTCTGTTTCCAAGTCAGCGACTGCCCCAAGAACTGGACGTTCCTGAATTTCTCGGTGCACTACCTGCCGCTCTCCTGCGACGTGCAGATCGATATGCCGCGCCAGAACTGGGTGATGAACACCCTCTCGCAGCGCGACTCCACCGGCTATTATATCCCCGTTGAGATATCGGGATTCGATACGCACTATAAGAACTTCGACCATATCGAGTTCCAATACAAGCTCTCGACGGAGTCGGAGGAGATGTGGGTCAACCTCTGCTCGTTCTATGCGGAGGACAGCCTCTACGAGAAGGCTACGGGCAACAAATCGATGATCGAGAACGGCCGTATTACTCCCTTCCGTTTCTACGGCGGACGTGACCCGATGGAGCAGGAGTACGACCTGCGGGCCGTCAGCTTCTGCCGCTATGGTTCGGGCTTTGTCACCAAGACCTCGCCGATCATCAGCGGAACGAAGGACACCCGCCCGCCGCGCGTGTTCGGTGCGGCTCAGCCTGCCGATGCCATCCTCGGCGTAGGCAATGACCTCCTTCTGCGCTTCAACGAAGCGATCGCCGGCAACTACCTCGACGAGGACAATAACTTCCAAATCCTCGGTATGACCAATGCTACGGGCATCACGACAGGTACGAGCCTCCATTTCCAAGCCGTAGCCGAATCTCAGGCCGTGACGCAAGTGGAGCGCTCGCTGACGGATAAGTCGTTTACCATCGATATGATGGTGCGTCCCGCTGTGGCGATGATGCCCGGCTCCTTGTTCACGACCACGATGCCCCACAGCGATTATTCCGTGCAGTTCGGCTACGGCGAGGGACGATTGGTGCTGTTCCTGATGAACGAGGAGGGTGTATATATGTTCCTCACCGAACCCAACGTGCTGCCCTCCGGCGTCTTCAGCCGCGTACTGGCCGTCTATAACAACGACACCAAGCAGGTGCAGTTCTATATCGGCACGCAGCAGCTGCCGCTGTCGTCTCCGGGACGCGACTCCCTGCCTGCTGACTTTGTACTCCGCGGCTCCGCACCGCTGAGGTTCGGCGGCGAGACCGAGATGGATATGCTGGAAGCACGCCTCTGGACCAAAGCCCTCACGCAGGAGGAGATAGCGGCTACCAATCAGAAGTACCTCACCGGCTACGAGCGCGACCTGATGGCTTACTATCGCATGGACGAGGGACGCGGCATGGAACTCACCGACCGCGCCAACGGAGCGACCCTCACCTGCACCGCTACCACCTGGAACCACCGCAAGGGTATATCCGTAGCCCTGCAGGCCGACGAACGGCTGCTGCTCAACGGTAACCTGCTCAGCCGCTCGGCGATTCAGGATGAGTCCATTATGCTGTGGTTCCAGACCTCCCACCCCGACGGAACGCTCTTTAGCTCCGCCGAACAGCAATGGAACGTGCCGAACGGCTATGCGGATGGTGCATGGCATCATTGGGTACTGACGGTCAACCGCACGCGCAATAACGTGTCGCTGTTTGTGGACGGTGAACTGCTGCAATCGTTCTCGGCAACCGACTTTGGCGCTATCAGCGGCGCGATGTACCTCGGCGGAAACGGCTTTGAGGGAAATATCGACGACCTCTGCTTCTTTGAGCAGGCACTGCCCAAATATAGGATCGAGGGCTTCGACAACCTCTCGCCCGCCGGCGATGAGATGGGCCTGTTCGGCTATCTGCCCTTCGAGGAACAGGTGCTCAACCCCAACGGCGTGCTCGAACTCGTCTTCAGTCCCAACGATCAGCGTGTCTTCCGCGATCCGGACGGTAACATCGTCGATAAGGTCATTCCGCTCCTGCTCTCAGCCGATAGCCCGAAGCCTTTGGACGACTTTGCCGACAAGGTCAATCATGCCCCCACGCGCGACCAGGGACAGATGACCAAGATGAAATTCGACTGGGCGTTCAACAACGACGAGTTGCTCATCAACCTCAATATGGAGGACCGCGAGATCAACAAGCAGACCATCTACGTCACCGTACGCGATGTGGAGGATATGAACGGCAATCCGATGACTTCGCCCGTCAGCTGGGTGGCCTTCGTGGACCGCAATGCCCTCAAGTGGAGCCAACGCACCCTGCGCGTCTCGTCTGACTACGACAACCCCGATGATTTCTTCACCTATCTGGATATCATCAACCACTCCGGCCGGCGCCATCAATATACTATCGAGTCGCTGCCCGACTGGCTTAGCGTGAGCGAACCCTACGGTACGATGACCGCGATGGAGGAGAAGCAGCTGCGGCTCAACTTCGATGCCGACCTGCCTGTCGGCGTCTACAACGACCAGATCTACCTCACCGACGAGGAGGGTATGGCCGAACCGCTCGCGATCGAATATACCGTCCGTGCCAATCCGCCCTATAACGAGATTGACCATAATAAATATACCCAAAATATGTCCATCTGCGGTGAAGTCAAGATCGCCAAGACCGGCGAGGTGGTCTATGACACCGACGAGAACGATATCGTCTATGCCATGTACCGCAGCGAGTGTGTCGGTATGGCGCATATCAGCTTCGATCAGGCCTCCGGCAAGTCGCAACTCTTCCTCACCGTCTATGGCAACGACGCGATGAACCGTGCGCCGATCCGTTTCCAACTCTGGCAGGCTTCTACGGGCAAGATCTATCATCTCGAGGCCAACCGCAATGTGCTCTTCTCGCATCACTTCGTCTATGGTTGCGACGACGGTCAACCGCTCGTGCTCACCACCAACGGCAGCGAACGGCAGACTATCACGCTGCAGCCCGGCTGGAACTGGACGTCCTTCAACCTCCTGCCCTCGTCCGATGGCGTGATGGAGCACTGCATGACGGCCAATGATCCCTGGAGCGACGGCGACCTCATCAAGAATCCCGACACCCGTCAGTTCGGCGGCTACTCCGTGGCCAAGGACTCCTTCACGGGCTTCCTGGATACCATCAGCTATCACTACACCTATATGATCTATTGCCAATCCGGCAACACGATGCATCTCAGCGGCTACAACCTGCCTGCCGACTCGATGGTCGTATCCGTGCGCGGTGACGGTCAGTGGAGTCCCTTGCCTTGTCTGCTCAAGCAAGTGACACCCGTCTCCGAAGCCTTGGCTGACTACTACGACAAGGCATCCGTAGGCGATATGATCAAGAGTCACGACCATTTCGCCTACTTCTCGGCGAACAGACGTTGGGAAGGAGACCTCTCGGCCTTGCGTCCGGGCGAGGGCTATTTCCTGCGCCGCATGGCAGGTATGACGGTTAAGATCCGTTTCTACAACCGTGCGCAGCACAACGCCCCGGAGCGCGCCAATGCCAACGCCAATGCCAACGCCAATGCCAATGTCTTTACCAACCCCGCGGCCGCGACCAATATGACTATCATTGCCCGCATTGATGAGCCAATGGCCAATGCCAACGCCAATGCGGAACTCCGCGTCTTCGTAGGCTCCGAGCTCGCATGCGTCGCTTCCCCGCTCACCATGGACGGCGAGACCTACTATTTCCTGACGATTCAGAGCGACAAGGTAGGTGAGTTGCGCTTCGAATTGGACGGCGAGCGCTTGGAGCCGAATATCAATTGTCAATTATCAATTATCAATTATGAAGCCGATTCTCACTACGGCACCCTCGAGTCGCCCGTCGTGCTAACGCCAACGGCCAATGCCAACGTCTATAAGATCATCGAAAATAATCATGTAATCATTATCCGCAACGGTGAGCGTTATGATGTCACCGGCACACAATTATGAACAAAACCCTCCTAATTACCCTCGCAGCCCTCGCCCTCGTGGGCTGTACGGCGAAGACCAACCCCACGGATAGTCGCCTCAAGCAGAACATCGCCCCGCGATGCAATGCATATGATTCGTCTTTTGTACGCATTACCGATGTCATCCCCGATGCCATACTCGAGATTCGGTACTACAGCACCTATAACTTCGTCGGCGCCCGCATCGACGGCTACGAGGTTCCGATGGCGCTGATGACGCGTCAGGCAGCCGATTCGCTGCGCGTGGTGAGTGATGAGCTCCTCGCGCAAGGCTACCGCCTCAAGATATGGGATGCCTACCGTCCGCAGCGGGCGGTGAATCATTTCATCCGCTGGGCGGAGAATCTGCAGGATACGGCGATGAAGCAGGTGTTCTATCCGATGGTGGACAAGAGCCTGCTGTTCGAGCAGGGCTATATCTACGCCAAGAGCAGTCATAGCCGCGGTTCGACGGTTGATCTCACCCTCGTCGATGCCGCCTCGGGTAAGGAACTCGATATGGGAAGCCCCTTCGATTGGTTCGGCGAGGAGAGCCATCCGGACTATAAAGGTGAAGGGTTAAAGGGGAAAGGTGAAAGGGATGATTGGCAAGCCAATCGTCAGATCCTGTGGGATGCGATGCTGCGTCACGGCTTCACGATGATCGACAGCGAGTGGTGGCACTTCACCCTCGCCGACGAACCCTTCCCCGACACCTATTTCGACTTCCCGATCAGTTGGTAAGTGAATCTGCTGTTTAAGCGTAATACAGAGCAATAGGATCTCGCCAAACGATCATTCGTATTGTCTGTTTTTATGTTTGGCTATGCGGGTATATTGTTTTTATTAACAACAAACCGCTTGGGCAAATTAAACATGCGCTACTTTAATTCCGCCAACGGGTTACTACTATTTTCTGTTTTTATACTTCCTTTTGCGGACATTTATCAAGGGGAAAGACAGGAGTAAGTCGAGTCAATCTCGAACCAATCACGAGACTATCCTAGACTTTAGTCCTTCCATTCAGCCAATCACAAGCCAACTTCACCCTGATTTCGTTCTGAAGACTATAAATGTCCTCGCAAAGGATTGTTGTGCATTTTTCTCGCATTTTTGCGAGAACGTGACGGTTTGACGGTTTCTAGTGCATAAATCGACGTGTTTATCCGTCTAATTCGTTGATTATCAATGAGTTACGATAGAAACCGTCAAACCGTCAAACCGTCATCCTACTTTTTTTATATTTGCCGTGTTCAAATTTGATAACTTGTCCTTGTTCCTGCCATTCATCATTCCAGTTAAAAGCTGTGCGACGACTGATTCCTTGACTCTTCGCTTCATCCAAAAGCATCTTACTCTCAAACTCTTCAGGCAGCAGACTCAGCAGTATCTGTTTCTGATCCAGCGGCTTCACCTTAGGTTGCTCTACCTTCACCGTCCCTTTCACCAACTGATATGCCTGCGCCATATGCAATATGAGCTTATTCCCCACCATCTCTGCCGTCTGATAGTCCTCATCCGAGCATGAGAGAGCTTCGTTCGTTTTGCCGAATAATATTCGGCTTTTTTCTTCCATTTCAGGCGAATGGCATTCGCCGCTCGTCATCCTCAGCGCCGTCAGGACCATGCTTACCTGCGGATGCTCGATGACGGACGCTTCGCGGCAACGGCTGCGCGAGATGGCTTCGTGCTCGGCTGCTTTGCGGAGTGCGGTGTTGTAGTTAGCGGTAGAGGAACGCCAGATGTCGGTGATGACCGAGCCTTCGGACTCATGGATATAGCCGCGTCCGTGCTGGCGAGCCAGGGTCTGGTAGAAGGCCGGATAGGTAGCGTCGCCCGGGATGATCAGCGGCGTCTTCTCGTGGATCGGTTTAACGAGTTCGAGCGCCAGGTTGGCGATACCCTTGCCGCACGCGGCCGAGCCGACGATGAATAGCTGTAGGTTCGGATAGTAGCGTTTGGCCGCTATGCCGTAGCGACAGTAGATGTTCGGCAATACGCTACCGCACGCTACGAGCGACGACATTAGCAGCATGTCTTTCTCCGCCGGCGTGTGGGCGAGTGATAAGATGTTTTGCATAAATACAGGCAGGTTGTTTACATTCATGTTTTCCACGATGTGGAGGTTAGCCTGCTCCTCCGGGGTTTGCAATTTCTCTTTCATAGTGTTAAGAGTATTAATGTTAAACAATCATTTTAGAGGACTCCCTCTATATAATAGACGGAATATGCGAGCTGTGATAGGTTTTAGCGGTCATTTATACACCTTAAGCACCCTGTTGTCAACAGCAAAATACCATCTATTTTATTGATTATCAACAGGTTACAAAAAGCTATGAAAAAGGTGTTGAAAAAAACTATATAAATACCGTGTGAGGCATAGACATAAAAACAAAGAGCCCCTGAGACAAAGCCGTGAGCGAAGCGCAATAATCGACAGAGCATAGCGGCGGAGAACACCTTATTAAAGGTGGGGGAAAGAAAAAAATCGTTCGGTTGTTTAGAGAATTATGGAGAAAAACTTGCATATGTCAAAAAAAATGAGTACCTTTGCACGCAAAACGTGCAAACAACAGACAATTATGCAGAGTATAAAGAAATCAATAAAACTCTTTA
>CAMJDT010000031.1 GCA_946404495.1 uncultured Bacteroidales bacterium
TGCCGATGACCACGCCGCCTTTGGCTGTGCCGTCGAGTTTGGTGATGGCGAGCGAAGTGACCTGCGTAGCGCGGGTGAACTGTTTGGCCTGTTCGAAAGCATTCTGACCCGTACTGCCGTCTAATACCAGCATCACATCGTGCGGAGCACCGGGTACGACCTTCTGCATCACGTTTTTGATCTTGGTCAATTCGTTCATCAGGTTGATCTTGTTATGCAGACGGCCTGCGGTGTCGATGAGCACGACGTCGGCGTGATTGGCAACAGCGGACTGCAGCGTGTCGAAGGCCACGGAGGCGGGGTCGGAACCCTGCTGCTGCTTGATGACCGGCACGCCTACACGTTCGCCCCAGATACAGAGTTGCTCTACGGCGGCAGCGCGGAAGGTGTCGGCAGCACCGAGATAGACCTTCTTGCCCGCCTGCTTGAACTGCCATGCCAGTTTGCCGATCGTGGTGGTCTTGCCTACACCGTTGACACCGACGACCATGATGACATAAGGATAATGATCCGCTTCGCTCAATGATTCGGAACTGCGTTCCTTAATGATGGATTGATTTAATGATGTATCATTTTCGGCCAAGAGCGCGCAGGTCTCCTCCACGAGGATGCGGTTGAGTTCGGCGGTGCCGAGGTACTTATCCTGCTTTACGCGGTTCTGGATGCGTTCGATGATGCGCAATGTGGTCTCTACGCCTACATCGGAGGTGATGAGTGCTTCCTCTAGTTCGTCGAGCACGTCGTCGTCAACGGTGGAGCGACCGGCGATCGCGCGGCCGAGTTTGGTGAGGACCGATTCCTTGGTCTTCTCGAGACCCTGATTCAGCGTCTCCTGCTGCTGCCGAACTTCCTGTTCGGTCTTATTGCGTTTAAAAAAGTCAAAAAAACTCATATTATCGTAGTATTGCTTTAATTGTCAAAAATAGTATCCGTAGGTATTCGCCGAGGGTCGGATGATTGATATAGCGCATATTGAGTGCGATCTTGGCGGGCATGATCTCGTCGATATAGGTGCTGTCGGGGTCGTCGGATGCCGCGAGCAGACGGTTCTCGTCCACGTACTCAATGGAGGCATAGTCGGTGATGCCGGGGCGAACGGAGAGCACGCGGCGCTGCTCGTCGGTATAGAGGTCCACGTAGCGGCGCACCTCGGGTCGGGGACCGACGAGCGACATATCGCCGATGAGCACGTTGAGGAGTTGGGGAAGTTCGTCGATCTTGTATTTCCTTATATAATATCCCGCGCGCGTGACGCGAGGGTCGCGGTCGCCTACGGTGATGAGTCCCGCCTTGTCGGCATTGACGCGCATCGAGCGGAACTTAAAGATGCGGAAGTCGCGCCCGTAACGCCCTACGCGCAGCTGGCGATAGAAGACAGGACCCGGGTCGTCGATGACGATAATGAGCGCCACGATGATCAGCACCGGACTCAGTACCACGAGGCCGAAGAACGAGATTACTATATCAAAAATCCGAGTCATTCTTAATTTTTAATTTTTAATTTCCTTATACGCTTCGTGGAAGGATTGGATGATATAGTCGATGTCGCTGTCGGAGAGGAGCGTGTGGAGCGGCAGGGTGACCTCGTTCTCGAAGAGGCGGTAGGCATTGGGGTAGTCCTTGATATCGAAGCCGAGCTCACGGTAAGCCGTCATCATCGGCAAGGGTTTGTAGTGCACATTGGTTGCGATACCGCGTTCGGCCAACAGCGCGATGAGGCGGTTGCACTGCTCGCGGGTGAAGCCTACGAGGTGGGTGATATAGAGGTGTCCGGACGAGACATGACGGTCTACGAAGTGGGGCAGTACGCGCAGGTTAAGGTCGCTCAGCCCGCGGTTGTAGCGCTCGATGATCTCGCGCCGACGTGCCAACAGGGCGGGGTAGCGCTCCAACTGACCCAATCCGATGGCCGACATGATATCCGTCATATTGCATTTATACCAGGGTCCGACGATATCGTATTCCCAAGCTCCGAGTTTGGTCTTGGCCAGAGCATCCTTGTTCTGTCCGTGGAGGGAGAAGAGTTGCAGCTGTTGGTAGATGCTATCGTTGTCGAGTCCCTCGCGGCTGCGCCAGGTGACCGCACCGCCCTCGGCGGTTGTCAGGTTCTTGACGGCGTGGAAGCTGAAGGAGGTGAAGTCGGCTATCTCGCCTGCCATCTTACCGTCGCGTGAGGCACCAAAGGCGTGTGCGCTGTCGGCGATGACGATGACGCGTCCGTAGAGCCGCTGGATATCGTTGGCGGGGGAGAAGAGTTCTTTGTGGGCTTCCACGGCACGGAAGATACTTTCGTAGTCGCAGATACATCCGGCGAGGTCGACGGCGATGACAGCTTTGGTCTTGGAGGTGATCGCAGCCGCAAGACGGTCGTAGTCCATCTCGAGCGAGTCGGGCTGCGAATCGATCATGACAGGCGTGGCGCCTACGTGCAGAATGACCGAAGCGGAAGCCGTGTAGGTGTACGCAGGCACGATCACTTCGTCACCGGGACCTATACCGAGTAGGCGGAGCGACAACTCGAGCGCCGCCGTAGCGCTATTGAGACAGACGGCACGGTCGGTGTGGCAGGTCTCGGCGATACGTTGCTCAAACTCCTTGGTCTTGGGTCCTGTCGTGATCCAACCCGAGCGCATCGCTTCGCTTACCAACTTGATCTCACGGTTGGTGAGGTCGGGCGGCGAGAAGGGAATGACGGGGTGTGTCTGTGCGTCGGCGCGTACGCCGTACTTACGCATCAGCGGGAACTTGATCATATAGAGCGCCACAAGCGGCAGCAGCGTCAGGGCAAAGATCTCATACCAGGTCCACGGCAACCAGATGACGGCGGCGCAGACAGCAGCCTGAATGACGGCATAGATGGTTGTGACCCAAAGCTGCGGGATGCCGGCCTCGTTGGCCAGGATCTGGTAGAGGTGCAGGCGGTGCGCCTGAACGATGTTCTGATGAATACAGATTCGATGCACGATCGTGCATACGGCATCTACGCCGTAGACGGCGAGGAAGAGGATATAACGTATCTGACCCGTTGCGCGATAGAGCATTAGTAGCAGCGTGATGACCCAAACGGACATGACGATACTGCCTATATCACCCGTGAAACAGAGCGCACGGCGGCGGAAGTTGCAGAAGAGGAAGATGCCCTCGGCAATGAGTGCGAACCAGATGAAGTCGGGGTCGACGAAGGGCGTGACGGTGAGGTTGACCACCTGCAGCGCACCTAACACCACCACGGTGTAGAGACCGTGCATACCGTTGATGCCGTCCATGAAATTATAGATATTAACCACCGCTAAACAGAGCACGATGAGCGGCAGGATCCACCACGGCGAGAGCATCGTAAAGACACCCGTCGCGATACCAATCATGACGATCGAGAGGGTCTGCAGACTCAGACGCGACCACCAAGGCAGCGCGTGTATGTCATCCCAGAGGCTGATGATAGCCAAGATCGAGAAGGCTCCCGTGAGCGTCCATACCTGCTCGGAGGTGGGGTGCGCCAAGGCGTAGAGCAACACGGCAAACCAGAAGATGATGCCGCCGCCGATGATCGTAGGCGTGAAGTGCGAACTGCGCTCGTTGGGCACATCGTACAGACCGCGCTGCCGCGCAATGCGGAAGTAGATGATGAGCGAGAGAATCAGAATAAGTGTTGTAAGGGCGTATACCATGTTAATTTACCATTTAGTCATTTTTTTAATTCCTCAATTCTGTAGTTGCTCAGCACGTCGGTCGGGGTGAAATGGAAGGTGTCACAGAGGAGACGATTGCTGAACGTAAGGGATTCGGTCATCTTGAGGAGTTTGGTGGTGCAGAACGGGCTGTTCTCGCCGAAGATATCTCCTATGCGTGCCAAGGCCTTAGCCAGCCACAGCGGGATAGACAGCGGTGGGCGTTTACCTAATTGGCGGGCGATGAGTTCGGATAGTTCACCGAACGAGGGCTGACGGCTGTCGGCCACGTTGTAGATACCTCCCTTGTCGGCCACAAGCGGCACGAGGCGGGCGATGTCGGAAGCCATGAAGACGCTGCGGCGGCAGGCTCCGTGGTTGATGTTGACATAGTAGCCGCGCCGGATGCCATTCACCATCGAACCTAAGTTACCCGGTGCATCGAAGCCTGCCAAGAGCGAGGGACGCAGTATCGTGAGCGTCACCTGATGGCGGCTACACCAGTCGATGAGGAAGCGTTCGGCCTGAATCTTACTCTCTGCGTACGGCGTACCGCCGAGCAGCGGTTGCGACTCGTCGAGGTTCTCGCCGCGCTCCGTGCCATAGACGGCTACGGTGCTGATGAAGATAAGCGCACGCGGCAGACCGCTCTGCTCCAATGCCCGGCAGAGCCGCTCCGTGCCGCCGAAGTTGATATCGAAGAACGACTGCTCTTCCTCCTTGGTCTTGGGCACCACGTGCGCCTTGCCCGCGGCGTGCAGCACGATATCGTAGCGGCAGGGTAGAGTCGGCGTCTCGCACGACAGATCGCAGCGCAGCATATCGCGCTCGGTGGGTCCGAGTGTCGTGACCTCGTACAGCTCCGTGAGCTGCGGCAGCGTGTTGCGGCCTAAGAAGCCGGATGATCCTGTATATAGTAATTTAGTCATTTTCTAATTCAATTTCTTCATAGTTGCTTTCGCGAGGTGACTCATTAGGCAGTATATTGCCGTGAGGAGGGGGAGACCTTGCTCGCGGCGGAGGATATGCCAGGTCCAGGCGACGGTCCTCAGTTTATTATGCGAGACGGAGGTATCGCTGATGCGGTAGAGCATCTCGACGGTGTTGGTGTTGTAGGCTACATAACCGTCGCGCAGCATCGACAGCCAGCAGCAGAAGTCCTCGTGTCCGATCTGCGGGAAATAACGCTTGCCGAGGGTGTAGGTGTTGTAGATAACGGTCGAGCAGGCGATGTAATTGCCGCGCATGAGTTGGCGGAAGGTAGCCGTCTCGGGTGCGGTGATGACGCGTCCGGCGCGTGTGCCGCGGGCATCCGTCTTCTCGTAGTTGCTATAGACGATATCGGCGGTGGTGGTATGCATGAGGTAACACTGATGCATCAGTTTGTCGGGCAACCACCTATCATCGCTATCGAGGAAGGCGATATATTGTCCCGTGGCAGCGTCTGTTCCCTCGTTGCGCGGCACGGCGGGACTGCCGGAAGGCGTCGAGCGGGTGATGACACGCATGTGGGGTTCCCGAGCCGCCAGTTCGCGTAGTATGGCAGGACTGCCGTCCGTGGAACCGTCGTCCACGACGATGAGTTCCCAGCTCCGGAGCGTCTGGTCAAAGACCGACTGCACGGCTTCCTTGACGTACCGCTCGGCGTTGTAACAGGGCATTATGACGGATACTAACGGACTCATAGCTCTTGCAGTCGGGTGATTAGTTCGTGATTATCTTCTACAGCTTCTGTGGCGGGCAACTCGCGGGCGCGAGCGCGACAGGCATCGAGGGCTTCTGTCGTGAGAGAGCGGAGGAAGGCCGTGATAGCGTCTTCGGAGGAGGCATCTACTGCAAAACCGATGCCGTAGTCGCGTATGCGCTCGGCAAGGAAGGTGCCGGCGCTGACGACGATCGGCGTCTGCATCACGAGTGCCTCGTACAGTTTATTGGGTTCCGCATAGCGCACATTCGGCTGCGCAGCATCGTAGGTCGCAACCGCAAGATCCGTTGCCGCATAGATACGCGGCAGGTCGTCGGGGTTGGTGTAGGCGCCGTGGAAGCGGATATTGGGGTACTGCCTGAGCGGCTCAAAGTCGGGATTCATCGGCCCGTAGAAATGGAAGGTGTGCTGCGGAAAATGCTTCCCCACGACCTCCGCAAAGCGATAGACGGTTCGGTACCGGATGAATCCGATGAAGGAGATATCGAGGTGGTCGATGGTCGTCGGTCGTTGGTCGTTAGTCGAAGCCCCGATCAGTCGTCTGTCGGCTTTGTTGAGCGCGAGGCAGGTGTTGGCGGGACGCTTATTAGCGAAATGGTAGCGGAGGAAACCCTCCGAGGTGAAGATCGCGAGGCTTGCGCGGCGGATGATACGACGGTCCAGGCACTCCAGGAGCTTCGGCAGCAACCTATAGCGCTGCAGTCCTGCCTCCAGGTGCATGAGGTCGGCTTCCTCGTAGATATAACGTACGCGCGGCGCCACGAGGCGGAACACGAGCGCGAGATCGAGACCGTAGAGGTAATAGAGCGCATCGCGTCCGTGCGTACGGAGTATGTCGCGTATCTCGCGGCGGTAGATCATGAGCCGCTGGCGGTAGCGCTCGCTTGTGAGGTCGGCGAGAAAATGCAAGGGATAGTCTGCTTCGTCCTTGCCACGCTGACCGTTACGCACGTGACAATAGACCGTCACGCGGTATCCAGCCGCGATCAGATCCTGTACACGCCGCCTGCAGTGCGAGTCGTGGGAGGAGTTAAATATGCAGACTACATTTACCATTTAGTCAATTATCTCTCCTGTTATAGTATATAGTTTGCCGTCTTTGACGATCAGGAGTTGACCGTTGCGGAGGATCTTGATCGCAGAGCAGTTGGTGCCGGTGCGGGTCTCATCCAGTCCGTCTTCGGGATCAACAGGCGGATCTTCGGGATCGACAGGCGGTTCGACAGGTAGCGGCATCGGACGTATCGCTGCGACGGCCTCGTCCATCCATATTTGGCGTTCGCCGAGGTAGGCGATCATCGTCGAGATCTGTTCGCTGGCGGGCGCGTACTCGGGCCACCACCGCGTGTTATCGAGCAGAACGGCCGAATCCAGGGTCGCGATGAGCGGCATCTCAAGCAGGCTGTCCAACTGCTCGATGATATTCTCGAAGGCCGTTATAGAATCGTAGAGGTCGGTGTAGTAGCGCGCAAAGAGCGAATCGGAGCGGGCAAAGAGTGACTCAAACCACCACATATCATGTATCGGCGCCCACTGCTCTTGCAGGTAGGGGGTGAAGGTGCCGCCAAAGTCCCAAGCCGGACCCATTTGAACGGGTGAGTCGAGGGTGTCGTATTTGACAAAGTATATGTTACTGCCCGCGGCATCGCGGTCGCCCAAGATATCGTGCACCATCAGCCAGCGTGCAAACGAAGGCAACTGCAACCAATTGGTAGCACAGCTATCTCCCTGCATCTGCACCTCTATCGAGTCGATGATACGCGTCAGGTATTCGGTCTGAACGGGCAGGATCTCATCGTCCTCGGGGTACTTGAGCGTGTAGTTAAACAGGTAGGTATTGGAGGGGATATAGAACGCCTCGTTCCACCAGTAAGGATCGTACTCAAAGATAAAACCCGTCTTATTGACATTGATGCGGCACTTGGTGTTGCGCTTGATGTTTTCGCTCAGCACGTACTGCCCGCGGAAGTCACCGTTGAGAATGAGAAAGACCAGCTCGTTATCCGGTGTCCAGGGCATACCGACCGCGCGGTTGGCAAATTTGCCGGCCAGCGTCTCATAGCAGCGGCTATTGAGCAGCACCCAGTCCTTGTCCTTGTATCGGTCGTCATCGCCACGCAGCAGCAGATCGGCCTTGGTCTGCAGCTTGATCTTATAGGGGAACTTAATCTGATTGGCCGCCGTGGTGTTGCCCCTCACGCGCAGTGTCAGTCCGCTCAGGTCCTCTATATACGGACCGCTGCGGTAGACGGTGTCGTAGCCTACGGTGATGACCATTTGAGCCGGTACGCTCTCGTTGTTGGTGATGCCGATACCTACGCACCCCTCGGGCGGATAGATGGCCTCGCAGGTGGGGAAGACGCTGTCGACGGTCGTGATGTCCACGATCGGGATGGCGAGCGCTCGCGCCCGTGCGATGAGCGCCTCGTTGTCGTAGTATTGCGCCGAGAGGGTTAGCGGCAGCAGCGTGAGCAATATAGCGGATGTGATCTTATTCATGATTGTGTTTTAAAGAATTCGATGATTCGCCCGCAGGCTTTTCCGTCTCCGTAGGGGTTGACGGCCTGCGACATGTGGAGGTAGAAGGCCTTGTCGGTGAGCAGGCGTGCGGTCTCGGAGACGATTTTCTCGTAGTCGGTACCTACCAGCCTTACCGTTCCGGCCTCGACGGCTTCGGGGCGTTCCGTCGTCTCACGCATCACGAGCACGGGTTTACCCAGTCCCGGTGCCTCCTCCTGAATACCGCCTGAGTCGGTGAGCACCAGCGTGCTGCGGTTCATCAGATAGACGAAGGGCAGATACTCCAGGGGTTCGATGAAGAAGAGGTTCGTCTTCTCATCCTCTTTCAGCCGGCTGACGTCGCCAAAGACCGTGCGCACAGCCTCCCGTACATTGGGGTTGAGGTGCATCGGATAGACGAAGTCCACCTCGGGGAACCGAGCTGCGAGGTCGCGGATCGCGCGGCAGATATGGAGGAATCCCTCGCCGAAGTTCTCGCGCCGGTGCCCGGTGATGAGCACGAGTCGCTGAGTGCTGCTGAGGCGGGAGGTGTCGTAGCCGTAGGTGCGCAGCGAGTCGCTGAGCGTCGCCTCGAGCGTGGGGGTGTCTTGTATCTTCTGCACCACCTGATGCAGGGCGTCGATGACGGTATTGCCCGTGACGAGGATATGTTCGGCGGGGATATGTTCGTCGATGAGATGCTGCCGGCTGAGCGGCGTAGGCGCCAGGTGGTAGGTGGTGAGTCGTGCCGTGAGTTGGCGGTTCATCTCCTCCGGCCAGGGACTGTATATATCGTAGGTGCGCAGGCCTGCCTCCACGTGCGCGACGGGTATCTGTTGGTAGAAAGCCGCGAGGGCAGCTGCCGTCGAGGTAGAGGTGTCGCCGTGTACAAACACTACATCCGGATTGACCTCTTTCAGTATATCTCTCAACCCCAGCAGTACGCGCGAGGTGATGTCGTAGAGGTCCTGACCTTGCTGCATGATATTGAGGTCGTAGTCGGGACGAACGTCAAAGAGGCGCAGCACCTGGTCGAGCATCTCGCGGTGCTGACCTGTCACGCACACGAGGGTGCGGAACGCATCCTTCTCGGCCTGAAAGGCCTTGACGAGCGGACACATCTTAATGGCCTCGGGCCGTGTGCCGAATATGAGTAGAACGGTCTTCATTCGCTTAGTCATTGCGCATTATTTTTTCGGTAGTACCATCGGAGAAGAGGACGATATTGATACCTCGCATCAGGTGAGGCCGCTTCATGCCGTCAATCGAGTAGATCGCGATGATATGACGTACGTCGCCGGTGGTACGAATCGGGTCGATGCCGGTCGGTTGGTCGTGCTGCATGAGCAGCAGACGGTAGTCCTCGATCGCGGTAGCGAGCCAGGCGGAGCGCTGGGTGAAGAAACTAATCGCCCGACTGAACTGCTGCGAGGCGGTAGGCACGGAGGTGCCGTAGAGGAGGTTGTCGCGACTGACAGCCGTATCCAATGCTGCCTCAAAGGGGGAAGACTGCAAGGCCGTCAGCGAATCGATGAGTGCCGGTATCAGCGGTGCAACCACATCATCGTACTGGCGAACGAACTCGCGGATGACCGAATACTGACGAACGGTGATGAAGAAGGAATGAAACCACCAGTGCGCGTGAATCCAGTCATTCACCACCTTGTGCGAACCCGAGAAATCCCAAGCACAGGCCAGTTGGATAGGCGAGGTGGGGAGGGTGTCGAACTTGGTGAAATACATGTTACTGCCCGCGTAGTCATTGTCTCCGTTGATCTCATGCACCCAAACCCAACGCACGAACGACTCGATATCCATCAACGAGTCGAGGCAACCCTCGGGATTGCGGTACTGCTGCTCCATTTGATGAATAGCATCTGTGATATACGTATCCTGCCAGGGCAGCAGGTCGTCCGTGTCCGGATATTTGAGCGTGTAGTTGTAGTAATTAGGGAAGTAACTGGGGATATAGTAATCCTCGTTCCACCAGTAGGGGTCGTACTCGAAGATATAGCCGAGATTGGATACGTTGATGCGGCATTTGGTGTTGCGTTTGACGTTCTCGCAAAGGATATAGAGTCCCAAGTCTTGGCCGTTCATCTCGAGCCAGACGTACTGCATCGCGGGTGTCCAGGGCATACCGGTCATCTCATTGAGCATATTGCCAGTCAGCGTCTGCAGCGAGTCCGACTGCAGCAGCACCCAATCCTTGTCCTTGTATTTGTTGTCATTGCCCCGAAAGAGCAGGTCTGCCTTCGATTGGAGCTTGATGCGGTAGGGTTTCTTCGTCAGGAAATTGGAGGTATTGCCACGTCGGCGAATCGTAATGCCGGATTCACCTTTGAGATAATCCCCGCTGTCGTATATCGTTTGATTCTGTGGTGTAGTGATATAGAGCCTGCCGGGTACCGTATCCGGGTTGGCGATAGACCAGCTCGAACCGTCCGGTGATTGCACCCAATCACACGAAGGGAAGACGCTATCCACCGTCTGAATATGCCAGACCGGTATCTGCAGGGCCGTAACAATTGTGAGTAGAAATTTCAGCATGTTATAAATTTTAAATTTTAAATCTTAAATCTTAAATCTCTTTATCGCCTCCAGATATCCTCGTCCGTAGCGGCTGTCGGGTTCGAGGTAGTTGCCTTCGGCCCACTCGTTCCACGATTTGATGATGACGATCTGATGTTCCTTCTGCTTATGCTTTACGCGCGCGAGGGCATCCTTGAGGTGCGCCGCCCAGCGTTCGGGGGTGCTGTTGAGGTAGATGCCCTCGGCCTTACCGACGCGCGGACTGCGGTCCCAGTCCGGCATGACGGTCGGGATGACGTTCTCCCAGTTGTCCTCCGGCGGGAAGAACCCCTTGACCGCCTTCGCGTAGTCAAAATTGAGCGACGAGGCCAATCCCAGACGCACCAGTACGCGGTTCACAAGGCTGCGCACTTTGCCTACCGCCAGCATCTCGCCTCGGCGCTGACCGAGCGAGTTGACGCCGTCGAAACCGAGCGACAGGATATAACGATACAGCTCCGCGCTGCTGCGAAGATTCGGCAGGCATTTCTGCTCCGTGCCGTCCGCGGTGATGCGGTAGGTGAGCGTCGCCGGCGTCATGCCTACGAAATAGAATCCCGGAAGCCCTTCTTTCTTTGCCAGTTCCCGCCACACGCGCATCCAGGTGCGTACGTCCGCGAAATGGTAGCAGTCGTATACGAGGAACAGCAACCGTCCGTCCACGGTGATATAACGCTTATCGCGGAACGCATTGAGCAAGCTGTAGAAATGCTCACGGTAGTCCTCCTCGCCCTCGTAGCGTTGCTCCATCAGCATCTGCTCTTTTACATGGCGGGACGACTTCTCCCAGGTCTTGTTGCTCCAGCTGTGATTGGCCCAACAGAGGCAGAACGGGAAATCGGGTTCGCCGCTCTCGACCACCTGTTGGAAGGGTTTCTCCAGCAGCTGCTTGCCGCGGCCGAACCAGTAATGGTAGTAGCAGAATCCCTCGATGCCCGCCTCGCGCGCCAAGGCTGCCTGCTTCTTTCGCACCTCGGGGTCGAGTAGGTTGTAGTAACCCAACTCGGTTGGCACACGAGGCTGCTCGTGACCCGCGAACAAAGGCTTCGCCTTACGAACATTCGTCCACTCGGTGAATCCCTCGCCCCACCACGCATCGTTCTCCTTGATGCGGTGGAATTGCGGTAAATATAATGCAATCAGTCGTGCCATCTTAGTAAAAAACTTGCAAAGTTACGCATTTTTTTTGACTTGTGCAAATATTTTGGTGGAAAAATACAGTAGTAACAGGCATATCAGCCTCAAGCCGGCCGTGTCGGCGTAGCCGTAGAGCCAGAATCCGCCTTGCATGCATATGCACGTTACCATATAGAGCAGCAGCATCTGATGGAAGGCAATCGTGCCTCCCGTAGGCTGCTCGGGATCGGTCTTCGGGCGGGTAGCCAGTACAACCCAGCAGTTGAAGACGATGAAGATCAGCACCGCCTTCCAGGGCCCGAAGTCAAGGGTGAAGTCGCCGACGAAGGTGTAGAAGATGTTATCATCCATCTTCAGGTCGGGGTATTTGTCGCGCCGCTCCTGGTAGTTCTTGGGCGTGTTATAGGGGTCGATGACGCGCTTGAAGAGGTTCATCGTCCGATCGCCGTAGCGGATACCGCCGGCATCGAGGCCGTAGTTATTGAAGTTGAGGTTGGCCTGCCCGATATAATACACCACCGAACCTGCCGCTCCGCCCTGACGCTGGTCGAAACGGCTCAAGGTGATCGCCGCTAAGGGCAGACTGAGTCCGACGACTACGCACACGATCGCTACGTTGACCCACCTACGGATACGCTCCGACAGGAATCGTCGCATCAGGAAGAAGGCCCCGAATAGCGTTAGCAGCGTTGTGATCGTATTGCTGCGAAGACCGCTCATGATCGGCGTCAAGAGCACGATGACAATTGCGATTGACAGTCCCGCTATCAGCCACGGATGCCGCTCCTTGAGACTGAGGTAGTAGAAGAAGAGCAGTAAGGCGATATCCGTAAAGGCGTTGAGGATAATACTCGGGATATTGCTGATGCCCGAACCGGCTTCGGCCGACTCCTCTAACATCTCGGAGTAGAGCTCCTTGCCGGCCGAACTGTCGTGCAAGAGGTTCATGAAACTGCCGTCCTGCAGGTGCCGGATGACGAGCGGGATACATAGTAAGGCTGATAGGATGATCAGTATGCTCGTCGCATTCACGATCCACATCGCGGGGGGATTGATCTCGCTTACTTCTGTTCGGTGAAAGCGCCTTAGCGGCCAGAGTGCCAGCATCAGCATCGCATACAGGTACACAAACGGACCGAATCGCATCGGCAGAAACGTGTAGTATTCCCCGTTGGCGGATTGCTTGAACAGAATGATCGAGAAAACGGCATAGCAGATGTAAGACACGATAATGAGCCAACCGGCGTCGCGCTCACGCCCGCGCGTGCGGTACACCACGAGGGTCAGTACCCACACCAGCAGATATCCTATCAACCACAAGTAACTCATTGCCTTATTTTTCGGTTCGCTCTATCGTGCATTTTTTGCCTCGCGCGCTACGCGCCCGCACGAAAAGCCTGCAAAATTACAAAAAAATACGCATATGTACAAATTTTTTTCATTTTTTTGCCAAAAAATTTGCATATATTAAAAAAAAGCAGTACTTTTGCACCCGCTTTTGAAGAAAAGCCCTGCTCAATGGTGTAATGGTAGCACTACAGATTCTGGTTCTGTCTGTCTGGGTTCGAGTCCTGGTTGAGCAACTGAGAAGGTTTGACAAACACCGAGGAGAGATGGGTGAGTGGCTGAAACCAACAGTTTGCTAAACTGTCGTACGGGTAACTGTACCGGGGGTTCGAATCCCCCTTTCTCCGCAAAGAAAAAATGACGATTTGTCTGTCTGAGTTTACTCAAGCAAGCAAATCGTTCTTTTTTTTCTTTGCACAGGATGCCGTCGGCAGACTGTGGGGATTACGAAGAAATCCCCCTTTCTTTACATCCCACTCAGCAGTATCCCTGTAATGATGAGCAGAATGATGATGACAATACTCAGTGCTGAGCAGATCATCAGCCGCCAGAAGGTTCCCCAGTAGCTATAGCCGAAGAGCTGCTTGTAGGTTGCGTAGGTATAGCCGGCGGTCAGCACTACGGAGATCGCATGCGATTCGACAAAGATGGAGGAGAAGATGAAGGACAGGAGCGCCAGATAGACCTGTATGAAGAAACCCTCCGGGATCGTGTGATTGGGGTAGCGGGGTGCCTTGCGGAAGAGGATCCACGTCGGCAGGATAAAGAGGCAACCGGTGAGCAGGGCATTGATATTCTCATGGTTGTCGAGCCAGTTGATCGCGAAGTCCAGATAGTAGTAGCCGGAGTTGGATATCTCGCGTTCCGGCGCGGGGAAGAAATACTGAATCAGCGCGACTACGG
This sequence comes from uncultured Bacteroidales bacterium, assembly GCA_946404495.1. Lineage (GTDB taxonomy): Bacteria > Bacteroidota > Bacteroidia > Bacteroidales > Paludibacteraceae > Colicola. The sequence goes on from CAMJDT010000031.1 coordinate 13,831, forward strand.
CCGCTACGATGAAGAGCAACTTAACGGGCGGATAACTGACCTGCCGCTTGCCGCTAATGAAATCGCGCACGAGGTAGCCCGGTCGCCACAGCAGTTGCCACAGCGTATAGATGGCCGAGCGCGACTCGATGCCCCACAACTGACCGAAGCCTTGCCACATCGTGATCCACGTGATACGTCCCTGTCCGACAGGTTGCGAGCAGACCGGACAGTAGTTGCCCTGAAACCTGTGTCCGCAGTTCTTGCAGACATGCTTGGTCTTGCCCGGGCGTTGGTACGTGATCGGTTGCTCTTGCCAGGCTCGGAACGACTGCCATTTATCACGGAAAAAACCTTGCTTCATTTTCTTCGCTTATTGAGTTCCGGCAGATAGACGCGTTTGACGTAGTCGAAGTCGGGATGTTCGCGCAGAATGGCCTGACATTTTTGGTAGGCTTTCTCGGTGTTTCCGAGTTTATCGTAGCACTGCGCGATGCATAGCTGCAGGGCGGGGTAGTTCCACAGATAGTGCCAAATGCCCTGTTGCTGCATGATACGTTCGGCTTTCTCAAAGAGCAGCATCGCTTCCTCCTTGTTGCCTCCGAAGGCGCGGGGGGCGTAGAAATAGACGTTACCTTTGAGCAGCAGCGCGATCGGGTTCTCGCTGTCGAGGTCCACGGCCTGTTTGGCCAGCCTAAAGGACTGCAAGCCGGAGGAGAACAGTTTCTTCTTATCTAAAAGGTACGCGTACGCGTGCGCCGCGCACATATAAGAGGCATAGAGGGATGGCGTGAGTTGCGATTGCTCTTCCGCCAGATGCCGCATATAGCGATTCAGGTATTGTTGCGCCGAGGGGTCGTTGCGGTCGGCCAAAAACGGCACGTAGCCGTATTCATAGTTAATGAGCCGGAGACGCTCAGCATGTGTGAGGTGCGTCCAGTTAGTGGTGTCGAGATAGGTTTTCCACAGTGTGAGTTGTCCGTCCATGTAGCTTAGGTACAACTCCTCATCGGTCTGAGCACGGAGCGCCGTACTCAAACCGAAGAGGATAGTTGCTACGCAGCAGAAACGAACGAGTAAGTGCTTATTTCTCATGTTCGAGTTTCAGGGTGCGAGTAGGTTGGTTACATACCTCCGAGGGACCGTAGTATTGGATCGGTCCCGGGTAGATATACGATGTCTCGGAGTTCGCCCACAGCTCGCGGTTGAGCTTGAAGAAGAGGAACGGACGTCCGTTGAGGTCCACGAGTGCCTTTTGGATCACGGGTTTGGCCTTACCGTTACGACGCTCGATATTCATCAGCATCGTGATCGGGCAACCGCCGGCTTGCCATTCGGCAGCGGGAGCGGTGAGGTTGCGTACGACGGCCATATATCCGGTCTTGCCTGCAGCGATGAGTCCGGCAGCGGTCTGACCGAGGCTGTAGGTGTAGTCGGCATCGAAATTGGACGGGATAGCGCAGCGACCTTCGTAGCCGAAGAAGTGGTTCTGCGAAGCGAACTTACCGTGGTAGGTACCCTCGGCCGTCATCTTAGCCAGGCGCTTGCGTACCATCTCGATGAGCAGTTTCTCGGTCTCGATGAGGCTGACCTGTACGTTTCCGTGAGGATCGCGATCCATGGTGAGCTGTTTGGCGATCGGACGCGGCAGCGAGCGGTAGAGTTCGCGGGCGGTGTCCGAGAGAGCCGACTTGACGTACTCACGCTTGATGTCGTCACCCTCGAGGGCTACGAACTCTTCGTTGTTGGCCAAGAGATCGTTTAGTTCCTGAATCAACGATTTCATCGCGGGGATGAACTCGATGAGTCCTTCGGGAATGAGTACCGTACCGAAGTTCAGTCCCTTCTCCGAACGGGCTACGATGACCTTGCAGATATCGTCCACGATGTCGTTCAGCGTCATGTTGTTGGCCTGTACTTCCTCCGAGATAATGCAGATGTTGGGTTGGCTCTGCAGGGCGCACTCCAGTGCGATGTGGCTGGCCGAACGTCCCATCAGACGGATGAAGTGCCAGTATTTCTTAGCCGAGTTGGCGTCGCGCTGGATGTTACCGATGAGCTCCGAATAGGTCTTGCAGGCGGTGTCGAAACCGAAGGAGGTCTCAATCATCTCGTTCTTGAGGTCGCCGTCGATGGTCTTGGGGCAACCGATGACCTGGATGCCGCAGTTCTTCTGACTGTAGTACTCCGCCAGCACGCAGGCGTTGGTGTTGGAGTCGTCACCACCGATGATGACGATCGCGGTGATACCCAACTCGTGGCAGATCTCGATACCGCTGTCGAACTGTTCGGTCTTCTCCAGTTTGGTACGTCCGCTACCGATGATATCAAAACCGCCGGTGTTGCGATACTCGTCGATGACCTGGTCGGTCAGCAGTTTGTACTTGTGGTCCACGAGACCGCTCGGGCCGCCCAGAAATCCGTACAATTGGTTCTTGGGGTTGAGTTTCTTCAGCGCGTCAAAGAGTCCGCAAATGACGTTGTGACCGCCGGGAGCCTGCCCTCCGGAGAGGATGACGCCTACGCTAATCGGTTTGTCGGTGTGCACGGGGATGTCACCTTTCTTGGCGGGTTCAAAACGGAGGAAAGGCATGCCGTAGGTGTTGGGGAAGAGACGTTTGATCTCCTCCTGATCGGCTACGGACTCGGTGTTCTTACCCTCGCGAAGGGCTACGTGACCCAATAGCGCAACGGGCATCTTGGGCAGATACGATTGACGTGCAATTTGTAATGGTGATTTGTTAAGCATAAATGTTTTGTTGTTTTTATATATTTTTTTTGTACCAATATTTTCTCAGGGATTATCCTCCCGAATGAGTTGCAGCAGGCGTTCTACGGCCTGTTCTTGCGGGATATTCTTGAGGATACACTCTTTCTTGCGATAGAGGCTGATGCGGTCTCGTCCTGCCCCTACGTATCCGTAGTCGGCATCTGCCATCTCGCCGGGACCGTTGACAATGCAACCCATAATTGCTATCTTGAGCGGTCGTTGGTCGTTGGTCGTTTGTCGTTGGAACGCTTGTTTTACTTGGGCAACGGTTTGCTGTAGGTCGAACATCGTGCGTCCGCAGCCCGGGCAGGATACGAACTCGGTCTTATAGCGACGGAGTCCTGCCGCCTGCAGGATGTCTTTGCTCAGCGTCTCGGCAAGGTCTTGCATCGCCGTGCAGGTCGGACGGATGATGAGTTCCGTGCAGCCCTGATCCCAGAGCAGGTGTCCGCACTCGGCAGCGGCGTGCAGGGCGAGCAGCTGTGCGTCGTCCTCCGCGCAGGTGTAGATGAGCGTGTGGCCCTCGATCTCTGCCTGATTCTGGGTGTAGCGCAGGCTCTTAGGGTCGGTAAAGTATTCCACCAACTCGCGTGCTACGGGCAGTTCCGCCTCCGGCTCTTCGCTTAGGCTGACGCGTACCGTATCGCCGATACCGTCTGCCAGCAGCGCACCTATACCTACTGCCGATTTGATGCGTCCGTCCTCGCCTTCGCCGGCTTCCGTCACGCCCAAGTGCAGCGGGAAATGCATATCTTCTTTGTCCATCGCCTCCACGAGCATTCGTACGGTCGTGACCATAATACGCGTGTCGGAGGCCTTGATGCTGAGGACGATATCGCGGAAGTCCTGCTCCACAGCGATACGCAGAAACTCCATGCAGGAGGCGGTCATCCCCTCGGGCGTGTCGCCGTACTGCTGCATGATCCTTGGCGAGAGACTGCCGTGATTGACGCCGATGCGAAGAGCGGTCTTGTGCTCCTTGCACAGCGCAATCAAGCGGGTGAAGCGCACGCGTATCTCCTCCTCCGTGGGGGCATAGTTGCCCGGATTGATACGCACCTTATCCGCCACGAGGGCTGCCGCGTCGGCTACGTCGGAGCGGAAATGTACGTCCGCCACGAGAGGCAGATCTTTTACCGCCGCCTTGATCTCAGCCAATGCCTCCACCTCGCGAATACCTTGCGTCGTATAGCGGAACAGCTCCGCTCCCGCTGCCTGACACCTCCGGGCTTGGGCTATCGAGAGCTCCACATCCGTCGTGTGCGTGTTCGCCATCGTCTGCAGACGAATCGGATAGTCGGAACCGATAAGAAGGTCACCTACGCGCGTCGTTGAGGTCCTTCTGCGGGCATATTTGGGATAAAAATGCATTATTTTGGCTTTAAACTTTAATTTTTTTGTCAAAATATTTGGTCATGTCAAAAAAAAGCAGTACTTTTGCAGCCGCTTTCGCGAAATGGTGATGATTTGTCCCTTCGCCGAACGCGAGAATCAGTAGCTCAGCAGGTAGAGCACATCCCTTTTAAGGATGGGGTCCTGGGTTCGAGCCCCAGCTGGTTCACAAAAGAGAGGTTTTCGAGCCTCTCTTTTGTTTTACCGGCTCTTCTCATCGCGGCCATCCGCTTATATGACAATGTTCACTATCTTACCCGGCACGACGATGACGCGTTTGGGTGCGGCACCGTTCATGTAGCGGGCGGTCTCATCGTTGGCGAGGACGGTCTTCTCGACCTCTTCCTTCGTCATCGTCTTGGGCAGCGTCAGCGTGAAGCGTACCTTACCGTTGAACTGCACGGGGTAGTTGACGCCGTCTTCCTCCAGGTAGCTCTCGTTGAGTTCCGGCCATGCGGCATCTACCACAAACGACTCATTACCGCACCTGTGCCACATCGCTTCGGCGATATGCGGTGCGTAGGGAGCCATCAGTACGGCAAACTGCTCCAGCACTTGGCGGCTGTTGCACTTGAGCCCTGCAAGTTCGGTCTGCGCGATCATGAAGGCGGGGATAGAGGTGTTGAACGACAGGTTCTCCACGTCCCACGTGATCTTCTTGATGAGCTTATGCAGGCTGCGCAACTCCTCGCGCGTCGGCTCGCGGTCTTCGATCTTCTCGTACATGTTCCAAAGCTTCTTGAGGAAACGGTGTACGCCATCGATACCGTTGGTGTCCCAGGGTTTGGACATCTCTAAGGGACCGAGGAACATCTCGTACAGACGCAGCGTGTCGGCGCCGTATTGGGCGATGACATCGTCGGGATTGACCACGTTGAACATCGACTTCGACATCTTCTCCACCGCCCAGCCGCAGATATACTGCTTCGGATTCAGCGGACTGCCGAGATAGGGGTTGTCCTCAATCGAGGTGCCATCGGCAAACACGAACTGCGCGTTCTTGAACTCCGGCATCCAGTTGCGGAAGGCCGTGATATCGAGTACGTCGTTATGGACGATATTGACATTGACATGGATCGGCTGCACCTTATCCTTGTACTCCGGCAGGTCGATGAGGTTGTAACTGATAAACAGATTCCCCGTCGCGCCCTCGCCGATGTACCGATAGACGAAGTTACTGCGTCCCTGAATCATACCTTGGTTAACGAGCCGCTGGAAGGGTTCGTCCTCGCAGATGAGTCCGAGGTCGTAGAGGAACTTGTTCCAGAAGCGCGAGTAGATGAGGTGACCCGTTGCGTGCTCCGTACCGCCTATGTAGAGGTTCACCTGCCGCCAGTATTCGTTGGCCTCTTTGCCTACGAGGGCTTCGTTGTTGTGGTTGTCGGTATAACGCAGGTAGTACGCACTCGATCCCGCGAAGCCCGGCATCGTGCAGAGCTCGATCGGGAAGACGGTCTTGTGGTCGATGAGCGTGTTGCTCACCACCTTCTTGTTCTGTTCGTCCCAAGCCCAGTTCTCGGCGTGCCCAAGCGGCGGTTCGCCCGTCTCGGTTGGGAGGAAGGTGCTGATCTCCGGCAGACGAAGCGGCAGACACTCCTCGGGCAAGGTATACGGCATTCCGTCCTTATAGTAGATCGGGAAGGGTTCGCCCCAGTAACGCTGACGCGAGAAGATCGCGTCCCTCAGACGATAGTTGACCTTTACGTGGCCGATGCCGGTGTTGGTGATATACTCCTTCATCTTCTGGATGGCGTCGGGCACTTCGAGTCCGTTCAGTATACCCGAGTTGATCATCTTGCCTTCCTTAGCATCAAACGATTGCTCGCTCACGTCGGCTCCCTCGATGAGGGGGATGATCGGCAGGTTGAAGTGCTTGGCGAAGGCATAGTCGCGGCTGTCGTGGGCGGGCACGGCCATGATAGCTCCCGTTCCGTAGCCGGCCAGTACGTAGTCGGATACATAGATCGGTATCTCGGCATTGGTCAGCGGGTTGATGGCGTAGGAACCGGTGAACACACCCGTCACTCGGCGGTCTGCGATACGCTCACGCTCCGTACGGTGACGGCAGCGGTCGAGGTAAGCTTCCACCTCCTCTTTCTGCTCATCGGTCGTCACGCGGGCTACGTACTCGCTCTCCGGCGCCAGTACCATAAAGGTCACTCCGTACACCGTATCTGCGCGGGTAGTAAAGATCGTGAAGGGCTCTTCCTGCCCTTTGATGCGGAATTTCATTTCAGCGCCCTCGCTGCGTCCGATCCAGTTGCGTTGCGTCTCCTTGAGGCTCTCCGTCCAGTTGATGCGGTCGAGTCCTTCGAGCAGACGTCCGGCGTAGGCCGACACGCGCAGGCACCACTGCCTCATCACGCGTTGCTCCACGGGGTATCCGCCGCGTACGCTCAGACCCTCCGACACCTCGTCGTTGGCGAGCACCGTGCCCAACTTGGGACACCAGTTCACCTTCGTATCCGCCAAGTAGGCGATGCGATACTGCATCAGCTTCTCCTGTTTCTCCTTCTCGCTCATCGATGCCCAGTTGAGGTCGTTCTTCTCGAAACGCTCGATAAGGCGGGCAATCGGCTGCGCCTTCTGCAGGTTGGTGTCGTAGTAGGAGTGGAACATCTGAATGAACGCCCACTGCGTCCAGCGGTAGAAGTCCGGGTCGCAGGTGCGGATCATGCGGTCCCAGTCGTACGAGAATCCGATCTTCTTCAACTGCGAGATATAGCGGGCGATGTTCTCGTTGGTGGTCTTCTCGGGGTGCTGACCTGTCTGAATAGCATATTGCTCCGCAGGCAATCCGTAGGCATCAAAACCCATCGGATGCAGCACGTTGAAGCCCTGCAGACGTTTGTAACGGCTGTAGATATCCGAGGCGATATAGCCTAACGGATGACCCACATGCAGTCCCGCACCCGAGGGGTAGGGGAACATATCCAGCGTGTAGAAGGGCTTCTTCTCGCTCTTATTGCTTACTTTGTATACATTGGCCTTATTCCATTCGTTCTGCCAATGTTGCTCTATTTCCTGAAAATTGTATTCCATAGTTTATTCGTTTTCGAGACCTCGAGGCTCCTCGAGATCTCGAGATCTCTATTATAGCATCGCTTTTACTTGTTCATATACATTCTGTGCCGTGAAACCGAGTTTCTCGTCCAGTACTTTGTAGGGTGCGGAATATCCGAAGGAGTTGAGTCCCCAGATGCGTCCGTTCTCGCCTACGAGACCTTCCAGCGTGCAGGGCAGCCCGGCGGTCATACCGAAGCGTTTGATGCCGCGCGGCAATACCTCGTCCTGATAAGCTTGATCCTGTTCGCGGAAGCGTCCCTCGCTCGGTACGCTCACGATCTGCAGGCGGATTCCGTCCTTTCTCAGTAACTCAGCGCCGGCGAGGAGCGTGCCTACCTCGCTGCCGGAAGCTAACATCACCACCTGCGGGTTCTCGTCCTTACTTACGATATACGCACCGCGCTTGAAGAGCTCGGCATATTGATACATGTCTACACCCTCTTCGTGGATCATCGGTACATCCTGACGCGAGAGGATGAGAGCGGTAGGCGTCTCGGTGTTCTCCAGCGCAGCGCGCCAGCTCAGCGTCGTCTCGTCGGCATCCGCCGGACGAAGTACGAGCATCGAGGGACGGCCGGCATGATTGTGCAGCTTCTCCATCAGACGTATCTGCGCCTCCTGTTCCACGGGTTCGTGGGTCGGACCATCCTCGCCTACGCGGAAGGCGTCGTGCGACCAGACGAAGATGACCGGCAGCTGCATCAACGCCGCCAGGCGTACGGCCGGTTTCATATAATCGCTAAACACGAAGAACGTACCGCAGGCAGGTATGATACCGCCGTGCAGGGCTATTCCGATGCAGAGACACGCCATCGTCAGTTCGCTCACGCCGGCTTGCAGGAAGCGGCCGGAGAAGTCATCGCGGGTGATGGCTTGCGTACGCTTGAGGAAACCGTCCGTCTTGTCGGAGTTACTGAGGTCGGCGGAGGATACGATCATGTTCTCCACGTTGTCCGCCAGGTAACTGAGCACGGTCGCCGAGGCGTTGCGCGTAGCGCTGCCGCGTTTCTGCACGATCTGACTCCAGTCCACGCAAGGCGTCTCGCCCGACATGAAGGCCTCGTAGCGGCGGGCTGCTTCGGGATTGCTCTCCTTCCAGGCATAGTATTCCTGATAGGCTTTGTTGGCTTTTTCGCGCAACTCCTCGTTGCGTCTCTCGTAGAGCACACGCACCTCCTTCGACACTTGGAACGGGTTCTCCGGGTCACCGCCCAGACGACGTACGGTCTCCTCGAACGAGGCACCCGACTTCGACAGCGGTTGACCGTGCGTGGAGCACTTACCCTCAAACGACTCGCCCTCGGCTGTCACGCAGCCCTTACCCATTATGGTATGACCGATGATCAGGCTCGGACGATTCTTCTCCGCCTTCGCACGAATGAGTGCCTCGCGAATAGCGTTGGGGTCGTTGCCGGGAATCTCCTGTACGTACCAGTTCCAGGCTTCGTATTTCTTCGCCACATCCTCACTCGACACGGCGTTGCACAGCGTGGAGAGTTGGACGTTGTTACTGTCGTAGAACATAATGAGATTACTCAGCCCTAAGTGACCGGCGATACGGCCTGCACCTTGCGATATCTCTTCCTGAATACCTCCGTCGGAGATATAGGCGTAGATAGTAGGTTTGTGCACCTCGGGGAAGCGATGTTGCATCCATTTGGCGGCGATCGCGGCACCTACGGCAAAGGTGTGTCCCTGACCCAACGGACCGCTGGTGTTCTCGATGCCGTGCTTGAGGTCGCGCTCCGGGTGTCCGGGCGTGACGCTGCCCCACTGACGCAGGTTCTGCAGGTCGTTCATGCTGAACTTACCCGTCAGTGCGAGGGTCGAATAGAGCATCGGAGCCATATGACCCGGGTCCAGGAAGAAACGGTCGCGCGCTTCCCACTCGGCATTGTCGGGATCGTAGTTCAGAAACTCGGTGTAGAGAACGTTCATAAAGTCCGCTCCACCTAACGCACCGCCCGGGTGCCCGCTCTTGGCTTTTTCTACCATCGCTGCTGCCAGGATGCGAATCGTGTCAGCCGCTTTGTTCATAATCTCTGTCGTGTTCATAATATGGTTGTTTTCGTTGTTTTCGTATTTTTCGTTGTTTTCGAGGTCTCGAGATCTCAAAAGTCTCTCAAAATTTCCACCCGATATAATAGTTGAATCCCCAGTTCATGTCATCCCGGAATCCGAATCCGGGGATGTAGTAGGGTAGAGGTCCGTCTTCGGAGGCGCTGCGGGTGAAGAGCACCTTGAGTCGGATATGCCATCCCATATGGAATCCCTTGGCGATCTGCACGTTGCATCCTGCTACTACCTCGCCCCACACATCGGCTCTTCTCAGGTCGGTATAGTCGGCGAAATTGGTCTGCCAGTAGGAACTGTTGCGCGTCACGTTCGTCAGGTCATAGCCCTGATAGGCTGTTGCCACGCGCACACCTACGAGCAATGCGTGCGGACTCTCCGGATGCTTCTTCAGACCGTTGATATCCGTTCCTACGCGCAGGAATCCGCCTTGTCCCTTGTAGGCACCTCCGTTGGCTTCGTCCGAGGCGAGCGCGTAGCCTAATTCGATCGTCGGGTAGAAACGCTGTCTGAGACGTACGCTTACCATCGCTTCGTAGTTCTGCACCGCACCCTTGAAGCGGATGGCCTCGAAGGCGGAGTTAAACAGATCCAACTTGACGTACGTCCCGTTGTAGATGGCGGAGTCGGCAAAGCGTGCCCGTTCGGCTTCGTAGGTCTCGTTGAGCTGCTGCGGTGCGCGGATCGTGTCGGGTGTGCTCGCGGGTGCTTGTTTCCTCCCGCCCGCGCTCGCCTGCGCGTATAACGAAGCCATCCCTCCCCAGGCTACCAACAATACTACTATGAACCGTTTAAATGTCAATTATTAAATGTCAATTATCAATTATCAATTGTCAATTATTCATGTGCGATGATCCGTATATTATCCTTCCCCTTTACCTCCAGTGTCGGGTCGAGTATTGCAACGCTGTCGATCCAGCCGCTACCGGACCACACTTCCTCAATCGTGTACAGCACCATTTGTCCGCAGGCCAGCGACACGAACCGTATCGTGTTGTTGTGCCGTATATAGAGGGTGTCCGTCTGTCCGTGATAGATCAGGCTGTACGCTGTCAGGGTCGTGTCGGGCCGCAGTTGCAGCACGAGGGTGCCTACACTCTTGACGTTGTCGTACAAGATCGAGTCGTTGCCGACGCCCTGCACGGTGATGCTGTCGTAGCGCTGGTAATAGGCGATCGTCGTGTCGGCAGCCAGGCTGTCGCCCTGAAACAGGGCCCACATCTCGACCTTGTAACTCACCCTGCACTGCTTATCCACCGTGCATCCGCACAGCATCGCTATCAGCACTATCAAAGCGAATATGTATTTCTTCCGCTCCAATCTTAAATCTTAAATTTTAAATCTTAACTTAAATCAGTGTAGCGACCTCCTCTTTCAGCGCTGCCAATGCCTCCTGATGCGGGGTGACACCGTTGTTGCGGTAGGCGGTGATGAGCAGCTGCGCATAGTCCATCGGCGTACTTCCTTCCGGCAGCTTCATCGCCATCGTGCTGATGAACGACGCTACCTCGTCGCGCGCCAGGATGATCTTGTCCCACAGTTCGGGCGAGACATAGATCTGCTGACTGAGATTGTGGTCGAACTCCATCCGGATCGTGCGGAGCAGCAGTTGCTGGATCTGCAAAACGGTCATTCCGCTGATATCCACATTCAGCAGCAGGTGCTCGGGCTGCGTACGCTCCAGTACCAGCGTCAGTCGCTCGTAGGCGCGGAGCCGTATCGGCGAGATCTCCTTCTGGGAGGCCCGTTTCAGCTCAAAGTTACGCTTGTCGTTCTCGTTCTTGTAGAACTTGTACATCACCAGCCATGTGCACAGCAGCACGATCAATGCCGGTATCGTATAACCGATTATTTCTGCCATTTTTCCCTATTTTTGCAATTTCGCGGCAAAATTACAAAAAAAATCCCACATATGCAAGCATATGCGGGAAAAAATTTTTTTTGACAATGTCAATTATCAATTATCAATTGTCAATTATCAATTATCAATTGTCAATTATCAACGGATCATATCCGCTCCAAAGTAAGGTTGCAGCGCAGCGGGGATATGGATTCCTTCCTCCGACTGGTTGTTCTCCAGCAGCGCTGCCACGATACGCGGCAAGGCGAGTGCGGAACCGTTCAGGGTGTGCGCGATCTGCACTTTCTTATCGTCCTGACGACGGTAGCGGCAGTGCAGGCGGTTAGCCTGATAGGTGTCGAAGTTACTGGTCGAACTTACCTCCAGCCAGCGGTGTTGCGCTTCGCTGTAGACCTCAAAGTCGTAGCAGAGCGCCGCCGTGAAGCTCATATCGCCTCCGCTGAGACGCAAGATACGGTACGGCAACTCCAGCTTCTTCAGCAGTCCCTCCACGTGCTCCAACATCTCCTTATGCGAGATGTCGCTGTGCTCCGGAGAGTCGATGCGTACGATCTCGATCTTGGAGAACTCGTGCAGGCGGTTCAGTCCGCGTACGTCCTTACCGTAGCTGCCGGCCTCGCGGCGGAAGCATTGGGTGTAGGCGCACATCTTGACGGGCAGCTCCTGTTCATCGACGATCACGTCGCGGTAGAGGTTCGTCACAGGTACCTCTGCTGTCGGGATCAGATACAGGTCGTCCACCTCGCAGTGGTACATCTGACCCTCCTTGTCGGGCAGTTGTCCCGTGCCGTATCCGCTGGCAGCATTCACTACCGTAGGCGGCATGATCTCCGTATAACCGGCTTTGGCGGCTTCGGCGAGGAAGAAATTGATGAGTGCGCGCTGCAGTCTTGCTCCCTGACCGATATAGACGGGGAAACCGGCACCCGAGATCTTGACGCCTAAGTCAAAGTCAATGAGGTTGTATTTCTTCGCCAGATCCCAGTGCGGCAGTTTGGCAAACGCCGGCTCGGGGTTCTCGCTGTCGGGCCAATCCTTCAGGGCGATACCGTTACCATCCTTCGAGAAGGCCTGTGCGGCAGGCTGATCCAGCCCCTTGAGGGCTTCGCCGAAGTTCCAACCGCCCACCTTGACGGCTACGTTATCCTCCGCGCTCGCGCCCTCGGGCACGATAGCATAAGGTACGTTGGGTATCTGCAGCAAGGCTTGCGTCTGACGCTCGGCTGCGGCATCCATCTCCTGCTCGTAGGTCTTGATGTCGGCCTTGAGTTGCGCGGTCTTGGCCTTGGCAGCCTCCGCCTCGTCCTTCTTGCCCTGACCCATCAGTTTGCCGATCTCCTTAGCGATGCTGTTCATCTCCTGCGAAGCAGCGTCCTTCTTCTGCTGGGCGTTCTTGCGCTCCTGATCCAGGGCGAGGACGTTCTCGATGGCTTCGCGTGCACCGGTAAAGTGCTTCTTCTCCAATCCGGCGATAACGAGTTCCTTATCGTCGTAAATCTGCTTTAAGGTAAGCATAAAATATCAATTATCAATTGTCAATTAAAAAAGTCTCCTACCAAGCGCCGAAGCCTCGGTAGGAGAGAGTTCTCTTGTCTCCGCCGATTTGTTTAAGCTTCAGCAGCTACCGGCTGGATCGAGACGTAGGACTTATTGTTACGCTTACGAGTGAAGGTAACGATTCCGTCGATGAGTGCATACAGGGTATGATCCGAACCAATTCCCATATTTGCACCGGGATTATGCTGCGTACCACGTTGGCGAACGATGATATTGCCTGCTTTGGCAAATTGTCCACCCCAAATTTTCACGCCAAGACGTTTGCTTTCTGATTCACGGCCGTTCTTCGAACTACCGACACCTTTCTTATGTGCCATAATCTTCTGTCTTTTTTTTAAGAGTTAAACCGTTAATTACTTCATTTAGGCCAGACGAATCTCTTTTACGATTACGTTGGTCAGGTCCTGACGATGGCCGTTCAGCTTCTTGTAACCTTTGCGACGTTTCTTGTGGAAAACAAGAACCTTCTCGCCGCGGCACTCGTTATCGAGCACTTCGCATACGACTTTCGCACCTGCTACATAGGGAGCACCTACTGTCATCTTGCCGTCGTTGTCTACGAACAGCACTTTCTCAAATTCAACCTCCGCACCTTTCTCAAGGCCGTTCATACGGTTGATAAACAATTTCTTGCCGGCCTCTACTTTCATCTGCTGGCCGAGCATGTCAACGATTGCGTACATTTCACAATGTTTTTTATAGTTAGGCGGTGAGGCGGCCTGAGACCTGTGCGCTGCTGTCGGGTTTTACCCCGGACTCATGCGCTGCTCGGCACTTATTGGAGCCTATTCCGCAAAAAAGCGTGCAAAATTACTACATTTTTTTGATATGACCAAATATTTTCGTAACTTTTTTTGTTTTTTTGTTACTTGATGCCCATTTTTTTCTTCAAATCACTCGGAATGGCATCTTTATGTACCAAAATATCGTTCGTTTTGTACATCATAAACGCACGCGAGATATACCATATACCCTTGTACGTGCTCTTCTGGGTTCCCCACGAGTTTTTGATCATATAGTAGGCCTTGCCGTTTTGATCTACGGCGCGACCGAAGATCTGCATCCCGTGGTCATCACTGGTCTCCCAGCTGTCGAAGGCCTTCTGACGCATCTCCTGCGTGATCTCCATCTCGGGCAAGGGACGCTTGGTCAGCTCCTCTTTCTTGCCGCTCTCGCTTAGGCCTACCCAGTGCGCCATGTCGCTGCCGGTCAAATCGGCTCCGTTGTCGGCATCCGGCACTACGCCTATTCCCTTTCTCGTAAATCCTATCTCGCTCACGTCGGCTCCCCAAGCCAGGGTGTAACCCTTCTCGATGGCGTTGTCGATGATGCGCATCATATCCTCCATCGGGATATTGTACATCTGATCCATGCGCCAGTTGTCGGGCACCTCCAGCGCAAACGTCGTCCAGAACGGATGATGCGTGTACGAGGTGATGCTCACGTAGTCATCGGGGTTCAGCTTCAGGGCCTTCACCCACTCCTGCGGGGTGTATTGCTTGCCTTCGTACTGGAATTGCGTCGGGCACTCGCCGAGGTAGGTGTTATATACGGCCTGCAGTCCCTCTTTCCACACGGGCGAGATCCTTTTCATGTTCTTCAGCGCCTTGATATATCCGCCGGCTACGGCGTCCAGTTCGCTGTGTACCGGCAGCGTGTCATTAGGCCAGAGTCCGTACCGGATACCCGGCATCGCCTCTTGCGGCACCAGTCCGTAGTTCTTCAGGCAGTAGATCACGTCGTACGCCGATCCGCCGGGCGCAAACGCTACGTCGCCGTACATCCTCAGGCAGTACTCCGCGCGGTCCATCATCGTCTTGTTCACTACGTACATCTCCGAGAAATCCACTTCCTTACCCTTGTTCATTCGCATCACCTCGCTCTCCAGGAATCCCAGCGCCGAGAATGCCCAGCAGGTACTGCTCCTGTGCTGGTTCTTGACCGGCGTAATGGCTACGCTGTCCACGGTCGTGAACTGAAATCCTTCTTCTACGGAGTCCTTCTTCGCCTCCTCTTGTGCCATCATCGGCAACGTCACGGCACACAGTGCCAATACAATCAGTTTCTTCATGATATAATTTACTTTTTACCTTTCACTTTTCACCTTTCACCTTTCAACTATGACCAGATAGTACGCCTCCGCGGGATTCATCATCCCTACGCTGGGGGTGTAGAGGTATACGGCGATGCGTTTCGTGGAGCCGGCATAGTAGTGCTGAAACTCCTTCTGCTGCGAGATGCTCTCCCAGATATGGCGCATCTCCTGCTCGTTGTAATCCGTTGTTGCCTCGCCCGCCTCGTTGAGTTGCACGATGCGTTCCTGACCCGGGTAGGGGAGTCCTTCGCTCTCAGGCTGTCCCGCACGGAAAGCCTCCGGGAAGGCTAACTGACCGCAGCCGTTCCAGACGATCGTGCCCTCCGCGAGCAGGTTGTTCGTTGTGCGATAGTAGAGACGGATGCTGCCGAAATCGCTCGGAGAGTCATATTGTGCTACGATCGGTATATCCGTTCCCGTCTCTTCTTTGCCCGTCACGTTCAGCGCGTAGAACCCCTTGTAGCCAAAGGTGAGATAGTCCACCTTCGAGATCAGGATATCCTTGCCGAGATCCGCCTCTTTGAGGTCGCTCTCCGTGAAATCGTCGGAGGGCAATCCGGCGCGCTGGTTGATGACCTGCATATAGATGCCGTCCAGGTAGGCAGCCAGGTCGATCGAGTACTGATTGGCGTACTTGTCGTTGCCGCCGAAGCTGGCCGACATATCCTCTGTCTCCTCCATCTCCTTCAGCGCCGCGAGCATATCCTCCGGCGTGCCGTAGGATTGATGGCCTTCGCCCAAACCCGTGCTGAGCCGGTACGACTCGCGCAGCATAGCGGTGTAGGCGGACGACTGACGATACTGCGTCATCCATTGTGTGTAGAGCATCTTCAGTACGCTCATCTCCGTGCTCTGGACGCTCATGCTTACGTTGCCCGTAGCATATACGGTGATCTCCTTCTCTATGTTATCCTCGGTCTTGGTGTAGTGCTGCGCGTCGGTTGCTGCGTAGCCTTGTTCTGCCAGGAGTGCAGCCGCTTCGTCGGAGGTCAGACCGATGCAGGCTTTTACGAGCAGGAAGTCGTTCGTCGGAGCTTCTTTCACTTCTTGGTCTTGCTCAATAGGGCATTTCACGAGCCCGTTGTCGCTGCAGGCAGCAATCAGCATCGCTACCGCCAACAGCATCACATGATAGTACTTCATAATCTTGGTTGTTTTAGTTTAACATATCGGTTTATTTCATTTGAGCCTGCAAAGGTACGACTTTTTTTTGATATATGCAAATAAAAATGCAGATTTTTTATCAAACTTGCAAATTTCTATAGGCTTATAGTGTCCAAGAAATGGGGGACATAGCATTGATCGTGACATAGCGCGGTTATATGGAGTAGAGACAAAACGTCTCAATCAACAAGTGCAACGTAACCTCGAACGTTTCCCTGGGGACTTTATGTTCCAATTGAACAAAGAAGAGGCAGAATCTTTGAGGTCACAATTTGCAACCTCAAACGATATTTCAAGGTCACAATTTGCAACCTTGAACGATGATCCTGATAACTTGAAGTCGCAAATTGCGGCCATAGAAAATGAGGGTGATGGGCTTTCTTTTTCGCGAAGCGAGAGATAAAAATGAAGATACAAAGATGTGTGAAAGTGTGATGGAGTGAAAGAGGGATAAAAAAACGCGGCACTTGTGGTGTCGCGTTAGAAGTTAACCTGTTAGGGGATGTTGTTCCTTTTTTGGGTTAATAGAAATAAAAAGGGCGAGACTTGCGTCCCACCCCCCTGAATAAGCACACGATATATTTAACTCTCACTTCCCTCAATCGGATATGTCTCGTCGTATATATCCGACAGAAGTATACCAGTTTCTTTCACAATCCAATGTGGTGTAGGCTGAACATATTTTGCGCTGCCGCCAAGCAACTGGGCTGTCAATGGAGAAAGTGATGTGGGCTCTCCATTGAATGTAACATGTCGATTGTCGCGGATGGAACATGTATATGTATCATCGTGTTTATATATAAGAATATCGCCCTCACGAAGCCCCATCTCGTAGAAATCCAGCGGTGGACGTTTGGTACGGGCTTTCTCCTGAGCCGCTTTGTCTTCGGGTGTCAAATCATTCTCAATCTCTTGTGTTACTTCTGTGGTTACATCTTCATGCTGGAAAAGTTCAAGAATGGCTATCGCCTGTTCTGGCGCAATCTTGAAGAACTCGCGCGTGGCATTTATTCGCTGTGGTGCAAATGCAGTATGTAGTGCCTTTTCAATCTTTCCACATTCTGATTTTTTTACATTGCAGGCGTACTTACATTCAAATGGAAGTGGCACACCGGTGGTATATAACTCTTTCATCCGTGCGTCTATATCCTTACGCTCGGTCATTCCAATCTTCACAATGCCCGGCATACACGGGTTGGTCAGTACATAAACGATTCCTTGCTCTTTCATATAGTAACTTTTATCTATTTCCTTTCGCTCTATTGTGTGTTTTGCATAACATTTGACAGTTGGATATGTCAGTGCTGCCGCCTTTGCTCCATGCGGTTACATGGTCGGCATCCATCTCTTCCATTTTCCAAATTCGACGACGATTGGCATCGTGACCTATGGCGCAATAAGGGCAGTTACTAACATCTTCTGCTTTTGCTTGCGCAGTCTGAAGGTCATATACTTGCCTCATTATTTGTTTTGGGAAAAGACGTACATTCAATAGTTTTGTATCCAAACAGCCACCAAGCACATATTCAAATACGCCACGACGATTACCCACGCATTCATCATTCATCAATTCCAGAACTTTTGCAGATAATTTGGTGTGGTCGTACGGATGAGTGTGGAAGCGCTCGTACAATTCGCCCCAGTTAAGCCCTTGCATTTCATCATAGACATCATCGAATTTGCTATCAACCCAATCTATAACCGTGTAGAAATAGGTCTTTATCTCGGTGATGTTCTCATCGCAGCGGTGACTACTCATATAATTTTCCACATTACCCTTGCTCACCCATTCCAGAGCCGTAGCCAAGAACTGCTGACGATTTGCCGGACCTTTGACGTAACTCTCCCATTTCTGGATATTAGCATTGCCGGAATTGCTAAACTCTGCCTTGCACAGCGTCACAAACGGGCCGCTGAAGATGGCATTGAGTTCTTCCTGATGATTAAGCGGAATACCGGCGATATTGATTGTCTTGAACCATTCCTTGATCTCTTCTTCTGCATGGTCACCCTCTCCTTCACAGATATAGACAAGCAACTTGGTATTAAGGATTTTCCGCTGCAAGCCTTCGTCTAAGCCATCGAAGATTTGCTCCAAGCCGTTGATCTTTACGGCAAATTTATTCTTTATGAACCGCCCCAACGAGGTGATACGTTGTTGCCCGTCCAGCACTTCCAACTCTGTCTGCGGCGATTTGAAATCTTTGTTGCGGTTAAAGTAGATAAGTCCGAGCGGATAACCCTTTAGTACGGATTCTATCACAGCCACATCGCGTTTCCCATCCGCATAAATATAGTTACGTTGGTACTCCGGCTGAATGGTTAACTGACCTGCCAAACCATAGAGACCCTTGCCTTCCAATTCGTTGTATTCAAAGCCGTCGCAGATCTGCTCAACGGTATAAGTCTTAAACTCTGTTTTCATGATTATTGCTTTTTGCGGATTAGTAGTCTTTGATATACTTTTTCAAGTTGTCCATTTACAATTATTACTCCACTGGCATTTAAATCATAAGTGCCCGGTTTCCCAAACTTCTTGAGATACGCATCCTTACACTCCTGAGAAGTGTATATCTTGGTTTTCAATGAATATAAATCTAAGTTTTCACACATTCCAAGAATCTCGAATTGTTCAGGGCAATATTTATCGAGAAACGATGTCGGCACGCCCATTATTTCGTTATAATCGGATGGAATTGAATCCGTATATGGAATTTCTATAGCATTATAGTTCTCATATTTAAGAAACTCCTTACGTTCACGTATCTCCTTATGTTTGCTATGCTTAAAAATATCTGCCATCGTCATTAACTTAAGAGGTTGATGACGACGACCATGATCGATATTAGTAAGCCAGCAGCAATTACGAAACTTTACAAGACCTGTTTCTGCATCATAAACGCCATCTGCGTATTCTCTTTCTTCTACAATTCGGAAATAGGCATTGCCATTATTAAATCCATTGCCAAGCCAAACTTTATTATCCTTAATAAGAGGGAAAATCTCTTTATAGGTAATAGCGTTCATATTTCCTATTATAATGAACTGCTTACTGGCTTCCATAATCCATGCTACAAACTCTCGGAATAGGCTGAACGGCGGATTAGTAACGATTATATCTGCCTCGTCGCGTAATTGGCATATTTCTTTACTGCGGAAATCTCCATCGCCCTCTAAATAATGCCATTGCAAGTCTTCTATATCAATCCGACCACTATTATTAGAATCATGGTCAAGAACGAAAATCTTGCCATGTGTGCGTGTTTTGTCTTGGTCGAATAACGGACTTTCAGTTTCAAACAAAGTAGGCATATAACCCTCTTTGAATTTCTTTGATTCGGGCGCAAAACTGGTGGAGATTAGTTTCTTTAATCCCAATAGTTCAAAATACTGGGCGAAGAATTTGGTGAAGTTACTCCATTCGGGATCATCACAAGGCAGGAGTACCGTCTTGCCACGAAACACATTGGGGTCATAGTCCAGATAGGCGTTTATCTCCTTCTGAATATCGGGAAACTGGGTATAGAACTCATCGTTCTTTGCCGTCTTTGCATTTGCAAGATTTGTGTTTGCCATAGATTGATAGTTTGTTTTGTGCATAACTATCAATCACCAAACAGACAAAAAGTGTGAACAATTTATCCGTTCGCCAAGGTATGTAGGAAACCCGTTCCCGTGATAAATGCTCACACTTAATTGCATGAGCATTGCTATTACCTATACGGGAAAGAGTATCCATACACGGACACCTTTACTTATTATTTCCGGTTCTTATGAAACTTCCTACATTTCTGGCGAACGATGAAATAATAGTAATGCTA
>CAMJDT010000032.1 GCA_946404495.1 uncultured Bacteroidales bacterium
GTTCGTCTGAGACGCTGCAAGTATCAGTCGGCGGCCTCGAACCCGGTCAGGACTACACCTATAGCCTGGATGCGATGGACGATGACCGTAGCTACGTAGGTGCGCAATCCGGATCGTTCACCACCGAAGAAGAACCGGACGGCCTCGATTCCGTACTCTTCGATGACCGTCGGCAGCAGCCGCGTAAGATTCTGCAAGACGGACACCTCTATATCGAGCTGCCGGATGGCACACGCTACAGCCCCGAGGGTGCACTACTCGATAGTGCCCAATAGGGCGCAATCCAACACCAAGGGCGGACCCAACGGTCCGCCCTTGGTGTATCTATCTATCTATTTTGTCTCTCTCGCTCTTTATCTATCTCGCCTCCTCGTCGTCCGTTGTCCCCAAATGGTATTTGGGTGTTAGTTCGTTTCCTGCTCCGCGTGACAGCGCGGAGTTTTTCTCCGTCTATTCCCCCGGCATTAAATGCCGGTCATTGTGCACTTTGGCGGCATTTTTGCCGCCATTATCCCCTGTGTGGCGTTCCATTTGGCGGCATTTTTACCGCCATTACCCGCTATGCCTATTTTTCATCTTGCTCGCATTCTTGCGCGCAGATTCCGCGATGCTTGGTTCTGCTCTCGCGGTTAACTCCGCGAGCATTACTACCAGTCTTTCTGCTGTGGGTTCTGCTCTCGCCGTTAACTCGGCGAGCATCATTGTGCACCTTGGCGGTATGTTTACCGCCATTATCTGCTGTGGAGCGTCCCATTTGGCGGCATTTTTGCCGCCATGACCCGCTATGAATGTTGTGCACTTCGCGTGCATTCTTGCGCGCGTTTTATACATCCGTACACTTTGTTTGCCCCTTCTTTTTGAAAAAATGCGCCTTTTTATATAAAAAAATCAAATTTTTCCCCTTTCAATTTTCACATTTCAATTATTTTTCGTACCTTTGCCGACAAATTAGATTTAGCGTAAAATAGCCGTTTTTTAGCGGTCAAACACGTAAACGAGACGTAAACGAGACGTAAACGACACGTAGACGACACGTAAACGACACGTAATCGATGGCCTCCTTTTCCCTGAGATTTGCGTGCTAAACATAAGACTGCAAAGCGGCAATTAGAATGATAATAACGAATCAACAATAATAAACTAAAGTTAAATTTTTATACTATGGGAAAAGCAAAATTAAACATCTTATTAGATGAGTTTAGAGGAAGGATAGTAGGGGATAGTAAATACTATGCCACACAACGGTTTGGACAGGAAGTAATCAGTAACTACCCTTTACATCGCGATCCGAAGAAAACCACATCGCATCAGCGAGCCAATAGTGCTGCATTTGGGCAAGCATCTCAACAATGCAAAACTGAGATGAATGATCCGGAGCGTTTATCATACTGGAAGGAGCGCTACGAAGCCTACAAGGCCGCTGCAAAAAAGAAACTCTCAAAAGCCAATTTGCAGTTCTTTGGCGAGCGTGATGGCGTTCCTCTCGTCCCGGCTGACAAATACTACAAAACCCTCCGCGGTTTCATCATCGGCCAACTCCGCCTGCACACGGAAGGATAACACCCTCCAAGCCCAGGAGGTGAAGTAATCTGATGTAACGATCTATTCAGCTATAGGTAGTTACATAAGTTAGGGCTGCAACCACTTTAGTTGCAGCCCTTTTCGTATGTCTCCTTGAGGTCCTGCTCGCGCGGCTAACTCCGCGCGTTTCATCGTTCCATTTGGCGGTATTATTACCGCCATTATCCGCTGTGCTAATATTTTTCATTTCGGCGATATTTTTATCGCCGCCCCTCCGTCTATTCCCCCGGCATTTTATGCCGGTCATTTTGTTCCTCCTCCTTACGCGTAGGAATGCAGGCCGCCGAGCAGGTAGGAGACGCCGAAATAAGTGAAGAGCACGAACAGGAACGCTACGATACTCATCACATGATAGACGAGCTCTTTATGCCGCCGTATCTTCAGCAGCTTCGTCCACCACGGATAATGCAGCAGCAAGGCATATACCAGCATCGTAATGAGCGCCCAGGTCTCTTTCGGATCCCAACCCCAGTAGCGTCCCCACGACATATTGGCCCACACGGCGCCGATGAATATGCCGGCAGTCAGGCAGAAGAGAGCGGGGTAGAGCAAAATAGATGAAAGTTGAAAGTTGAAAGTTGAAAGGCGCTTGCTGCAAAGTCCCACTATTGATAAGATGGCGATGACGGCAAAGAGCGTATAGGCTAACATAATGACCGACACATGGATACCGAGCAGCGGAGTCTGCAGCACGGGTTGGAGAGGCGGTTTGGGCGTGACGACACGCGTCATCACAATAGCCAGCACTAAGATCAAGGCCGCTCCGCAGACAGCATACAGACGGCTGCGCTGACGGAACACAGACTGATTCAGCAGGACGCGGAAACGGCTGTTTTTCTGAAAGAAGAAGGCAATCATTCCGGCCAGAAGCAACGCATAGCCGGTATAGGTGATACCGATTCCCCAGGGATCGTAGTTATAGGCGAGCACAACGCCCTGCAGGTCGCTATCGTAGTCCGACTGACAGAAACGATAGTGGTGATAGCGTAGCGGTCGGTTCATTCGCACGATGCCGTCTTCCACTTTAACAGGCTGCCGGCTGCGGTCCAACAGACGCAACTCGCTGATATAATCGCTCTCGGTAGCCTCGAAACTCCAGAGGAAGATACTCAACTGCCTATCGTGCGCCGGAACGGTCTGCGCCTTATCCGCCCGCAGATGTATCTCGCCCTGTTCGCCCGCAAAGTGCGTAACACAAGCCCCCACAACGATTGTTGTGAGGGCTATATGCAATAGCCACGTAGCCGGCTTAGATCGCATTGATGAAAGCAACGACGGCATCGCGGTCCTCCTTAGAGAGTTTGTAGAACTGTTGGGTGGGGTAGTACGCATCCGACTCGGTGCTATAGCCGTGCCACATGATCGCCTCGATGACGTTGCGCGCACGCGTGTCGTGCATACGTGCGTCGTACAGGTCACCCGTAGCTTTACGGTGCAGACCGCGTCCCCAGAGCGGAGTCGTGCGGCACCAACCCGTGCGGATATCGTTCTCCATGCAGAGCTTATGCTGAATCATGTCGGTGTAGGGCCAGATCTTCTGATTGGGATAACGCGGCATGCTTGCAGTGAACGCGAAATGGTTGGGGTCGCGTACCTCGTCCGAACCCGTAGTCCAAGTAGGACGATGGCAATAGTCGCAGCCGATCTGCGTGAACACTTCCTTACCGCGCAGTACCTGCTCGTTGTCGACGTCACGCGCTGCCGGCACGGCCAATCCGCGGTGCCAAATCATCACCTCGGTGAACTCCTCGTCGCTCATCTCAGCGGGCAGTTCCCGGCTCGTGAGATACGCATAGATCTCTGCCTCTGTACCGAAAGCGTCTTGCACCTCGGGATCCTTGGATGCATACTCAGCATAGATCGTTCCGTTGAGGTCCAGATAGTGGTAGGTGCGGTCCGAACGGGTCACATTGGTGATGTTCCAAATGGCATTCGCACCGGCGGCATCCATGATAGGTCCGCGTGTGAGCGCGTAGGTGAAGCGTTTGGGTCCCCACTGCGGGTCGTTCTTGTAGTAACCGGTCTCAACAAACCCGCCGTTCCAGAAGGCAGGATTGAGTCCGTTGTGCAACTTACCGTCAGCCGCCTCTTTCTGATACTGCGCGATGATGTCGGCGTCGGTGATAGCGTCCAGCAGTCCCGTACCGTAAACGCCGATCGTGTTCTCCAACTTCACCTCATAGCCTTCAGTCTCCAGCAGTCCGTCGGGGTCGCGATAGCCCTGATTATAGACATACACAGCCGTGTTGGGCATATGTACCTCGGGATAACGCAACTCGTAGGTCTCGCCGTCAGGAAAACGGTTGCCGTGTTCGTCCGTAGCGGTCTTCCAGGTGACGGTGATCTGGTCGGGATCCAAGGGAGCCTTGAAGGGCGCAGCACCAAAGAGTTGGGGCATACCGGCCAACCAAGGCACGTAGGCTTGCGTCTCGGGGTTGATGACTACCAGCAGCGTACCGTTGCCTACCGTCTGGGCATCGTATCTACCCTCCGGCACCGAGGTACCGTGCGAGTAGTTGGGGTGACAGTGCTGGCAGCTGGCGCGTACATAGACGG
This sequence comes from uncultured Bacteroidales bacterium, assembly GCA_946404495.1. Classification (GTDB taxonomy): domain Bacteria; phylum Bacteroidota; class Bacteroidia; order Bacteroidales; family Paludibacteraceae; genus Colicola. The sequence continues at coordinate 4,138 of CAMJDT010000032.1, forward strand.
GACCCAAGCCGTGTTGACGACCGGTCTCGTTGGTTACAAACGGTTTCTCGGCTATCTGATCGCCTTGTGCGAACATCGTGCCCAGACCTGCATTCTCCGTAGCCGGGGTAGGTTGGCGGAAGGTCATCGAGGTGAGGTTGGTGGTCGTACCTAACTCACCGCCGGTGTAGTACCAATCCGGCTTAGCCTGCTCCTGCTCCGGTTCGGGATTGTTGCTCTTGCAGCTTGTCAGGCTGACTAGGCCGACTAGGATGCCTAGGAAACCCAGGCTGCCTAAAAAATTCTTTCTCATATTATTTACTTAATAAGGGTAAAACTTCATCATCAAGTATCTCCTCCAGCGCAGCTACCTTATCGATGGCTTCTTTCACCTTGGGATTATTCTTCGCCGTACTCTCAAAGTTCTCGATGGCCTGAATAGCTTGTATAGCCTCGCTGATGGCTTTGCGCACGTTGGTATCTAACTGCTCGTCCTGACTCTTCACGTAGTTGGACAGCGACTCGTCTCCCTCCTTGGCGCCGCAGTAAGCGTGCTGAATCGAGATGATATTGTCCACAAAGTCAAGGGTAGAGGTGCAGCTGTAGGGCGACTCGATATAATCGCGCTCGGCGGCGGTACTGCTGATATAGGGGTTGCCCAACTTGAGGTCAGCTACCTCGCCTGCGATATCGATGGCACCGGCGATGATTTCCTCGGCCGCCTCCTGATAGGTCTTATAGATCGAACCCTTCTCGCCGGCGTTGATCATCTGCCAGCCGTACTGATCCTCAAACACGTCCACTTCGCCCTCTTCCAGTATCTGCATCTTGGCCTGACTCACTTCTCCGGCCCAGCAGTATTCCAGCAGGATAGCCTGTTGCGTCAGGTCCTCTACGATCGCGTTCAGATACACCGCCTCGGCGTGCGTCAGGTTGGCAGCGTGCGGACGACCGGTACCTACGGCGCGACCGTCCTCGATGACGGACTCAAAGAGCAGATACTCAGCAGCGTGGAATCCCTTCAGGGCATAGCCGAGTTTGTCACCTACGTACGAACCGCCCTCTTCCTCGATTTGGGCCATCCGCTCTGCGTCGTGCAGCAGAGCATTCATCGCATTGAAATCCAGTGGCCACGAGTCGATGTGCGGGTCGATGTTATGCGCACCCGCAGGACCGTACAGGAAGGCTTCGCTCTGTTCCCAGTGCTTACGCATCAGTCGCCACGATTCGTCGGCTTGTACCATCAGCGCGCTGTAGTCTTCGTCCTTGCTTACCTTGTCGAGAATGGCAGCGGTTTGCTCCATCAGGATGATACCGGCATCCGCCATCTTACTGTAGGTAGCTACTACTGTGTTCTCTACATAAGGCGTTACTGCTTTCTTGAGCGCCTCCTCTTTGTCGGAACTCACTGAGGAGCTCCCTCCGTTGCAGGCAGTCAGTCCGATCACCGCCGGCAACATCCAAATCAATAAACTCTTTTTCATAAAAATATCAATTATCAATTGTCAATTGTCAATTAATTATAATTCATACAGTCCCGCATACACAATACCGATCGCTATCTGCGGTTCGTCGTTGTAGATCTTACCGCGCGTACCGTCCGCGCGCGTTCCGTTTTTAAGTATGCCGTAGGAGAACTCCGCCTTGATCGCTACCTGCGGTATCGGGAAATAGTTCACTCCCACCGCTGCGCGGTGTCTGCCGCACCAGGCATACATATCCGTCGGCCGGTTGTCGTAACGGAACATCGAGTCGTAGTAGTCGTAGCGCCCGAATACATAGAACATCCGGCGCTTGTTGCTCAGCGTCGGATTGAGGCTAAAGAAGTCATATCCGGCCTCGATACCCGCAGCGATAGCGTCACTCGCTACCCACTGTTTGCTGCTGACCGAACCTTTACGCATCGAGATATTATACTGCGTGATCATCGCCGCGTCGCTCAGGTGACCGTACGTGATACCGCCTCTAAGGATCAGGCCGTAGTCCTGATACTTGAAGTCAAACGCTCCGATACTCACCGTACCCTTTACGTCCTTATAGGCACTCAGGTCCAACTCGGCGTTGGTCTTACTCAGCGTGTTGCGAAACGAGTTACCGCAGTAACCGCTCAGGCTCAGCCTTAGTCCCTTCACACCCGTATAATCCACCCGCGCCGCACCGGCAAACACATTGGCTAACTTAAACTCGTAGGGACTCCCCGCACCCGGTTTGATCCAGTTCTTACGATTGAATCGGTCGCTGTCCAAGCCCGGCAAGAACATCACCTGATAGTGCCAACCCTTGGGCGACGAACCCATAAACGTGAGCGCTACCTCGTGCCACGTACTGGGTATGATCGTGAACTCGCCCTCGTTGCGATAGACGCCGAAGTACTCGGTCGATTCGTGGTGCGCGTTCAGTCCGCCTACGGGAATGACCTGCATACCCGCCCGGATGATGGCATATTGGTTAAAGGCTTTCTGCACCCAGAACTGCTCCAGCGCTACCTCTCCGCCGCGTTCCACCTCCTGCTCGTATTCGCCGCCTTCCTCTTCCTCAATCTCTACAGCTGACTCCGTGCCGCCGTGCTCAAACTCGATCTCCGTGCCGATGGACCAACCGCGAACGAAGTTATAGCCCAAAAAGATCACCACGTGTGGCAAATCCACCTCGCCATAGTGATCCTTGGCGTATTTATCGGGGTTCTTACCGTAACGAAGGTAGTTATTGGAGTAGAAACAGTACTTCGCCGTAGCTTCTCCGTAGCCGCCGATAATGAATTTGCCTTGTCGCTTCCCTTTTTTGGGGGATACGCTGTCGCGCACGGCTACCTCCGTACTGTCGACTTTTCGGGATGCGCCTGTTACGGCGTCCAGCGATGCAGTCTCCTGTCCTAATGCGCCTAAAACGCCTATAAATAACAGGATTCCGAGTAAAATATGTCTTTTCATCATCTTGTGATACATATGTTTTTTTATCCGTTTATCTGGTTATTTTACCTTTTTTTTACGAGTACAAAATTACTGCTTTTTCCCCACATACGAAATACCCAAAAATAGGGAATTCCGCGAAAAGGCCGTTTTTTTGCGTTTTAAGGGTAGGTGGATACCAAAATCGAGGGGGTGTCGATAGAAAATCGTAAATTTATCAGGCGAAAATTTGCACATATCCGATTTTTTTTGTATCTTTGCAGCGGCGTTCGGTAATCGAGCCGCACAGACTGACCGCTCCGCGCTCATTAAAGCGACCGATACCTCCGCCTTACCCCACGAATCAGCAGATTCGAGGGGACCCCAAATGGAACATACAAAAAACAGATAAATTATATGATTGACAACGACAGAATTATTCCTGTAAAGATTGACGAGGAAATGCGGTCCTCGTATATCGATTACTCGATGAGTGTAATCGTGAGCCGTGCCTTGCCGGATGTGAGGGACGGATTTAAGCCGGTACAGCGACGCGTGCTGTACGGCATGAACGAGTTAGGCGTAGGCAGCGACAAGCCGACCAAGAAGAGCGCACGTATCGTGGGTGATGTGATGGGTAAATATCACCCCCACGGTGACAGCAGTATCTACGGTACGCTGGTCAGAATGGCCCAGCCGTGGAACATGCGTTACTGCCTGGTAGACGGTCAGGGTAACTTCGGTAATGTGGACGGCGACGGACCTGCCGCTATGCGTTATACGGAGGCACGCCTCAGCAAGTTGGCCGAAGAGATGCTGCGCGATATCGAGAAGGATACGGTGGACATGCAGCTGAACTTCGATGACTCGCTGCGCGAGCCGACGGTACTGCCTTGCCGCTTCCCGAACCTGCTGGTAAACGGCGGAACGGGTATCGCAGTTGGTATGGCCACGAATATGGCTACGCATAACTTGAGCGAAGTGATTGACGGCTGTATGGCCTTTGTGAACAACCGCAAGGCGCGTCTGGAGAACCCCGAGGCGGAGGATATCACAGTGGACGAGTTGATGGAGTATGTAAAGGCTCCCGACTTCCCGACCGGTGGTACCATCTACGGCTATCAGGGTGTGCGCGATGCCTATGAGACGGGTAGGGGACGTATCGTCATCCGCTCCAATGCCGACATCGAGACGGAGGATAACGGCCGCGAGAAGATCATCATCACCGAGCTGCCGTTCGGCGTAGTGAAAGCCGATTTGGTCAAGAAAATAGGCGACCTGGTAGGCGAGAAGAAGATCGAGGGTATCTCCGAGATCAGCGACCTCTCGACCCGCGATATCCGTATCGTCATCGAGATCAAGCGTGACGCCAATGCGCAGGTGGTGCTCAATAAGCTGTATAAGTTCACCGACCTGCAGTCCAGCTTCAGCGTGAATAACATCGCGCTCGTAAAGGGACGTCCGATGCTACTGAACCTGAAGGACCTGATTGCGAACTTTGTGGATCATAGGATGGACGTCGTAACCCGCAGGACGCGCTATGAGCTCAAAAAGGCTGAAGAGCGTGCGCACATCTTGGAGGGCTTGATCATCGCCGTAGATAATATCGACGAGGTAGTCCGTATCATCCGCGCCAGCCGCACGCCGGCCGATGCACAGACTAACCTGGAGGTACGCTTCAATATCGATAATTTGCAGTCGAAAGCCATCGTGGATATGCGTCTGAGCGCATTGACAGGTCTGCGTATCGATGAGCTGCGTGCCGAGTACGCCGAGATCGAGAAACTGATTGCTCACCTGAACGAACTGCTCAACAGCGAGGCGATGCGTTACGACGTCATCAACGAAGAACTCCTGGAGATCAAGAATAAATACGGCGACGAGCGCAAGACCAAGATCGTCAAGATGGCCACCGAGTTCAATCCGGAAGATATGTACGCCGACGATGATATGGTCATTACGATCAGTCACCTCGGTTACATCAAGCGCACTCCCTTGACCGAATTCCGTCAGCAAGGACGCGGCGGTATCGGATCGAAAGCCTCCAGCAGCCGTGACGAGGACTTCATCGAGTATGTACATCAGGCTTCGATGCACTCCACGATGATGTTCTTCACCGAGCGCGGACGCTTGTATTGGATCAAAGTGTACGACCTGCCGGAAGGCAATCGTCAGTCGAAGGGTCGTGCCATCCAGAATATCATCAACCTGGAGAAGGGCGATCGCGTGCGCACGTTCATTAATGTAAAGGGTCTGAACGATCCGGAGTACGTGGAGAACCACTACCTCATCTTCGCCACGAAGAACGGTCTGATGAAGAAGACGACGCTCGAGGCTTACAGCCGCCCGCGTGCGAACGGTATCAACGCAGTAGGTCTGCGCGACGGCGACGAGCTGATCGGCGTGACGCTGACGGACGGCGAGAGCCAGATGCTGATTGCAAGTTACAACGGTAAGATCGTTCGTTTCCCGGAGAATACGGTACGTCCGATGGGTCGTACGGCGACGGGTGTGAAGGCCATTACCTTGGAGGATGACGGCCAAGATCGCGCTGTTGGCATGATTTGTGTAGAGAAAGATAGTGACAAGACCGTGCTCGTCATCTCCGACAAGGGATTCGGCAAGCGCACGCGTCTGGACGATGAGGACGGCGAACCCGTTTACCGCATCACCAACCGCGGCGGTAAGGGCGTCAAGACGATGAACCTGACGGACAAGACCGGCTACCTGGTAGGCCTGCACGCCGTTAGCGACGACGAAGACCTGATGCTCATCACCAAGAGCGGCACGGCAATTCGCATGGCTATCGACTCCATCCGTGTAATGGGTCGCGCTACGCAGGGCGTCAAACTCATCGAACTGCAGAAACGTAACGACACGCTCATGTTCGGTTGCACCGTTCCTAAAGAGGAAGAGGAGAACGCATCCGTAGAGGCGGAAACAAACGCAACAGAAGAGACCGTGTCCGGAGACACGATTTAATATTTACGATTTACGATTTACGATTTACGATTTAAAATTTTACACATATGAAAAAGACTCTTATTTTGGCAGCTCTGGTGCTGGTTAGCGCAGGCTGTTTTGCCCAAAAGAAAAACGTCAGCAAGGCTCGTAACATCATTATGGCCGAGACGGAACAAGCCCCGGACTACGATGCAGCTCGTATCGCTATCGACGAGGCTATGCGCAACGAGGAGACGGCCGGACAGGCTGAGACCTTCTATGTAGCCGGTCTGATCGGTTACCAGGAGAACCTCTGGGAGCATAACCACGTGTCGCAAGACTGGACTAAGCGCGGTAAGGCTGTGCTGGAGAGTATCGGATACTGGAAGCAGGCCGACGAGATCGCTATGACGCCGACGTACGATAAGAAAGGCAAACCCCACGTACAGATTCGTTATCGCAAGATGATTGCCGAGAAGATGATGGACTACTACGTGAACCAGGAACTGATCCAATACGGTGTTGTGCTCAACGACAACCGCGACTACAAGAAAGCCTTTGAGGCCTTCATGACCTACCTCTCGATCCCCGACATGCCGATGATGCAGGACGATAAGACGCAAGCTAAGATGCCGAAGGATACGACCTACTATCTGTATAAGTACTATGCAGCCCGCATGGCTTATGACGGCAAAGAGCTCGACCTGGCTATCTCGATGTTCCGCGAACTGCTGGACGGCGGTCACGAGGCTGTTCACTCGGGTGAGTTCCTCTATCAGTCGTATATCGACAAGGGCGACAGCGCTACGGCCAACACCGTGCTCGACGAGTGCATCCGTAAGTTCCCGCAAGAGGCTTGGTTCCTCCAGAACCGTATCAACAACCTCGTGCAGACCGGTAAGGCCGATGAGGCTATCACCTACCTCGACCAGGCTATCGCTATGGATCCGCAGGCTCAGTACTACAACTCCAAAGGTTCGATCCTGAACATGCTCAAGCGCTACGACGAGGCTATTCCCGTACTGGAGCAGGCTGCTAAACTCGAACCCGAGAACGCAGGCATTCAGTCCAACCTCGGTTTCGTTTATTTCGATCGTGCCAACCAGATGCTCGAGGACGCTACCAGCCTCGATAACAAAGCCTTCAACAAGGTGAAAGCCGAGGCTGATAAGGAGTTCCAAAAGGCATTGCCGTACTTCAAGAAAGCCTTCGAGCTGGAGAGCGAGAACTACCAATATCGCACCGCCCTGCGTCAACTCTACTATCGTCTCAAGATGATGGATGAGTACGAGAAATTAGGTGCTTATTAATAGCCATAGATATTGGGACGCATATTGGCCATAGACTACGGTCGCAAACGCACCGGATTAGCCGTGACGGATCCGCTCCGCATAACGGCTAATCCGTTGCTTACGCTACCGACCAACGACCTGCCGCGATGGATAGAGGACTATCTCAAAAAAGAGCAGGTGGACGAGGTCGTCATCGGCCTGCCTACGCAGATGAACGGGCAGGAGAGCGAGAGCATGCAGTATATACGTCCCTTTATGAACTACTTCCGCAACCGCTGGCCTGATACGCCGCTGATTCCCTACGACGAACGTTTCACCTCGACCCTTGCGCATCGTGCGATGATAGACGGGGGCATGAAACGCAAACAGAGGCAGGATAAATCGGTGGTAGATAAACTGGCCGCGTGCATCATATTGGAAGATTACTTACAATCGAAATCATGATATTACCTATTTATTTATACGGTCAACCTGCCTTGCGCAAACCGACCGAAGATATTGAACCCGGTGAACTGGACATCAAGACGCTCCTTAGCGACATGCAGGAGACCCTGACCAATGCCGAAGGATGCGGTCTGGCGGCGCCTCAGATAGGTCTGTCGAAGCGACTCTTTATCGTAGACGGTACCGAACTGGGCGAGGACTATCCCGATTGCGTGGATTTCCGTCAGGCCTTTATCAACCCCGAGATCATCGAGGAGAGCGAGGAGACCGTCAGCTATAGCGAGGGTTGCCTCTCGCTGCCCGGTATATCGGAGAACGTGGTGCGTCCCGAAACGATCACAATCCGCTACCAGGATCCGGACTTCAATTGGAAAGAGGAGACCTTCACGGGATTTAAGGCGCGTATCGTACAACACGAGTACGACCACCTGGAGGGGCATGTCTTTACCGACCGTATCTCGCCGATTAGACGTCAATTCGTCAAGGGCAAACTGACCAATATTGCCAAAGGCAAGACGACCGCCCGCTATCGCTATAAGCATTGATGGATATCGTATCGATCATATTGATGTCGATAGCTCTCGCAATGGATTGTTTCTCGGTGTCCGTGACGCAAGGATTGTACCAACGCCGTTGGCAGAGTAGGGTGTGGCTGATGGCTGCGCTCTTCGGCTTGTTTCAGGGAGTGATGCCGCTCATCGGCTACAGCATCGGATTGCTGTTCGCCGAGATGGTAGCGCGTTATGCACCCTGGATCGCGCTGATTCTGTTAGGCTATATCGGCACGAAGATGATCCTGGAGTCGCTGCGCAAGGATGAAGGCGACGTAGCGGAGAAGAACGACTGGTCGTTCGTCCACCTCATCATGCTGGCTATCGCTACCTCGATTGATGCCTTGGCAACGGGCGTGATCTTCGTCGCTCAGCCGGAACGCATATGGTTGGCTGTATCCGTCTTCGCGTTGGGTTCGTTCCTGTTCACGCTTTTGGGCTACGGCCTAGGTGCCTATGTGGGCAAGCGACTACGATTCAATGCCGAACTCGTAGGCGGTATTATCCTTGTATTGATCGGAATTAAAATCTGTGTAGAAGGCTTATGTTCGTGATTGGAAACACATTGGTCAGCCTGGATGTGGTGGAGAAGGAGTTCTGCTGCAACCTGGACGTGTGCCGCGGTGCCTGCTGCATCGAGGGAGATGCCGGAGCGCCCGTTTCCGATGAGGAACTCGCCACGATTCGCCATCTCATGCCTCGTCTTCAAGCGGAGATGACGCACGAGGCGCGTGAGGTCGTGGAGAAGCAAGGCCTCTCGTATCTGGATCCCTCCGGCGAACAAGTGCTCTCAATCGTCAACGACAAAGACTGCATCTTTGCTCGCACCGACCACCGTGGTTGGACCTACTGCCTGATTGAGAAAGCAGGCTTTGAGAAACCTATCTCTTGCCATCTCTATCCGATACGGCTCACGAAAGTGGGCGAGATGACCGGCGTAGAGTACCACCGTTGGGACATCTGTCATTGCGGACGTGTATTGGGCAAGAAGAATCATATCCCGCTCTACCGCTTCCTGCGCGAACCGCTCATTCGGGCATTCGGGCAAGAGTGGTACGACGAACTGGAACTAACAGCAACTGAATGGCATAAACAATGCAAACAATCGAACAACAGTTAGGTACTATCCTTCGTGACCACCACCTCACGATCGCTACCGCCGAGTCCTGCACCGGTGGTCGTCTGGCCGCGCTGCTCAATAAATGGCCGGGCTCGTCGGATTACTATATGGGTTCCGTCATCGCCTATTCCAACGACGTGAAACAGCGTGTCTTAGGTGTCTCTGCACATGTATTACAAACGGTCGGCGCAGTTAGCGAAGAGACGGTGCGACAAATGGCAGAGGGTGTTCGCAATCTCATCCGTACCGATTATAGCATCGCTACCAGCGGTATTGCAGGTCCCGGAGGAGGCTCCGCGGAGAAGCCTGTCGGCACCGTGTGGATAGCTTGGGCGACGCCCAAAGAGACCATTGCACGCTGCTATCATTTTACGGGCACGCGTGAAGAGATAACCAACCAAGCTGCCGAAACGGCGCTACAAGAATTACTACATCAATTTGAATAAGATACAGGATCTATATTTCGCACTCCTCCGTGCTGCCATCTATCAGACGGAGTGTCCCGCAATCCCCGAGCTAAATGAAAAAGATTGGGCTGCCTTGATACGTCTGGCGCTTAGGCAGGGCACGGGACCGCTCGTCTTTGATCTGATGCTGATGCACGATTGCCCGGGCCTTACCCGCGAAATGACGGAGTTTATCAAGGGCACTACCGCGCATACTATGCTGCTTCAGGAGCAGCAACGGCGCGTCATGCGACAAGCCTCCGAGGCGTTGCGAGCCGGAGAAATAGAGCCTGTTCTGATGAAAGGACTCACTCTGGCTCGGCGTTATCCGAAGCCGTATCTGCGCGCGTCCGGCGACGTGGATCTGTTTGTGGGTAAGGGAAACTATCATCTCGGCGCCAAGATACTGAGGGAGACCTTCCCCGATGCGCCGCGATTCGATACCGAGGAGGAATATTTCCGTCACTATAACATCAACGTAGGCCCGGTTCCCGTCGAGATGCATCGCGTGAGCCGATCCTTTGCACATCCGCGCGACGCCAAGTACTATGACAAACTGGAGGCATTGGGACTCGATGGCCAACGCGTATTAGTGCACGATGGAGAGGACACCTACTACGAACCCGAAGCGAAATTCAATGTGCTCTTTGTGTTTCTGCACTCCTGGGAGCACTTCGTTACGGAGACTCCCTCCCTCAGGCAGTTGACCGATCTGGCTCTACTGCTGCGTCAGAATAGCGAAGCTGAGCTGACGAATTATCTAAAGAAGAACCTAAGCCGCCTGCACGTAAAGGATGCCTGGCAACTCTATGCATACATCCTCGTGCATTATTTGAGGCTGCCGGAGGATAAATGTCCGCTGTATACCGCGCGCGTCAAAGATCGCGCCGAGCTATTGCTGCAGCAGATACTCTTTGGCGAGCGTCCCCAAAAGCAGGACAAAGGCAACGCGCCTAAGAATGTGATTCTGCGCAAACTATATACCTTTATTACCCGTACGCGCGATGCACGCGAGATCGCCAAGTATTGCCCGTCTTACGCGCGACATATGGTCATTACCGACATCGCGCAGAGTTGGGATCGTTTCCTCAAGGGGCAGAATACCCGACATTGGGAATAAGCACAAACATTGGAAATAATAGAATCAAACGATATGAAGAAAGCACTTATCACCGGTATAACCGGTCAAGACGGTAGTTATCTATCCGAGTTCCTGCTCGAGAAGGGCTACGAAGTACACGGTATCATCCGCCGCAGTTCGGTGGACTTCCGCGAGCGTATCGCTCACCTCGAGGGCACGCCGCATTTTCATCTGCATTATGCCGACATGTCGGACTCGATGTCGCTGGTCAAACTCATCGGACTCGTTCAGCCGGACGAGATCTACAACCTCGCGGCGCAGTCGCACGTGCAGGTCAGCTTCGACTCGCCGGAATTTACCGCCGACGTGGACGCGGTAGGCGTACTCCGCATCCTCGAGGCCGTCCGCACCAATCATCTGGAGAAGACCTGCCGTATCTATCAGGCCTCCACGTCGGAATTGTACGGCAAGGTAGAAGAGGTACCGCAGTCGGAGACAACGCCGTTCCACCCCTATAGTCCGTATGCCGTAGCCAAACTGTACGGCTACTGGATCGTAAAGGAGTACCGCGAGGCATATAATATGTTCTGCTGTTCGGGAATACTGTTCAACCACGAGTCCGAACGTCGCGGCGAGACCTTCGTCACCCGTAAGATCACCCTTGCGGCGGCTCGTATCGCGCAGGGCAAACAGGATTGCCTCTACCTGGGCAACCTCGACTCGCTCCGCGACTGGGGATACGCCAAGGACTACGTAGAGTGCATGTGGCTCATCTTGCAGCACGATACGCCTGAAGACTTCGTCATCGCTACCGGCGTGCAGCACTCCGTACGCGAATTTGCTACGCTCGCTTTCCAACACGTAGGTATCACGCTCCGTTGGGAAGGACAAGGCGTGGACGAGAAGGGTATTGATACCAAGACCGGCAAGGTTGTGGTGGCCGTATCGCCCGATTTCTACCGTCCTACCGATGTAGTGAACCTTTGGGGCGATCCTACCAAGGCCAAACGCGAACTGGGTTGGAATCCCTCCAAGACGACGTTCGAGGAACTGGTACGACTCATGGTAGAGTCCGATATGCGTAAGGTTCGCGAGGAGATGATCGTCTCGCACTCACGTGTCAACCTCGCCGAATACTTAGAGAAAGGAATAGTCAAGTAATGGTTATAGGTTATTGGTTATAGGTTATAGTTATGAAACTTGATTCGAAAATATATGTGGCAGGCCACCGAGGAATGGTAGGTTCTGCCATCGTGCGCGAACTGCAACGTCAGGGCTACACCAATATCATTACTCGCACGCACAAAGAACTGGATCTGACTCGTCAGGATGCCGTGGAGGCCTTCTTTCAGGAGGAGAAACCCGAATATGTCTTCCTCGCTGCCGCCAAAGTAGGCGGTATCGTGGCCAACCAATCCGCGTTGGCGGATTTTATGTACGACAACATGATTCTGGAGATGAATGTGATCCACGCGGCCTGGCAGAACGGATGTAAGAAACTGGAGTTCCTCGGCTCGTCGTGTATCTATCCCCGCCTTGCTCCCCAACCGATGACGGAGTCCTGTCTGCTCACTGGCGAACTGGAGAAAACCAACGAGGCGTATGCCTTGGCTAAAATCAGCGGACTCAAGTACTGCGAGTTCCTCAACCGTCAGTACGGCACCGACTATATCTCTGTCATGCCGACGAACCTCTATGGCCCCAACGACAACTATCATCCCGAACACTCTCACGTGCTGCCGGCGCTCATCCGTCGCTTCCATGAGGCCAAAGAGGCGAATCTGCCCGAGGTAACTTGTTGGGGAGACGGTTCGCCGCTCAGGGAGTTCCTCTATGTGGACGACTTGGCCAATCTCTGCGTCTTCCTGATGAATAACTACTCCGGCAACGAGACCGTCAATGCCGGCACGGGTAAGGAGCTCACAATCAAGCAACTCACCGAACTCGTTGCCCGCGTCATAGGATACACGGGACGTATCCTCTGGGATACTTCTCGTCCCAACGGAACGCCGCGCAAACTGCTGGACGTATCCAAGGCTACGGCTTTAGGTTGGACCTATCGTACGGAACTCGAGGACGGTATCCGCCTGGCTTATCAGGATTTCCTCACCAACCCGATGCGAGCTGAACGATGAGATTGAGCGCCCGTTGTAGAGAGATCGTATATTTTGTCTCGGTAGTGTTGCTGTCGGGTATTGTTTCGCTACAAGTATCCGCAGAAACACTTACTGCGACGGTTTCTTCTTACAACTCGGCGACGCTCTCCGGCGATGTGCCGGAGATGATGACGGCCACCTTTCTTAACGAGAACCACAGCAAGGGACAGATCGTTGCCGGCAAATCGGCGACCCTTACCCTTGGCCCGTGGCCTAATTGTACCATCACGGGTGTCTCGCTATTGATGCACTCCAACCGTTCCTCCGGCGCCGGCGTCATTACCGTCATGATCGACGGCCAACTGATCTACACCCTCTCCGGCACGATGCAGGATTGGGCGGGGACGTATGCTACCGAGGATGTTTCCCTCTCCTTACCGCTTACTTATATGGTGAACTACGGACAGACCTTATCGATGACCGTTACCGGCACGGAGAACTCGCTGTATCTCTCGTCTCTCAGTATCACCTACCTCCCCTCAGCGCCCCAACCGTATTGTGTTGATTTGGTCTATCCGACTGCTACGGTTCTTCGGGATACTACGCTTTGCGAGCTCGCGATAGCGTCAGGAGTCGTCTTGCCCTCACGCGCCGATCTGACGGACGGTACGGATACCTGGGCTTTTGCAGGCTGGAGTGCTACCGATATCGCGTTAGTCGATAATCGACCCGCTATTTTCCTTGCCGGCACTACCTATTATCCTACGCACGACGGGCGTCTATATGCCGTCTATACGGATGCCTCTCAGCCCGAACCGCTCGCGCAGAAAACCGACTTCACGCTTTCCGACAGCTGCGAGCTGTCGATTGGTATGAAAAAGGATTCCGCGTACGATATGTGCTTACTGATGGCCGGAAAAGTCAGTAACGGCGTTGTGCCGATGGCATATGTTGAACTGGATACCCTCGACGACGGCACGGCGCGTATCTATACGGATTATATGCCGGCTGAATGCCGGTATCGCCTCAAGTGGGTAAGTCCGGATACAGCGCGTATTATGCACATCGAGTCAGGTACCTATGTCGGTTATTCGTCCAATAATAAACTGTCTAATACATCGCATCCATGGCTCGTAGGACGTGCAGAACGTAATTCCCTCTATTTCTACCACGACCTGAAAGCCAATAATTATGCCCGTTTCCTTTGGTTCGGTCTCTATCACGATTCCAATACGGATGATTACTATGATGTCTTCACGGATGTGAGTGGTGATATCACCACTATGCACGAGGGGCTGCTACTCTTCGATGTGACCGATCTGCCGCTCGCGGAGTCGGATACACATTGGTCGTCCAACCCCTTCGGCGTCGTGCAACTCGAATCGATCCCTGACTTCCTTACGGATCCTTCCTCCGCCTCTGCGACCAAACTGCTCCTCCCTGACGGACGAATCATCATCCGACAAGGTAACGAATACTACACAATCGTAGGTCAACCAATCGATTAAAGTGCTATTGATTTAGAAGAGCCTTAGTTGGCCGCGCTGGAAGACTGTAAAGCCGACTTCGCAGTTGATGCATTCGTGGTGCTGGCAGTAGTTCTGATATAGGTGCAGCAAGGCCTGTGTGTCGGCCGCCGAATGGACGGCTTGCCCTAAGGTGCGCCATTTACGAATGATGGAGTTGTTCTCCGGCGCGATGGATTCCATCAAATGGAGTGCCTCTGCAGCCCGAAGGGCATTATTCTGATGCAAGGCAAAGGCATATTTATATGGAATGACGGTATTGATGAGCAGTATATCGATGCTTGCTTTACCCATTTGGGTAGCCTCGAAGAGGGGATAGCAGTCCTCAATGGTCTCTACATCAAGTATCTTGCTGAAGAGTGCTTCCGACTGATGGAGCAGCATCGCAAACTGGCGAATGCGCAACTCGGGACTGTTCTGCGGACGCATCCGTGCGTGTTTCCACAGCGACCTGTCCAGGGGCGTGAGCGAGAATTTCTGACGCATGAAATCGTATTCCCGTTGCAGGTCTTCTTCCTCCGGCTTAATCAGGCCGGCTTGTCCCATTAGAATGGCCGTCAACTGAAAGAGGTTGTTCTTATGCTTCTGCAGGCAGGAGAGTGGGGTCGCGAGTGCCAGGTTCTCGAACGGCAGACTGTTGGTGTGGAATCCGAAATTGCGTGCCAACGAGATGTAGAGGGCGTGTTCCCAGCTGTTCTTGGTGATGGTGAGTAGTCGCTCTATCGACGCTCGTTTGCAATCGAGCCGCTTACGTAGTAGTGTCCGTCGCCAGCCTTCGGTTAGGAGCGTCGGATCGCTGAGCAACTGTTCCGCGCATCCGATTCTGCTGCCGGCGCTATCCATTTTTTTTGCAGCCTGAAAGAGTCCGCTGAGGTAATCCTGTTCATCGGGGTACTGCAATTCGCATTGCGGAATCTCCTCTCCTCTCGAGTTATAGACCGGCTTGTCAGCCGTGCGTACCACATGCAGAATGACCGTATCGTAGGCCTTATCCTGATGATGCTTGTGCTTGTTCCAATCGCTCGAAGATACATGAATCTCTATGTTCCCTATCCATTCGCGTGCTCCGATGCGCACACGAGCATGACTGTAGTCAGGGCCGGCATCTCGGTTATGTTCGCCTACGGAGAGGATTTCGACAGGCTGTCCGTCCGTCGTCTTCTGCGCAAATCCCGCCCAAAGGCAATGCTCCCAAATATAGTGTAAGAGGATTTCAGGCATTTAGTTAGTTGACAATGGATAATTCTTCCGATCTGCTTGCGCCGTATGGACAATTGACATTACTTCTTCTTATATTGGGAACCAGACGAAGACGGCAGCGTCCCAGAGGGCATGCGAGATCAGGATGGCGGGGAAGCGACGCGGGAAGAAATAGAAGAGTCCGCCCCACACAACTCCGCACACCAGGGCTGCCATGATAAGCATAAAATTCAGCGAGAACAGATGCACCAAGGCGTATAAGGCAATCGCTAAAACGGCTCCCCAACTGTTCCATCGTTTCATAAGCGCCTTCTGTACATACCCGCGCCAGAAGAGTTCCTCCGCCGGACCAATCAGAAAGAGCAGCAGACAGGATAACAGCCATGGATTGATATCCGTCTTCATGCCGTAGATGCTATTCACTTGCGTGCGGGCAAAGGACGGGAACATCCATTGAGATACCTTGTCGCCCAGCCAAAAGACACCCCAAAGGACTGCTGCGATTGCGACACCGATTAGTATATTCTCCATCCAAAGGCGGAGAATCGGTACTCGCTTATCGGGTTTCGGTTCTCTGGGCGTGCGTTCGGTAAAGAGGAAGGCGAGGGTAGAGAGGATGAGCGCAGATACGCACATCGTAGGCCAAAAGGGTATAAAGGACGCCGTCCAAGGCGAAAACATCAGTGTCCAGAGGACAAAGGCGAGGGCGATGGACAGCGTTAAAGGCACATTCTTCATAGCAACTGAGCAAGGAAGGCCAGCGTGAGCATCAGGGTATTGGCCAACTGGTGCTGCGCGGTCATCTGGTCTAAGGTGTCAATCGAACCGCCGTTGCGTAGCGCAGCCATGACACGCGTATTGCGTACGGCGATGAGCGAAGCCATAGCCACGGCGATGAGGGCAATCCAATGCATCTTACCCAAAATGACACAAACGATAACCCACGCCAACGGCAACCATATCTCCAGATAATAGACGATACGGCAAGCCGTAGAACCGATCAGCATAGCGAAAGTATGAATACCTACGTGGGCATCACGCTCGCGGTCACGGGTGTTGTTGGCATGCAAGACGGCTACCGTAATGGTTGCATACGCAGGCACGATCCACAGGGACGACCATAAGATCTCACCCGTCAGCACATAGGCTGTACCGAGCGTAGGCAGTATGCCGAAGGTAAGCAGGATATCCAGATCGCCCAAGGCGTGGAACTTAAACCACGGATAGCATACGATCAGCAGCGCTCCGGCGATACCGAAGTAGAGCAGATTCCACAGTCCTGTGGTCAGCATCAAGGCCAGACCGTTCACAATCGAGAACACCAGCAATACGGAGGCATAGATGAGCGTCTCACGATCGGTGAGAATACCGCCTGTGATGGTAGGCGAACCGATAGACGGGTCGGTATCTACGCCCTTGCGGTAGTCAAAGAAATCGCTCCAGAGGTTGCTGGCTGCATGAAAAAGCATCATGCTCACGAGCGTCCACAACGCCAGCGGCCAAGCCGCCAGCGTTGTAGATTCAGTTGTAAACAGATATAATGCCGTCAGCAGCACAGGTGCGATACTCACAGGAAACGACCAGGGCCGCGTGGCGATAAAGAGCTGTTTGGGTGTTTTCATTTCTCCAACTCCTTCTTGATGCGCTCGGTCAGCATCGGAACGATTTTGTGCAGATCGCCTACAATACCGAGGTCAGCTACCGAGAAGATAGGAGCGTACTTATCCTTGTTGATCGCTACGATATAGTGCGACTCCTCCATACCTGCCAGGTGCTGGATAGCGCCCGAGATACCGCAGGCCATATAGAGATTCGGACGGACGGTCTTACCGGTCTGACCTACCTGATAAGCATGATCCATCACGCCGGCATCTACCATCGCGCGCGACGACGATACCATACCTCCCATCACATCGGCGAGGGCTTGCAGCTTGGCAAAACCTTCTTTGTCGTGCACACCACGACCACCGGAGATGAGGATCTTGGCATTGGAGATATCGGCCACCTTGTTGTCGTTCATCTTGGTCTCCAGGAGACGTACCTTGAACTTGGAGGGATCGAAGGTCGGGGTGAAGGGTTGAATGACACCCTTGCGACCTACCTCGCGCGTACGTTTCTGCATCACGCCGGGACGAACGGTTGACATCTGCGGACGCGAAGTCGGGCAGACGATTGTTGCCATCAGGTTACCGCCGAAGGCGGGACGGGTCGAGAAAAAGTCCAGATTACCGTCCTTGTCGGGCTCGATGGTCAGTTTGGTGCAGTCGGCTACCAGACCGCTCTTCACGCGGCAAGCCAGACGCGGAGCGAGGTCACGACCGATCGTGGTGGCGCCAAAGAGGACAATACGCGGATGGCAATGGTCGATGATCTGACTCATAGCCTGCGTATATTGCTCGGTAAGATAGTCCTTGAGCTCGGGACGGTCTACCACTACCACTTCGTCGGCTCCCATTTCGATAAGGTCTTGCGCCTTGTCCGTGATACCGTCACCCAGAAGCAAAGCGATCACCTTTTGACCGAGTTCGGCGGCGAGGTCGTTGGCTTTACCGAGGAGTTCGTATGCTACATTTTGAATGACGCCGTTGCGTTGCTCGGCGAATACATATACATTCTTATATTCGTTTTCCATAATGGTTCCTCCTTAGATTATATGTTTCTCTTTCAGCCGGCTGACGATGAGTTCAACGGCCTCTTCTTCGCTCAGTTCGAATACTTCACCGGGCTCTTTCAGCGCCTTGGGGAAGGACTTGTGCACTTTGGTGGGCGAGCCTTTGAGACCGAGTTTCTCTTCCTCGACGTCGATCTGGTCGGCGGTCCATACCTCTACCTCGCGTTTGTAGGCATCGATGATACCTTCCACGGTCATGTAGCGAGCCTTGAATGCAGAAGCCAGCACGGTCAGAACGCACTTACCTTCTACCTCAAGTGTCTGCACGCAGTCTTCGTTCTCTTTCTTGACGATGAAACCGTTGGCGGTCTTCTTGGCGTCGATGACGTAGGATACTTGCGGCAGGTCGAGGTGTTGTGCCATCTCGGGAGCTACCTGAGCGGTATCGCCATCGATAGCCTGACGGCCGGCGATGATGAGGTCGTAGTCCAGCGTGCGGATGCATCCGGCCAGCGCATAGGACGTAGCCAACGTGTCGGCACCTGCGAAACGACGGTCACTCAGCAATATGGCGCGATCGGCTCCCATAGCGAGGGCTTCGCGCAGCATGCGGTCAGCTTGGGGAGGACCCATAGATACAACGGTTACGGTAGCACCTTCTGTCTCCTTCATGCGGAGTGCCAGTTCCAGGCCGCCCTTATCGTCGGGGTTCATGATAGAGGGCACACCATCACGGATGAGGGTACCTTTTACGGGATCAATCTTGATCTCAGTAGTGTCGGGAACTTGTTTTACACAAACTATAATATTCATACTATGTCCTCCTTATTTAAATAGTTTACCGGCAATGACCATTCTTTGAACTTCAGACGTACCTTCGTAGATCTCGGTGATCTTGGCATCACGCATCATTCTTTCTACGGGATACTCACGGGTGTAGCCGTATCCGCCGTGGAACTGAACGGCCTTAGTCGTAACGGCCATAGCGGTCTCGGCTGCATAGAGTTTTGCCATAGCGGCATCTACGGAGTAGGGCAGACCCATATCTTTCTTCCAAGCGGCGCTGCGAACGAGCAGACGCGCAGCCTCTACTCGGGTCTTGAGGTCTGCCATTTGGAACTGGGTGTTCTGGAACTGAGCAATCGACTTACCGAACTGCTTGCGCTCCTTGGTATATTTGACGGTCTCATCCATCGCACCTTGAGCAATACCGAGGGCTTGGCTGGCAATACCGATTCGGCCGCCGTCGAGGGTCTTCATGGCAATCTTGAAGCCTTCGCCCAGTTGGCCGAGCAGGTTCTCCTTGGGCACTTCGCAGTTCTCGAAAATGAGCTCGCAGGTAGCCGAACCGCGGATACCCATCTTGAGCTCTTTCTTACCGATCGAGAAGCCCTTGAAGCCGCGCTCTACGATGAAGGCAGAGATACCCTTCACGCCTTTGGACTTGTCGGTCATAGCCATTACGATGAATACATTGGCGTTAGCGGCATTGGTGATGAAGATCTTGGTGCCGTTGAGTATCCATTTGTCGCCGGCATCTACGGCCGTAGTCTGCTGCATGGCGGCATCCGTACCGGCATTGGGCTCGGTCAGTCCGAACGCACCCAGCCATTCGCCGGAGGCGAGCTTGGGCAGATATTTCATCTTCTGCTCCTCCGTACCGTGCTCCAGAATCGGAGACATGCACAGCGAGGTGTGAGCCGACAACACTACACCTGTGGTAGCACACACGCGGCTGAGTTCCTCTACGGCCATGATATACATCTGCACGGTACCGCCGGCACCGCCGTATTGTTTGGGTACCGGAATACCCATCAGACCCAACTTAGCCATCTTGCGAACGGTCTCTTCGGGGAACATCTCCTTCTCGTCCACCTCGGCTGCCAGGGGTTTCACTTCGTTCTCCGCAAACGAGCGTATCATCTGCAGGAACAACTCTTCGGTGTTGGAATAACTGAAATCCATACTATTATTTTACAATTTAACGATTTACAATTCTAATAATTAATACTTGTAGAATCCTTCGCCGGTTTTGCGTCCGAGCAGACCTGCGCGAACCATCTTTCTCAGTAGCGGATGAGGACGATACTTGGGATCGCCGAATTCTTTGTACAGTACCTCCATGATGGCGAGGTTGACGTCGTTTCCGATCAGGTCAGCCAGGGCCAACGGACCCATCTTATGGTTAGCACCCAGCATCATGCACTTATCGATATCCTCTGCCGAAGCGATGCCGTCAGCCAGGATGCCGATAGCCTCATTAATCATCGGGATTAGGATACGGTTCACTACGAATCCCGGAGCCTCTTTTACGGGCACGGGTTTCTTACCGATCTGGTTGCAGAGCTCGATGATGGTATTGGTCACCTCTTCCGAAGTCAGTTGACCCTTGATCACTTCCACCAATTCCATCCTATCGGCGGGATTGAAGAAATGGCAGCCGATGAACTGTTGCGGACGCGAGGTAGCGGAGGCTATCTCGGTGATGGAGAGCGACGAGGAGTTGGTAGCAAAGATGGTCTCGGGTTTGCATATAGCGTCCAACTCGCGGAACACATCCTTCTTCAACTGCATATCCTCCACAGCGGCTTCGATAACGAGGTCTGCGTCTGCGAAGGTAGCATAATCTGTCGTCGTGGAGATATTCGCGATGATAGCGCGTGCTGCATCTTCGGTAATCTTCTCCTTCTCAACGAGTTTCTTGTAGTCCTTTTCGATACTGGCCATAGCCTTATCCAGACTGGCTTGCGTACGACTCTTCATGACTACGGGCATCTTTTGGGCAAAGGCTTTGATGATACCTTTTGCCATCGTACCGGTTCCAATTACATAGATTTTCATGTGTGTATTATTTAATGGTTATTTGCCTTGAAAATTAACTTTCTGTTTGGTGAGGAAGGCCTGCATGCCGTTCTTCTGGTCTTCGGTCGTGAAGCAGCGGGCAAAGAGTTCGTTCTCCAGCGCCAGTCCTTCGCGACGGTCGAGGTCGTAGTTACGGTTGATGCATTCCTTGGCATAGCTCACGGCGAGGGGAGCGTTCCTAAGGATCTGCTCTGCCAGCGCGATGACGGCGGGCATCAGCTCCTCCTGTTCCACCACGCGGTTGATGAGTCCGATCCTGAGCGCCTCGTCGGCCTTGATGACGCGACCCGAGTAGATCAGTTCCTTGGCCATACCCTGTCCGATGAGTTTGGGCAGACGGTACGTGCCTGAGAAACCGGGAATGATTCCCAGTCCTACTTCGGGTTGACCGAAGCGGGCATTGGCCGAAGCATAGCGTATGTCACAAGCCATAGCAATCTCGCATCCGCCGCCCAGGGCAAAGCCGTTGATGGCGGCTATGGTCGGGATAGGCAGGTCCTCGAGCTTGCGGAATGCCTCTGCACCTCTTTGACCGAAGGCCAGTCCTTCTGCCTCGCTTAGGTTAGCCATCTCGCTGATGTCGGCTCCTGCTACGAACGACTTATCGCCGTCGCCCGTTAGGATCAGTACGCGTGTCGCGGTCGTATCTAACTTTGTCAGGAAATCATCCAACTCGCCTATCAGCGCCGAATTGAGCGCGTTGAGCGACTTGGGAGCCGACAGCGTCAGCACACAGATGCCGTTCTCACGAAACTCCGTTTTTAAATAGGTATACATATCCTTCCACCTTTCACTTTTCACCTTTCACTTTTCACCTTAATCCAGCATCGATTTCAGATCGGGTGAGATGATGAGTTTGGCTTCGGTAGCAGCCTGAATCTCTTCCACCGTGAATTCGGGATGTTTCTCTACGAGTACCAGTCCATCCTTCGTCACGTTGATAACACCCATCTCCGTGATGATCATGTTGACCTGTCCGGCAGCCGTGAGGGGCAGGGTGCACTCTTTGAGAATCTTAGGCGCACCTTTCTGCGTGTGCTCCATAGCGATGATTACGCGGCGAGCACCTACTACCAGGTCCATCGCACCTCCCATACCCGGAGCGATCTTGCCGGGGATGATCCAGTTGGCGAGGTTACCCTTTTCGTCCACTTGCAGGGCGCCGAGTACCGATACATCTACGTGTCCGCCACGGATGATGGCAAACGAGGTAGCGCTATCGAACGACGATGCGCCGGGCAGCAAGGTGATATAGCCGCCACCGGCATTCTGCAGGTTCTTGTCTTCCTTACCGGCTTCGGGCGTAGGACCAAGACCCATTGCTCCGTTCTCGGTCTGGAGTGTTACCGTGATTCCTTCGGGCAGGAAATTCGGTATCATGGTCGGCAGACCTATACCCAGGTTAACTACATCGCCATCATGCAACTCGCGTGCTGCACGGCGGGCAATGACTTCTCTGATTTGTTCTTTTTCCATACTATTAGAATTTATGTTATAATATCAATTATCACTTTTCACTTTTCACTTTTCACCTTACTTCATTCCTCTCTTGTCCATCTCCTGTACGATGAAGGAGGCCACGTCGTCGGCGTAGGTGTTCATACCGAATCCGGCGTCGAAGCCGAGTTCTTGGGCCAACTCGTGGGTGATACGTGCGCCTCCGCAGCAGCAGATCATCTTATCGCGCAGTCCCTCGGCTTCCATCAGTTCGATGAAGTTGGTGAGGTTCTTGATGTGTACATCCTTCTGCGTGACGGTCTGCGAGATGAGCATAGCGTCGGCGTTGAGTTCCACACAGCGTGCGATAAACTCCTCGTTTGGCACCTGCGAACCGAGGTTATACGCATCAATCATATCGTAGCGCTCCAGGCCATAGTGACCGGCATAGCCCTTCATATTCATGATGGCATCGATACCTACGGTGTGAGCGTCTGTACCCGTAGAGGCGCCTACTACTACGATCTTTCTTCCGAAATGCTCCCTGATGAACTGATCGGTATCCGGCATCGACATGGTCTTCGACTCCACTTTCGGTACGTATATCGACGAGTAATTGACGGTGTGCGTGCAGCTGCCGTAGCAGTTGACAAAGGTGAATCCGTCCGTCAACTCTTTGTAGAAGACCACTGAGGGATTCTCCAGTCCCATGAGTTTGAGTAACTGTTTGGCGGCCTCCACGGCTTCTGCGCCGCAGGGAACGGGTAGGGTAAAGGATAATTGCACCTTACCGTCGTTCATCGTATCGCCGTAGGGTTTGATCTTCGTCAAGTCCAAGGTCTTATCGAAGTCCTTGGCTTCCATGCTATATAATCCTTCGCTCATATCAACGTTTTCCTTTCATCAGTTCAACAAACGGGTTCAAATAGTTCTCACCTTTCATGGTCACGCCTTGCAGACCCTTACCGCCGGTCTTGGGGCGCTTCACATCGCCGAAGATACCTTTCTCCAGCGCAGTAAACAGACCTTCTTTGGTCAGTTCTTCCAGTAGTGCAATGGTCTTATCCAGCACTTCTGCGGCACGACGACGGCAGATACCGCCCTCCTTGAATTCCATCTCTTCGCCGATGGAGTGCATGTTATTGAAGATATACTTGGCGTTCTCGATACTCAGATAACGGTCGCTCATAAAGGGCGTATGGATGGCCTCCGTAGGCATACCGAGTAGTTGGATACCCTGGTGCGTCCATATACCGATCATATTAAAGAGCGCGTCCTGAATATGTCCGCGGAAGATGTTTCCGGTCATGAACTTGGTAGGCGGCATGTACTTGAGCGGCGCGTTGGGGAAGATCTCGCGGGCCATTTGTGCTTGTGCCAGCTCCAGAAGGAAACCGTCTTTCAGCATCGGATCCATCTCGAAGGCGTGACCCAAACCCATTTGCTCGGCCGGCAGACCGGCCATATAGGCCAATTGTTCGTTGATAAGGTCGCTGGCCAATACGGTATGCGCGGCCTCTACGGCATCAGCCGTCGTGAGGTAGTTATCTTCGCCGGTATTGATGATGACGCCTGCGAAGCCGTTGATGATACGCGACATATATTGGTCCACCAGCGTACGCTGCATGTTGATATCGCGGAAGAGGATGCCGTAGAGGGCATCGTTCAGCATCACATCCAGTCCCTCGAACGCTCCCATGATGGCGATCTCGGGCATACAGAGTCCGGAGCAGTAGTTACACAGACGTATATACCGTCCTTGCTCTTCGCCCACTTCGTCCAACGCCTTACGCATGATGCGGAAATTCTCCTGCGTGGCAAACGTGCCGCCGAATCCTTCGGTCGTAGCGCCGTAGGGGACGTAGTCGAGTAGGGACTGACCCGTTGTACGAATCACGGCGATGATGTCGGCTCCCTGACGGGCACCCGCTTGGGCCTGCACCACGTCCTCGTATATATTACCCGTAGCCACGATGATGTACAGATACGGCTTCGGGCCTTCTCCGAGGGTCTCCAGGTAGTGCTCACGACGCTGCCTGCGTGCGCGGATGCGCTCTATGCTGTTGTCGATGACGGGTTGCAAGGTTTCCGCGATGCGTTTTTGGTCACGTGTCACGACTTTGGTGATGTCTATCTCACCCCGGCTCAACTTCTCCGCAATCTCTTGCGGACAGAGACCGGTGTCGATCATCGCGTTAGCGAGGTAGAACAATGCACCCTCGCTCAGCACACCTTTCTCCTTGAGTGTTTCTACCACCACGTTGGGCAGCGGCACATCGTTGGCATCTACGCCATCGATACCCATCAGACGGCATAGCGTGCGCTCCACAGCCACCGTGGTGTACTGCTCCACGAACGCCTGAACGTCCTCCGCGATACCTTTCGCCAGGCTCCTGGCGTATTCCACTTTTTGAAAATCTAATCCAAGTTTGCTTTTCATATATATATCAGATCTGTTGTTTTGCTTTCTCAATCCATATGGGGTCTATCCCCAGCTGCTCGGCGATGCGTAATGCCTCATGCGGCACTTCGCCTGCGCGGGCAGGTACCAGTTCGTAATTCATCTCCCCGTTTTCCAATCCTCGTACGCGCAGGCACGGGCATGCGTGCGCGTTTATAGTATAATGTGTCACCATCAGAAGGCTGATGCCGGTCTCCTTGAGTACCTCGATGAGGGCCGAGACCAAGGCCGTTCCTTCGATAGGGTTGGTCGTGCGCGCGGGCTCGTCGATTAACGCTAAGATATTGCGTCCTTCTCGTGCGGCACGGATTACTTCGTCTATTTGTCGCATCTCGGCTGCAAAGGAACTCAGTCCTTCAGTCAGCGATTGCGTGTCAGTCATGCAGCAGTAGATAGCCTCTCTGGGCTTCATCACGGCTGCTTTGGCGGGCAGACCGAAGCCGAATTGCATCAGGTACTGACAGAGTCCTACCGTCTTCAGTACCACGGTCTTACCGCCCATGTTCGATCCCGTCAGGATAGTAGGCTGCTGACCGAACCGAATGGAGTTCTTCTGATAGGTCTTACCTTTCGTCCGTAATGCCTCTTCCACTTCGGGATGCCACATCTCCGTTATGTCGGTCTCGCTGCCTATTGTCGGGAATGAGAGTCCTCTCCGGTCGGCCTGAATAGCCTTTGCAAGCAGGATATCAATCTCTGCAATCCGACGATGTGCTTCACGGATAGATTGCGCGTATTTGCGTAGCGAAGCACTTAGTTTAGTTCTGATTCGTGCCTCTTCGTCTTGTACTTGCACAAACAGTTGCTCATCCGTCGGGTTCTGGTCCAAGGCTTTGCGCAGAGCAGCCAGCTGCTCGCTATAGGCTTCATAGACATAGAAAGTCGCGATACGCAGCCCCTCCGGATCCAGTATCCGTACGACCTCTTCCAAGTCGGGTAGAGCAGCCGGCAAACCGAGTGCTACGACTTGCTTACTAATCTCATAGTTGAGCATCGCCAGGTGCTTCACTTCGAATAGCTCGATGTCGTCCAAGGTATGCCCTCCCTCCAGATTCGCAAGCGTCGTCTGCAGATCTTTGAGTCCCGTCAATCGGAACTGCAGGTTCTTCACCTCGATCATATGCGCGGGCTTGGATACCACCTCGCGGTATTGCTCTAACTGTGCGTAGTAGGCACGGATGACAGCCTCATCGGTCATCATCTCCTCCTCCATCATCTGCCGGCGGGCTACACCCGACTGTATGTCGAGGGCGTCCACCATATACCGCAGCGAACAGGGGCTCAGTATGCACTCTCTCAGTTTCATTCTTTCATCAGATCATAGACGGGTAGTCCGATGGCTTCGCTCATTCGTCTGCATAGGGTCTCCGAATCCAGTATCATGCCGTTGGGAGCCGTAGGATTGACCGTCACGGCCAGCAGTTTGCTGCGTCGCCGCACATAGACCGGCATCCGGTTCTGGAATCGATGCCACACCATTGCGTCGGCAAAGACCTTGGTAAAGTCCTGTATGACGAGTACCTTGCCTTGGTTCTCCTTGTCGCTCATCAGTTTCTCCAGCACGCGGTCCGTCACGGCGCCGTCCACGTAGATACGCTTCTCCTCGTCGTCCGTTTCCTCAGCCAACGGCAGGTTGATGAGTTCCACCACGTAGGCGGTCTTCTTCACCAAGGTGTCGATATTGGCCGAGTAGGCGGCTCCTGTCGCCAGTACCATCGCTTCGCTTACGGTCGGCGAGGCCAGACTCATGCGGCTGAGCGCTCCGTCCACCAGTACCAGGTCGGCGTACTCCTTTACCTCGTCCATCCATCGGCGGATACTCGCTGTCGAACCCGGACCCGAAAGCATCACCTTGCCCTCTGTTAGTACGCGTCCCGTGACGAGTTGGCCGAGTGCGGTTCGTTCGTTGCTTACGTCCAGTACCTCCGACACTAATTTGCGCATCCTATAATGCTTTTCCGAGGTGGCAAACACCATCCCTCGGCGTAGCCATATCTCGGGTTTCTTGGTGCCCGTGACCTGGTCTTTCGACTCTCCGTCTATTCCTATTGAGGTGACTGCCACACGGGCGTTGTCCGGCAGGTGGGTCAGGATATAGTTCAGGCACACGGTCTTACCCGTGTTCTTCTCCAGTCCTACTACCGAGCAGCTCCGGGTGTGCAGCAGTTCCTCAATCAGGTTCATCATTCTTATGTTAGATCATCTTAATCGTCCTTACGCGCGGCATTTCTCTCGTGCCGTTTGAGATGCGCGGGTTCGATGTTCATACGTTCGCCTTCGAGCAGCGAGATAACGCCGTCCACGGCCTTGTCATCGGCCACCTTGCGTTTCCGTTCGGCTTCGCAAGCGGGGCAATGGCACTCGCTCTGGTAGTCGGTCGGTTCGGTATAGGTGGTGATGACGCCTTCGAAGTTGCGCAGCACAACGCGACCCGGAGCCTGCGAGATGATATACTGCGGCATGACGGGTGTCTTACCGCCTCCGCCCGGAGCGTCCACAACGAAGGTAGGCACGCAGTAGCCGGAGGTATGTCCTCTCAGACCCTCTATGATCTCGATACCCTTCGACACAGGCGTGCGGAAGTGCTCCAGACCCATACTCAGGTCACATTGATATAAATAGTACGGGCGCACGCGCATCTTAACGAGTTCGTGTACCAACTCGCGCTGGATATATACGCAGTCGTTGATGCCGCGCAGCAGCACGCTCTGGTTGCCGAGCGGAATACCGGCATTGGCCAGCATCTCGCAGGCGCGGCGTGACTCGGCGGTCACCTCGTTAGGATGGTTGAAGTGCGTATTAAGCCATATGGGGTGATACTTACTGAGCATAGCGCACAGCTCCGGCGTGATACGTTGCGGGCATACCACAGGCACGCGGCTGCCGATACGAACGATCTCCACGTGCGGGATCTGTCTCAGACGCGAGATGATGTACTCCAGTCGCTGGTCGCTTACCATCAAGGCATCGCCGCCGCTCAGCAGCACGTCTCTCACGCACTCCGTCTTCTCTATATAAGCCAGCGCTTTCTCGATACGCTCCATCGGGCTCTCGTCGTCCTTCTGACCGGCAAAACGACGGCGGGTGCAATGGCGGCAGTACATCGAGCACAT